>JAKQHQ010000010.1 GCA_029557995.1 archaeon | reverse complement strand
TATAGCATCTTTGCTATTGCTATCAGGTTTTTTTATAGAAAACTCTATTGATTGCAAGTTTGTTTTTTCAGAAAACCAAACCCCAGTTATCTTAGCAACACTTAACACAAAATCTGGAACGGTTTTTAAGACAGCCGGCGGGATAACAAAGTCAATTATTCTCAAATAACTGATTTATTTTATACATTTATAATCTGTTTGTATCCCCCAACTCAATTATTAACAAATACACTGAAGTTGTTGTGTTAGTCCCTTCCCCCAATTGTGGCATCAGCTAAACTAAATACAGCTAATACAAGCAGGAAAAAAGAAAGCTTGGCAAGTTACAACTAAAGCCAAGAAAGCTTAGCAGTATGCCTAAAAATACCAATTTATATTCATTTCTAATTTAAAATATATTTATTTGATCATTTATGGGCTTAGGCGAAAAACTCAGGGATGCTCTTGACAAGATTAAGAACTCCATGCATGTAGATAAAGAGCTTATCAAGGAAGTAATTAAGGAAATCCAGAGGGCACTTATAGCTTCAGATGTAAACATACAGCTTGTCCTAAACATCTCCAAGGAGATTGAAGAAAAGGCATTTGAGGACATACCAAGTGGCATCACAAGAAAAGAGCACATTATACGTTTATGCTATAACACTCTTCTTAAATATCTTGGCGGAGAGGTAAAGTCAACCCTTCCAGATAACCCACAATCTATTCTGCTCTGTGGGTTGTTTGGCTCAGGAAAGACAACAACAGTAGCCAAGCTTGCAAAGTTCTACAAGAAACATGGGCTGAAGGTTGGGGTCATTTGTGCAGACACATTTAGACCAGCTGCCTACGAACAGCTCAAGCAGTTGTCTGAGATGGTTGGGGTTTTGTTTTATGGCAACCAAGCAGAGACATCAGCCAAGAAGGTTACAAAGGAAGGTTTGGATTTCCTTAACAAAAACGGTTGTAACCTAATAATTGTGGATTCAGCTGGGAGAAGCGCGCTTGACGAGGAGCTAGTGAGGGAGATAAAAGAGATTGACTCTGTCTTTAACCCCAACTACTCCTTGCTTGTGATTTCAGCAGACATTGGGCAAGCGGTTAAGGACCAAGCGATTGCCTTTAACAACGCAATAGGTGTTGATGGTGTAATCCTTACTAAGTTAGATGGCTCTGCAAAAGGCGGTGGAGCATTGACTGCCTGCTATATCACCAAGTCCCCAATCTATTTCATAGGCACAGGTGAGAAAGCAGACGACTTTGAGAGCTTTGATGCCAACAGGTATCTTTCCAGACTTTTGGGCTTTGGGGATCTTGAAAGCCTTATGGAAAAGATATCAGAGGTTTCAGAGCAAGCAGATATTGAAAAATTAAAGGACATAAATCCAGAGGAGCTTCTTAAAGGGAACATCACCTTTGGTCTTTTCAAGCAGCAGCTGGAATTTTCAAAAAAGCTAGGGCCTTTTAATAAGGTTATGGGTTTTTTAGGCATTGGAAACAAGCTAAACGCTGATCAGCTAAACCTTGGGGAAAAGAAGCTTTTAGTTTATCGTGCGATTCTAAACTCCATGACAAAGGAAGAGCTTAGAAACGGCCCTGACTTTCTCACAAGGTCCAGGGTTGAGAGGATAGCAAAGGGTTCTGGTACAAAGACAGAAGATGTAAAGGAGCTTTGCTCTCAATTAAAGAAAATGAAAAAGATGTTTAAGGGCATTGACGCAAAGAAGATGCAGGCGATTGGAAAAGAACTGGAAAAGCAAGGCGATGTCTCTCCAGAAAAGATGGATCTTTCAAAGCTGGACATGAGCCAGTTTGCAAACATGAAAAAGATGAAGAAGAAATTAAGGTTTAGATAAATCGTGATGTAAATGCTTGGTACAATTTTGATTGTTAGGATAGTTACTCTTTTGATAGCTCTTGGCTTAGCAGCCTACTTTGACCAAAAGACAGGCTATATCTATGACTGGATAACCTTGCCATTGATTGCCATAGGCTTGATTATAGATATATGCACATTCTACTGGCTTGATGTATTGTCAATCCTTTTGGTTGCCTTGGTAATCTATGTTGTAGGTTATATTGCCTATTACTACGGCAAGATAGGTGGTGGGGACATCAAGCTATTTATAGGTATACACCTAACCCTTCCATACCTTAATGGGCAGTTGTTTATACTCTGGGTTGCTATTGCCTCTTCCTTGCTGTCTGTCTTGTGCGTGTCTATTTCCTATATAGTCAAGCTCCATGGCAAAGTCAAGCTCACAAGTAGCCTGCTTTCAAAAAAGAAATGGAAGATTATGCAATCGCTTTTTTTCTTTCTGTTTTTCCTTGCCTTGTGCATCTTTGTGGTCACTGTTGAGCAGTTTCCTGCGCTTATCTACCTAACGCTTCCGCCAATGTTTTTCGGCTGTGTAGTGCTTGTGTTTGAAGATGAGATAAAGCAGTACATCTACCTTAAAAGAAAACAGATTTCAAAGCTTGAGGAAGGCGATGTCTTGGCAACAGAGTTCTGCACAAAAGAGTTTTTAAGGGAGACAGGGTTAGAGAAGAAGACAGTGCTTGAAAAGGAAGACATAGCTGTTATCAAGAAGCTTGGTTATAAATCAGTTCCAATTTACTACTACCTTCCAAGGTTTGGGATATATGTCTTTTTTGGCGTTGTTCTCACACTTGTTTACTTTCTTGCATTTTAGCAGTATTTCTTGGACAGTTTTTTAAAGAGGGAGATGACATTAGTGACCTTTACCATAACAAGCCAATCTAATTCCGCAAGAGCCGGTGAGTTCAGGACAGCCCACGGCATCATACATACTCCATTTTACATGCCAGTTGTCACCAAAGGCACAGGTAAGTTCCTTACCTTTGCGTCTCTTGAAAACGCAAAAACCAAATGCTTTATCTCCAACGCCTATCTCCTCTATCTTAAGCCAGGGCTAGACACGATAGAGCTTGCAGGTGGCTACCACAAATTCATAAATTGGCAAAAACCTATTTTCACTGACTCTGGCGGTTTTCAGCTTCTTAACCCTCAGTTTCTAATAGCCCTAAGCGACAAGGGTGTGCAGTTCAGATCGCCTTTCTCTGGGGACATTCATTTTATATCCCCTGAAAAGCTTACTGAAATCCAAAACAAGCTTGGCTCTGATGTGGCAATGGTTTTAGACCATGTCATCTATCCAAACCACACAAGAAAAGAGTTTGAGGTTGCCACAGGCAGGACAATTGCCTGGGCCAGTCGTTGCCTAGAAACTCACAGGAATAAGAGCCAAAAGCTTTTCGGTATTGTCCAAGGTGGGACCTACCTGGACCTAAGAAAGGAATGCGCAATCAAGATTAACGAGATGGGTTTTGATGGTTTTGCAATCGGCGGGCTTGCAATCGGCGAGCCAAAGCAGGAGATGTTCAAGTTAATTGACACATCCCTAGAGTATCTTGACAAAGAGAAGTTAAAATACCTAATGGGTGTTGGCTCCCCTGAAGACATGGTTGTCTCAATTGGCAAGGGTATTGACTGTTTTGATTCAATCTATCCAACAAAGATGGCTAGACATGGCATACTCTTCACAAA
>JAKQHQ010000028.1 GCA_029557995.1 archaeon | reverse complement strand
GCAACTCAGCGTATGATGAATTTACCTTAACCTGGGATACCACGGCACCAGAGGTTAATGCAGGAACAGATAGAATAGAAAAGGTGCAGTTTACCCAAGATGCAACAGTAACAGATTTATTAGCTGTAACTTATCTTTGGGGAATGGAATCTGGACCAGAAGATGGCGCAATAACCTTTAGGACTGCAACAGCAGAAGACACAAATATTAGTGCAACTAATGATGGAAATTATGTAATCAGATTAACAGCAACAGATGCTGCAGGCAACTCAGCGTATGATGATTTTAACTTAACCTGGGATACCACGTCACCCACAGAATATTCTGTGTCAATAGATCAAAATTATATAAATGATTCAAACAAGGCAGCGATGTCATTTACCTTTGCAGGTGCAGAGATAAGGACAACCTATAATTATTTAATAGATGATACAAATGATTCAACAACCGCAATAACAGGCACAGGGCCAATTAATAGTGCAGACCAGCAAATAACAGACATAAATGTCTCAACTTTAAGCGATGGCACATTGACCTTAGAGGTTACCTTAACAGATGCAGCAGGCAATACAGGAACTTCTGTAACAGACACAGTAACAAAAGATGTTATAGCTCCAACAGTAGATGTAGGTGCTGATGTTACTAAAGGGGCACAATTTACTAAAACTGCAACAGTGTCTGATAATTACTCAGATATTGAAGATATAACTTATAAATGGGAAATGATATCTGGACCTGAAGATGGTACAATAACCTTTGGGTCAGATACTAATTACTCTACAACAATTGATGCAAATAAGGATGGAAATTATATAATTAAGCTAACAGCAACAGACGAGGCAGGCAACTCAGCAAATGATGATTTTACCTTAACCTGGGATACCACGCCACCAGCTGGTTCCACATCTCATACCCACAGAAGCAAAGTAAATGTAGAAACAAGCGGAGACACAGCACCTGAAGACACAGCACCTGAAGACACAACACCAACAACCCCAGAGACTACAACTACAACTTACTTGTCTTCTTCAGCACCCTTAAGCCCAGAAGAGGTTATGAATGTGCTTAAGCAAGCCAATATACCAGAAGAGGAAATACAGGAATATATTGAGGCAATGGCACAAGAAAAGTTGTCCTTTGGAAGAACCTTAGAGGTTTTAAAGACAACAAGCAACGGACAGGAGCAATACAAGTCAGTGTTCACAATAACAATAAGAAATAGTAGCGGGGAGGTCCTTCAAGATGTAAAAGTTGTGGAGACCATACCTAAAAGCGTAGCAACAACAGCTTCAGAAATAACCTCCATCTATTCTTTTAGGGTTCTAGTAAGCGACCCAGTACTAGAGTTTACTATACCTACACTAAAAGCAGGACAAACAACTAACATAACATATTCAGTGAACACACAAGTAACAGAAGAACAATTGAAATCAATGCCAGGAGTTATAGGAAAAGCAGAAACGCCAGCAGTTATCCAGACACCGCCAATCATATATATACCTATTGAACAAGAGGAAGTCATTGAAGAAAAGAACAATACTTGGTTATGGATTCTTTTGGTGATAGCCATAATCTTACTAATTAACTATTTTATAGTAAAAGACAAGATTCTAGTAAAAGACAAGAAAAGAAAGCACAAAGGGTTAAAAAAATAATAATTTTCTTTTCCCTTTTTCTATATATAAATTAGTTTCCAGAAACTGCATAACCAAACTATAAATCTAAAACACACCCTTTTTATATATAATCAACCATATAATATATATGGGATTAGGAAAGTCAAAACCATTGTCTTGGTTTACAGAAATCTTTACAAAAGATTATTTTAAAACTCATGTGTTTTCTACAATATTCATCTACGCAATATTTTTGATTATCCTTATGGGTTTAGTTCAGGAGATAAGGAGTTTTTCCTTGGCTTCTTTTGGTGCTTTCCTTTTACATGTGCTATTTGCTGGTATAGTGATGTGCCTAATCAAGCTCTTTTTTGAGAAATACAAGCTTTAAATTGTGAGGGTAAATGAATTTAACTATTGAAGAAAGATTAAAACTAATCAGGGAAGTTGGAGAGGAGATTATAGGAGAAGATGAGCTTGCTGAGCTTTTTAAGTCAGGAAAGCAGATAATCGCCTATGACGGCTTTGAACCCTCAGGAAAGATACATATAGCCATAGGTTTGATGAGGGCTATAAATGTCAATAAGCTCACAAAGGCAGGAGTGCATCTCAAGTTTATAGTCGCTGACTGGTTTGCAATGATAAACAACAAGATGGGGGGGGACCTAGACAAGATTAAAGTTGTGGGGGAATATTTTATTGAGGTTTGGAAGGCATCCGGAATGGATATGAAAAATGTGGAGTTTATCTGGGCCTCTGATACAATGACCAAGGACTATTGGCTAATGGTTTTGAGGATTGCCAAGCTAAACACAGTCGCAAGGGTGACAAGATGCTCGCAGATCATGGGCAGAAGCGAGAAAGACGAACTGTCTGCCGCACAGATAATCTATCCTTGTATGCAGGCAACAGACATTTGGAACCTAAAGGCAGACATTGCACAGCTTGGGATGGACCAGAGAAAGGTAAATGTGCTAGCTAGGGAAACCTTCCCAAAGCTTGGGCTAAAAAAGCCAATAGCTGTGCACCATCATATGCTTATGGGTTTAACACAGCCAAAGACAGAAGGGCTTACAGGCGTGGAGGCAAGTGTTGCAAAAAAGATGTCCAAGTCAAACCCTGACTCTGCAATAGTCATGACTGATTCAACAGAAGACATAAATAAAAAATTTGCAAAGGCCTATTGCCCTGAAGGTATAGTAAAGGATAACCCAGTTCTGGAATACTGCAGATATATAATCTTTGAAAAGATAAAAGATGGAACCCTAAACGAGTTTTTGGTTGAAAGAAGCGAAAAGTTCGGCGGGGCAATAGTCTATAAGAGTTATGATGAGCTTGAAAAGGATTTTGTTGAAAAGAGGCTTCACCCAATGGATCTAAAGAACACATGTGCTAAATACATTGACGTGCTTTTGGAGCCAGTAAGAAGACATTTCCAGACAGACAAGAAAGCAAAGGAGCTTTTAGAAAAAGTGAACAGCTATACTATAACAAGATAGCTGGAGAGATTAGACAAGTGTATGATTATGAGCGATATTGATTTAATAAGGGGGCTTGCCTTGGAAAACGCAGTCAAGTACAAGGGAAAGGCAGATAAGAAGTTTGTGTTTGCCTCTGTGCTTTCCAAGCTTCCAGAATACAGAGACATGCAGGAAAAACTACACGAAATCTTGGACGACATTATCCCCCAAATCAACTCCCTTCCCCCTGAAACGCAAAGGCAGGAGCTGATGAAAGTCAACCCCAGCTTTTTTAACACAAAAGAAAAGGAGGAAAGAAACATCTTTGCCTTTCTGAACATAAAAGATTGGGAAAAGGTCATCACGGCCTTCCCGCCAAGCCCAGAAAAGTATTACCACATAGGGCATGCTAAGGCAATAATTCTCAACTACCTTTTAGCAAAAAGATACAATGGCAAATTCTATTTAAGGTTTGAAGATACAAACCCTGAAAAGGTCCTGCCTGAGTTTTACAAGATAATGTTAGAGGACATCGGCTGGCTTGGAGTGAAATGGGATGATGTGCAATATGCTTCAGATTACATGGATTTGTTTATATCCTGTGCAGAAAAGCTAATAAAAGAAGACAAAGCATATATGTGCTTTTGTTCAGCTGAAGAAGCAAGCGAAAAAAGAAATAAAAAAGAAGATTGTATTTGTAGAAATCACACAGTTGAAGAAAACTTAAACTTCTGGCAGGAACTACCAAGCTATCCTGAAGGTAAGGCCGTTCTAAGATTAAAAATAGATATGGCTCACAAGAACACAAGAATGAGGGACCCAGTAATCTTTAGAAGGATTGACGCCAGCCATCCAAGGATTGGTGGGAAATACAAGGTCTATCCAACCTACGACTTCCAAAACCCAATAATGGATGGTTATTTTAATATCACTCACAGGTTTAGAACTGTTGAGTTTGAGATGGCAACTGAATTGCATCATTATATTAGAAAAATTTTAGGTCTTTACGACACCTATACCTATGAGTTTGCAAGGCTTAACTTTGAGGACACAGAGACAAGTGGAAGAAAGATAAGAGAAGAAGTTGAGTCAGGAAAATTGATAGGCTGGGATGATCCATCTCTTCCAACTCTTAGAGCATTAAAGAGAAGAGGCTTTACGCCTGAAGCAATCAAGCAAGTTGTTGTTGAAAGCGGAATAACTAAAGCTGCTGGTGCAACTTTAACCTGGGATACATTAATCAAATACAATAAAAGAATATTAAATGATACCTCTAAAAGATTTTTCTTTGTTAAAGAACCAGTAGAGATTAAGATTGAAGGAGACAAGGGAAAAGAGTTTCTTCTTAATATGCACCCAAGCCAAGATCTTGGTAAAAGGAGTTTTCGTTCAACAGGGGTATATTACCTTGAGAAGGGAGATATTGACTCCTTCACTAACGGGATGCTCATTAGGTTGATGGATAATCTAAATTTTATCTACGATTCAAAGACAAACTCTGGTAAATTCCATTCCGAGGACTATATGTCATTCAAAAACTTTACAGGCAGTAAAAAGATAATCCATTACCTTCCAAAAGACACAAGCCAGACAGTCAAGACAACAGTGTTCATGCCAGATCACAGGCTATTAACAGGGCTTGCAGAAAAGAGCATAGAAACGCTAAAAGAGGGGGAGGTAATCCAGTTTGAAAGATTTGGTTTTTGTAGACTTGATTCTATTTCAAAGGATGAGAAAGGAAACAATGTCTATAATTTTTGGTTTACGCATTGAAATGGGGGAAGAAAAATGATACAAAGAATCAATGACGAGGTTTACAAGATTTCTTGTGGCTCTAACATGTATTACATAAAACCTTTGAATCTTGTCATAGACACAGGCAACTTTCAGGAGAGGGCGATGGTTGAAAGAGAGCTTTCAAGTATTGTTGATTTAAGCAAAATCAAGATAGTAATCTTTACCCATCTTCATTATGACCATATCGGAAACTTCAATATGCTCCCAAATGCAAAATTCTATGCCCATAAAGATGAGATTTCTTCTTTTGAAAAAGACAAGATAGGTGCAGTCCTTAATCCAGTGATTGTAAAGAAATTCACCCCAAAGCTCATAAGCATAGCTAGGTTGAAGCTACCGAAAAGATACCAGATAATCCACACTCCAGGGCACACCTGTGGTTCAATATGCATCTTGGACACAGTCAAAAAAGTACTGTTTTCAGGCGACACATTATTCTATGATGGCTATGGCAGGGTTGACCTTCCAAACTCTGCGCCAAAAAAAATGGAAAAATCCTTGCAAGAGATAGCTGAGCTTGACTATGAAACACTTTGTCCAGGGCATGAGTATTAGGAAGCTTACCTAAGCAAATCTCTAGAGATGTGTCATTTTGTCAGAGACCCTATCTCACATTTACTCCAAATTTTTTTAGCTCTTTTTTCAGTTTGGAGTAATCTCCAGTAAACTGGATTGCATTCATCCCAAGCTTCAGAGCAGGGTATATATCGTCATAAAGGTTATCTCCAATCATTATGATTTCAGAGGGGTTAGTTACACCAGCCAGCCTTTGCATTTCAAGAAAAAGCACAGGGTCTGGTTTGATTGTTCCAAGCTCATAGGAGAAAATCGGATAGTCAATTAGTTCAAGAAGTTTTGTTTTATTTTTAAGCACATCCCTTACAAACACAGAGCTGTTTGTAATAAGCCCAATCTTTATTTTCTTCTTTTTTAGTTGCCGCAGTAACTGCAAAGTAAAATCATAAACTGCAATCTGCTCCTCTGTTTTTCCAATTATTGCAACTGCCTTCATAATATTGTATTTTGTGCAATTTATTCCAAGAGCTCTAAGCAATTCGGAGTATGCGTCGTATTCACTTTTCCACATACTTGTCTGTACAATGCTTTCAAATAACTTAACAAACTCCTTGTGTGGCATATCTATGTTGAACGCCTTTTCAAGTTTCTTTGTGACACTCTCTGATTTGTAGCAAAGCGTATTCCACAAGTCAAACACAACTAGTTTAATCATAAAGTCCAGCCTCTCTTAAAAAAAACACCTCCTAAATATTTTTAAATATGTAGGCAATTAATATTTAAAGGGAAATACAGTAAAAGAGGTTACAAATGAATGAATATTACGATACTGGCCTGTCAGATACAGAAATCCAATATCGGCTACAGAAGTTTGGGCCAAACAAGATAGAGATTGCAAAGAAAAACACAGTTCTAAAGATGCTTATCTCCCAGTTTACCTCTATAATCATAATTATCCTGTTTATCTGTGCAATTATTTTTCTCCTTATAGGAGACACCCTTGAGTTTGCCTTGGTCTTGGTGATCATAGTCATTAACGGGCTTATTGGTTTTGCCCAAGAGTATAAGGCAGACAAGGCAGTTGAGTCCCTTAAAAAAATGCTTGTCTTAAAGGCGGAAGTGTTGAGGGATGGGCAAAGAAAAGAAATAAATTCAGAAGAGCTTGTGCCAGACGATGTTGTCTTTGTCTATGAGGGAGACAAGGTCCCTGCAGACCTAAAGCTTATAGAAAACTATTCCCTTCTTGTTGACGAATCAATACTTACTGGTGAAAGCACAGCAGTGCGAAAAGACCTTAAAGAAAGCAACATTCTGTTTTCAGGCACAACAATCGTGAGCGGGAAAGGCAAGGCAATTGTTATAAACACAGGCATGAAAACAGAGTTTGGAAAGATTGTCAACTTGATTTCAGAAGAAAAGCCAGTAAAGACAAACCTAGAAAAGGAGGTAGACCATCTTTCCAAGGTTCTGATTTATTTAATGATTGCAAGCTTTGCTGTGCTTTTTGTATTGGGCTTGGTCAGGGGGCAACCAATTCTTGAGATTTTTTTGGTAGCAGTATCTCTTGGGATTTCTGCTATTCCTGAAGGATTGCCGATTGTCATGACCCTTACTCTTGCTACAGGCGTGCAGTTAATGTCAAAGAAGAATGCAATTGTCAAGAAGCTCAATTCCGTGGAGGCGTTAGGTTCCACTACAGTCATCTGTTCGGACAAGACAGGCACGCTTACACTTAACGAGATGACTGTTGTTAAGCTTGGCACGCTTTCTTATGAGAAGGATATATCCCCTACTGGCTATTTATATGATAAAAAAGAAGTTATTGACAACAGGGATGCCCAAAAGCTTATAGATATAGCAAACAACTGTAACAACGCAATTGTTGACAGGGGGCTGTCAGGCGATCCGACAGAGATTGCCCTAAAGGTCCTTTCCAAAAAGACTATGCTTGACAACAGCTATAAGTTTCTTGATGAGATACCATTTTCCTCCCAAAGGAAAATGATGTCAACAATCCACGACATTAGTGGGCACTACGAGATGTTTAGCAAAGGCGCGCCAGTGGAAATCCTTAAAAGGTCTGCTAAGATATTGGAGCATGGGAAGATACGGGTAATCACAAAGAAAGACATAGATTACTTTGAAAAATTAGAAGAAAAATATGCCTTACAAGCGCTTAGGGTTTTGGCTTTTGCCTACAAGCCAATGGAAAACTTAAAAGACAAGAAAGAGGGAGACCTTGTCTTTGTTGGGATTGTGGGTATGATAGACCCGCCAAGGGCAGATGTCAAGGACGCCCTACAGATTGCAAAGAAGGCAGGCATCAGGACGAAAATAATAACTGGCGACAATCCATTGACAGCCATGGCAATTGCAGAAAAGATAGGTATGAAAAACCCTGTTGTGGTGCGTGCGGAAATTCTTGATGCCTTGACTGACAAAGAAGCGACCGAACTGATATATAAGACAGATATCTTTGCGAGGGCAAGGCCAGAGCACAAATACAGGATTGTCTCTCTTTTCCAAAAGTCAGGTGAGGTTGTTGCTGTCACTGGGGATGGGGTAAACGATGCGCCAGCACTCAAGAAGGCAGATGTTGGCATAGCAATGGGTATCAAGGGGACAGAGGCAAGCAAAGAGGTTGCTGATATAGTTTTAAACGATGACAATTACTCAACAATCGTCTCAGCAATCTCTGAGGGCAGAAAGATATATGACAATATTCTTATGTTTATAAGATACATGCTTGCTGTTAACTTTGACTTGCTTTTCATGTTTACTATTTTTTTGCTTTTGAGGTACCCTATACCGCTCCTAGCCTTGCAAATCTTGTGGGTCAATCTCATCACAGATTCCTTGCCTGCAATTGCACTTGGGCAAAAGCCAGCTTCAAAAAGCATAATGGAGAGGCACCCAACCGACAGCAAAAAGCAGACAAGAAAATATTTTACTATATTCATAATTGTGGCATTAATCATAAAGATATTTGGAGAAATCCTTCTGTTCTCTTACGGGCTTAATATTGATGCGACATTAGGCATAAACACATTTGACATTTCCCAAAATTCCTATGCAAGAACACTATTAGTTACAAGCATTGTAGTGTTTGAGCTGTTGTTTGCTTTTGCCTGTAACTCAGACGGTTCTTTGCGTCTAAAAAAGATTTTTTCAAACAAGTTTTTAACTTACAGTGTCTTGATTGTATTTGCCTTGCAGTTGTTCTTCATTTATAGCCCATTTATGCAGATTGCATTTCACACCGCCCCATTGGCGTTGATAGACTGGGTATATGTCTTTGTCTTTGCATTGTCTTCGTTCTTGGTAATCCCTCTTGTAAATAAGCTAGCTTTAAACAAAAAAAAGACAAGTAATAATTCTTAAAGGGGAAGAGGGGGATTTAGAACAGCAAATTACCCTCTGCAGTTTATTTCGTTATAAAACTCGTCGCTGAAATCAATATCATAGTATGTTTCC
>JAKQHQ010000006.1 GCA_029557995.1 archaeon | reverse complement strand
AAATATATTTTTAATATTGTCTTCAAAAAATATTGTAAAAAAGATGGATTAATTGTGATTAACGATGGTGGATTACCCAAAGATTTCAGATGTAGTGATATGCAAAATAGTAAAAATCACTGACTACGGAGTATTTGTTTCTCTTCTGGAGTATGGTAATCTTGAAGCGTTCGTGCATGTCTCCCAGATTTCAACTACCTGGGTCAAGAACATACACAACCATGTCAAGCTAAATCAGATAAGAGCAGGAAAAGTCCTGCATATAGATTTCAACAAGAATCAGATTGATATTTCCTTTAATAGAGTTACGCCTGCTGAAGAGAAGAGGAAGATCGCTGACTACCGTCTTTTCAAGAGGGCTCAGGGGCTATTATCTGCAGTCGCTAAGGAACTTAACCTAAGCGAGGACGATGTCTGGAAAGACATTGCTGAGCCAATCCTAGACAAGGAGCCAAGCCTATATTCAGGGTTTGTAAACATCCGTAGGTTCGGCATGGATTACTATCCAGAAATCAACAAGAAATACGAGTCCAAGCTTTTGGACATCCTTAAAAAGAGCATAACAATAAAAGACAGGAAGGTAGCTGGGCTTATGGAGATTTTCAACCCTTCAGAAAACGGTATAGATATAATCAAGAGCACGCTCTTAAAAACGCTTTCTGAAAACAAGGACACAGACATCAGTTACATTGCAGCTGGTAGGTACGAGCTTACAGTAACTGCAAGCGACTACAAGCTTGCCTCAAAGAAGATTAACGAGATTGCAAATGGCTTGGAAAAGACCCTAAAAGGTTCAAGCTTTAAGTTTATAATACAAGACAAGATAAAAAACTGAACAGGTGTGTGTTAAATAATGGTTACAACAATAAATGTTTTCAAGCAACAGAAATTAAGGGAGCCAGTGTTGTTAGTTGGCTTGCCTGGCATTGGGCTTGTTGGAAAGATAGCAGTGGATTATCTTTTGTCTGAGCTAAAGCCAAAGGCAACCAAGTTTGCGCAGGTTGTTTCAGACAGTTTCCCGCCAGCTGTGCATACAAAGAGTTCAGTGCTTGAGCTGATTTCTGACAATATTTATCTATACAAGGGCAAGACAAGGGACTACCTGTTTTTAGCAGGTCCTGTCCAGCCAAACCTCTCAAACATCTCCAATAGCCAAGAGCATTATGAGTTTTCCGAGAAGATAGGCTGGTTTGCAAAAAAGCAGGGTGTTAAAGAAATCTATACATTTGCAGGCATCAACATCGGTGAAAAGAGATTAAACCAGAAGCCAAGGGTGCTTGCTGTTGCTAGCGACAAGAGCACAAAGGAGTTGCTGAAAGGCAAGAACATAGGTAATGTTGTATTTGACGACTCGCAAGGCGATACCTTGATTTCAGGGGTTGCGGGCTTATTAGTTGGCATCGCGTATTACAGCTATGGCATTCCAGGCTGTTGCTTTATGGGCGAGACGGACCAGAAGCTCATCTTCGGAGACCAGGGCTCTGCAAGAAGCATTCTTTGTATGATGTGCGAGCTTTTTGGCTTTAAGGTTGATATGAAAAAGATAGACACCCAAGCAAAAAAGATTGAGGAGTCATTCACGCAGATACAGGATAAATTAAAAGAGCTTGAAAAGAAAAAAGAAGCAACAGCAAGTTACATCAGGTGATTCTTTCAGATGGGTAAAGAAGAAAAAGGTGTAGTAATATCCACGCTTGACGGGCCTTCAACCACCAAGCTTTCCTTTGTCTGCACAAAAAACGATGTCTACAAGGGCGAGTACATACAGATTGATTATTCACAAGGCTCCCTCTTGGGACTTGTGACTGATGTAATTAAGAGAAACAGATATTTTGAAAACTCTGAT
>JAKQHQ010000005.1 GCA_029557995.1 archaeon | reverse complement strand
AAGCTGGCTCAAGTCAGAACAATACAACATCAGGCTACGTGTCAACTGAGCGCAACCACTATTGCGGATAACCGCGAAATCCACTGCGCGCGAGCTCATGACAACCGCAGGTTCTCAGGACACCAAGAAATCCCATGGGGATTTGTTGCGTGCGAGCGAAACCGGCTCAGTAGAACCATACATAATCTGGCTGGGCGCGAGCTCACCGCAACGGGCTCAAGTCAGGGCAATACAAGATCTGGCTGGGCGCGAGCTCACCGCAACGGGCTCAGGAGAACCATACATAATCAGGCTGCGTGTCAACTGAGCGCAACCAGTTGAAGTCAGAGCAATACCCAATCTGGCTGGGCGCGAGCTCACCGCAACGGGCTCAAGTCAGGGCAATACAAGATCTGGCTGGGCGCGAGCCTACCGCAACAGGCTCACGGACACCTACCCTCCCGAAAAGCCTAACTTCTACTATACACAATATTATACTATAGGGTTTTTCAAAAAGCGCCTGCGCCTTAGAACTCTTTTTAATATATTGGTTTCTTAAATATATAGTTTTAGAAAAGTAATTATTTGGTGAAATCTTATGCAATTGACAAGTAAACAAATTCGCGAGGTTATTAAGAAAGAGAAAGGGTTGTCTGATGAAGAGATAATTCCAATGGTTGAGGACATTAAGGAGAAGTACGAGGGTCTGCTAAGTGATGTGGGCGCTGACATAATCTTATCTAAACAGCTTGGAGTTGACATGGACCTCAAAGGAAGCACTGGCGCAATCACTAAGATTTCAGAGATAACCCAAGCAATAGATTCAATATCTCTTTATGCAAGGGTAAAGTCAATACCTGCACTTAAAACCTATAAGTCAAAGGATGGCTCAGATGGAAGGATACAGGCAGTCTATCTTCAAGACGACACAGGCATTATAAAGCTAAACCTCTGGCAAGACAAGGCAGATATAGTCAAAGAGCTACATCTTGACAAAAATGACCTTGTGTTTGTAAAGGACGCAGGAGTAAGCCAATACAACGACAGGATTGAACTCTCATTAAGGCAAGGTGGGCAGATAATCAAGGACCCAGATGGAGTTAAGATACCAAAGCTCAAGGAGAACTTCGTAAAGATATCAGAACTGGAAACAGCGCCAGCTGAGCCAGTTGACATAATAGCCAGAATAACAAACATCTACCAAGCAAAGACATTTACAAAGGACGACAGGGAAAGGCTTGCACTCAACTTTGAGGTTAGCGATGGAATCAAATCCATAAGATGCGTTGCATTTGATGCATTTGCAAAAGAGATATCCTCAAACTTTTCAAGAGGCGATCTTGTAAGGCTAAGCGATGTCACAATCAAGGAAGGGCTATACGACCTAGAGCTTTATATCAACTGGAATTCAACAGTTACCAAAAACCCAATAACAAACATAAAAATCCCAGAGCTTTATGAATTAACTCTTTTGGATGTAAAAGACGAAAAGATTAGTAATCTTGAGCCAAACACAAGTTACAGGATAACAGGAACAGTTATCTCAATCAACAGAGGTCCATTAAGGGCATTTAAATGCCCTGACTGCAAGGAAAAGGTTTTCCTTATAAACAACGAGTTTATATGTGAGGCCTGCAACAAGCAAGTGAACCCAGAGATTAATATTTTCTCATCCTTAGACATAGACGATGGCACAGGAGTCATCAGGGTTACAATTTTCAACCAGCTTTTAGAAGAGGTTTTTGAGTTAAAAAAAGAAGACCTAAAAAAAGAGCTCTCTCCTGATGAAAAAGACGCAATCTACTACAAGGCAGAAAAGAAGCTTTTCGGGAAAATAATTAAAATAACAGGTAAGACAAGGACAAACGACTTCTCAAACCAGTTAGAATTCATTGCTAACTCTCTTGAGCTATTAAACACCTAACTAGAAACCCCCTCACTTCCAGTATTGTTTCTTTAGAATTTCTATAGAAACAAATAGCTTTTCTAATAGCAACCAAATATATTTACTTTGACTTTAATATCTAATAAAAGAGTGATTAAAAAAACATGTCAGAGTTTGATTTTGAGGAATTGGAGGAAGACACCCAGCCAATTTCAGGCTCAGGGCTTGAGGAGTACATAGCAGTCCTTGAGGATTTTTTCAATGTTGTCTATAAAAAGGAAATTGAGTATCTTGCCTCAAGCTATCCTGAAAAGAGAAGCCTTGACATTGACTTTAGAAAGCTTGAGGCCTTTGACCTAAATCTTTCAGAAAGGTTAATAGAAAACCCAGAGATTATTTTTGAGGCAGCAAGGGCTGCAATCAAGAGAATAGATGTAGGTATACTTGGACAGGCAGAGCTTGACTTCTCACCTCACATCCGTTTCTTTAACCTCCCAGAGGAGTTTAAGGTGCCAATAAGGGATGTAGGCAGTGAACAGCTTACAAGGCTGATTTCAGTTGAAGGCATGATAAGAAGGATAACAGAGCGTTTGCAGAAGATGACAGAGGGGCATTTCGTGTGCAGGAAATGCCAGAACGTCTATAAGGTCAAGCAAACCTCCACAACCCTCACCAAGCCCTTGATATGCGACTGCAAGTCAAGGGACTTTGACATTGACCTTGAACAAAGCAAGTTCATTGACTACCAAAAGCTTGAGATACAAGAAGCAATAGAAAACCTAAAAGGCAGTGAAGAGGCAAACCACTTAGAGGTTTATGTCTCTGACGATCTTGTAAACACCTGTTCGGCTGGCGATAAAGTGATTGTCACAGGCATTGTCAAGCTAAGGCCCCAAAGGGAGGCAAACTACAATAAGTTCATTGTTGCTAACCATCTTGAAAAGATAGACCAAGAGTTTGAGGAGCTTGATATCAATCCTGACGAAGAGGAAGAAATCAAACAGCTTGCAAAGAAGGACGACATCTTTGATATGCTTGTCCAGTCCATTGCCCCAAAGATTTATGGGCACGAGGTTGTAAAAGAGGCAATAACCTTGCAGATGTTCGGCGGGGTCAAGAAGAACATAAGCAAGCAGGATTTTAGGGGTAACATACACATACTTCTTGTAGGCGACCCATCAACAGGTAAGTCAGAGATATTAAAAAGCGCTGCAAGCATAGCCCCAAAAAGCATATATGTCGCAGGTAAGTCAGCGTCTGGCGCTGGGCTTACAGTAAGTGCAGTCAAGGATGACTTTGGCGAGGGTGGCTGGACTCTGAAGGCAGGTGCAGTAGTTCTTGCAAGTGGTGGGATTGCAATGATTGATGAGTTTGATAAGATGGAGAACGAAGACAGAAGCGCGCTTCACGAAGCTATGGCCCAGTCAACAGTTTCTGTGTCCAAAGCAGGGCTTTATGCAAAGTTTAGGGCTGACACCTCCATCTTAGCTGCAGCAAACCCAAAGCTCAACAGGTTTGATAATATTAAGAACCCAATTGAGCAGATTGATATGCCTTTTTCTTTGCTGTCAAGGTTTGACCTCTATTTCATAATACGTGATACACTTAACAGGTCGCTTGATATTGAGATGGGCAAGCACATAATTAATGTACAAGAGGCAGCCCAGAAGCTTTCAATGCCTAATGCTGAGCTTACAAAAGAAGAGATTGAAAGAATGGAAGACACTGTGCTTCCAAAGATTGATGCAAACCTTTTCAAGAAATATGTTGCATATGCTAGACAGAAAATCAAACCAATACTAAGCAAGGATGCATCTGATATTATATTAAGCTATTACATTGAGTTAAGGGACCTTGGTAGAAGGCATGGAAGCTATTCAGCAACCCCAAGACAGCTTGAGGGGCTAATCAGGCTTTCTGAAGCAAGCGCAAAAGTTAGGCTAAAGGACAAGATTGAGCTAGAGGACGCGCAGAGGGCCATAAGGATATTCAAGACCTCCCTTGAGCAGACAGCTACAGACCTTGAGACAGGTAAGATTGACATTGACATAATAACCACAGGCCTAAGCACAAGCGAGAGGCAGTTTAGCAAGAGGCTTCTAAGCATAATAAGGGACATGTCAGCAAACGGAAACCTAGTGTCCTACTCTGAGCTTTTGGAGACCATGGAAAAGCAGAACATAAGCAAGGAGAAGGTTAATGATGCAATCGTGCGACTGAAAAGGGCTGGCGAGCTTTACGAACCCAAGAACGGTTTTTTAAAGCCAATAGACAATATATCTATGTGATGCAAGAATGTCAAAGGTAAATATAAGCAAGTCGTTTGTAGTTCCATTTCTTGGGATTTTTATATTCTGTCAGGTTTTGACTCTTGTCTTGACTCTCTATCTTCTTCCGCAAGACATACAACTTGCAATAGTTGATTCTAATCCCAACAGCATTTGGAACGCAGTATTCCTTGTTGCTTACATAATATTTGTTACAGCATTAATCCTAGTTTTGAGCAAAATATTTAAAAGCGGAAACTATCTTTTCCTTCTTGAGGCCCTTGCCTTGTTTTCAGGTCTGTTTTTCGTGTTTTCTATTCTCTTGTCCAGACCTCTTGCATTTCTTTGTGCGTTCTATCTTTTGCTAGTGAAATATATTATCAAGAAAGACAGTACACTATCCAAGTGGTATAACAACCTCTTGCTTGCAGTTGCAATCTCTTGCGCCTCAGCAATCCTCGGGCTAGGGCTTGGGATTCTGCCTGTAGTTGTGCTTTTGGTGTTGCTTGCTATCTATGACATAATTTCTGTGTTTTACACAAAGCACATGGTCACGCTTGCAAACATGATAATCAAAAAGAAAGTTTCGTTGATATTTGTCCTACCCTCAAAGAAAAGGGAGTACAGGCTTGGCGGTGGCGATATAGTAATGCCTGGGCTTCTTTCAGCAAGCCTTTTTGCATACCTGCTACCAACCCATAACTTGCTATTTTCTGTCTTTGGTGTTGTGTGCATCTGGCTTGCCTCCATCCTTGGGCTCTCTATAACCTTTTACATACTTGACAAGTATAAGGGTAAGATAAACGCACTTCCAGCCCTGCCTATACAAGTCATACTTATGTGCCTAGTGATTTTGTTTTTTGTCTAACTTGTTCTAACCAGCTCGCACTCTGGAGTAACCTCAACAAAGCTATCTGCAATTCCCTCTCTGTATGCTTCGCATTGGTTGTCTGGAAGATCATCAATCAGCTTGTTTCTGGGGTTGCTTACAATATCGCACACCCAGCCCTCTGCTATGTTGTTTGAAAGGCAAGGTCCGTTAGAAATTATTGTTCCCTTTGCTGTCTCTTGCCTACATAGCGCCATGCAGTTCTCTATGGCCTCATCCTTGTGATCGCTCCCATTAGTTGTAGACACCAAATGATATATGCAAGCGCCAAGAACAATGCTACCTATAATTATACAAATATAAACAATTAGATTTGCTGGTAGCCTGGCCTTGCAAGTTTTTTTGCCTGTTTCCATATTTAGATGTTATAGACAAATCCCTTAAAAAGATTTTGCTTTTAGATAGTTATTACTTATGAGCAAGACAACAGTTTTTCTTAAGCGTTATCGCTTGGCTAAGCCAATAACTAGACAGGAGCTATTAAAGAGAGGCGCAAACATAATCAGCGAGGTTATGTGCGAAGATAGGTATTTTCTTGAAAGTGGTGGAACAACGCTTGCCTATACCAAGCTAAGGAAAGAAGGCAATATTGAGGAAAGGACCATAACAAGCAAGCAGATTGCTATAGGCAAGGAAAAGATAATAAAAGAGACAGCAAACTCATGGGTTTTTTCAAGAAAAGAAAGCAAGCCACATAAAGAGGTTGCACATGTCCATAAAAAAAGGACTACAGCAATCATTGACTCAGTTGTAATACAAATAGACAAGATCTCAGGGTTTGGAGAGTTTATTGAGTTTGGGGTTATGGAAGAAAAAGACATACAAGAGATTGACAAGGTTTCAAAATTATTTTCTGGGTTTATAGAGCAGCCAGCACTCACTTCTAGTTACCTAGATATATTTTTAAAATCCCAAACCAAATTTACAATATGGCTCCACAAGTTGTTTGAGATATTAGGCAACCTTGCCTTTGGTATCTCTGGAAGCGTTCTTACTACGCTTGGGATAATGGTTGGCTTGCTTAGCGCAACTTCATCAGAGCTAGCAGTAATCGCTGGGATTGTAAGCGTAGCTATTGCTGATTCCTTGTCAGATTCCATAAGCATGTTCTCAGCAAAAAAAGCAGAGAGTGGCACAAGCCACAAGATAGCTATTGCTTCTGCGCTTAATGTGTTTATTGGAAAGCTTGTCTTTACCCTAAGCTTCATTGTTCCATTCCTGTTGTTTTCTTTTCAGACAGCCATAATCATAAGCATTATATGGGGCCTGTTTTTGATCATCTTAGTAAATCTTGCAATAGCTATGGCACAGGAAGAAAGCAAGTTTAAAACAATTATGAAAAACACATTTTTAGCTTTGCTTGTAGTTGTTGTTTCCTACTTGTTTGGCTTGCTTGTTAATCTTGTTTTTATGCCTTAAAATACCTTTAAAAAGAATACCCAATATATATTACATATGGCAAAACCAAAAAAAGAACAAAAGCCAGCAGACACAAGCATTCTTGATTTAGAATATAACAAGCTACTTGACAAGCTGTATATGGCACTACCGCCAAGCACAAAGTCAGCCACAAGGTTTGAACCACCAAGGGCACAAACAATTATCCAGGGTAAGCAGACGATATGGAAGAACTTTGTGAAGGTAGCTAAAGACCTTAACAGAGAGCCAGACATGCTCTACAAGTTTGTGATGAAGGAGATAAGCACATCCTCAACTATTGTTAACGATCAGTCGCTTGTTCTTAATGGTGTTTTTGATAACTATAAGATAAACCAGATACTTGACAAGTTTATAAATAACTTTGTGCTATGCTCTGCTTGTAAGAAGCCAGACACAAAGCTCGCCACGCACAACGGTGTTAAGATACTCAAATGTTCCGCATGCGGTGCCACAACTCCGCTATCTAAGTTATAATGGACTATTCATGATTGGGAAAATTCATATGACTGAAGACAGGAAGATATTTGCCTGTTGTGATAAGGAACTGCTTGGCAAAAAGCTTAGATTTAAAGGCATGGATGTCTTGATAAACTCCAGCTTTTATGGGAAAGACAAGATAACCAAAGAATCGCTAATTAAGAATATTAAAGAATGCGACAGTGCAAACATCTTTGGCAACAGGGCTTGTAAGATACTGTTAGACAGCAAGCTTATAACAAAAGAGCAGATAATATACATACAAAACATAGCGCACATACAGCTATATAAGCTCTAAATTTGTGGTATTTATGAAAAAAAGAGTAGTGATAAAGGCAGGCAAAAAAAAAAAGGCACAAGTCAAACCAAGCATAGATAGGCCATTTTACAGGACAAAGCAATATTTTGTTTTCTCCAACAACCTTATTTCTATTGTTCAAGGCACATTCCCAGAAGGCGTGCGATTCACAAAGAAAGAAAAGATTGAGAGAGTGAATTGGAGAAAGGAAATGCTAGAACAAGAGCTAAAGCGCATAGAAACCGCAGACATTTCCAGGGCTGAGAAGGATGATTTAAAACAGCGTTACACAAACTGGATTGACACGTATAATAAGATGTATGAAAGAATAAAAGAGGGAAAGTAAGATGGCGTTCCATAAACCACAGAGCACAGGGCATAAGCCCTATTTCAATAAGCGTAACAAGGAAGAATCCGAGCAACCAGCCCTATGGAAGTTAAGGCAACCGCTCAGAAAGGACTTGGAGATGTATGGGAAAGTTATACAGCTGATGGGTACAAACCAAGTGAAGATTGCTTGCGAAGATGGCTGTGACAGGATTTGCAGGATACCAGGAAAGCTTTTCAAGCATGTCTGGTTAAAGGCAAATGACATCGTAATAATCAAGCTTTGGGACTTTCAGCAAAGCAAGGCAGATGTTGTCTGGAGATTTCAAGGTTTTCAAAAGACAGCACTTGAAAAACGTGGAGAGCTTTCCAAGCTTTACGAGTATACTCATGATGAGATTGTAGTGCCTGAAAGTTTTTCTGAAAACCAAAAGCCAGTTCATTCCAATATAGATTAAGGGGGGGTGGGGAAACTCTATTTTTAGTGGAAAAAGGAAAGTTATGGATGATATAAAAAAGATAGAGGGTTATGTCTTTGATGCGCAAACGCATGACGCCTTATTCAAGCTGTCCAACAGTAGCATAATAGATTCAATTGACTCTCCAATCTCTTCAGGGAAAGAGGCAGTCACATTCCTTGGGCATCTTGGCACAGTGCCATTAGTAGCAAAAATCTATAAGAAGGAGACATCCAAGTTCAAGAACATGGAAAAATACATAAAAGGTGATTTCAGATTTAAAAAGCTTGGGAAGGACAAGAGGGATATAGTCCTTGCCTGGGCAAGCAAGGAATACAAGAACCTAACTCTTGCACTTAACAATGGGGTATGTTGTCCTGTGCCACTTGCAAGGGAAAAGAACATACTTATAATGTCGTTTATAGGGAGAGATAGCAAAAGCTTTCCAATGCTAAAAGACGCGGAATTTGATTTTGAGGTGGTCTATCCACAGCTTGTTGAAAACTATGCAAAATTGCTTTATGGCGCTAAGCTCGTGCATGCTGACTTTTCGCAATATAACATACTCATAGACCCACAAACCCAGAAGATAAATGTCATTGACTTTGGGCAGGCGGTTTTACACAACCACCCAAAGGCAAAAGATTTCCTAAAAAGAGATATTTTAAACATCACAAGATTTTTAAAAAGCAGGTTTCCAGAAAGGAAGCTTACCCCAAGTTTGTTTTTAGAGGACATAAAAAGTAAGAAGGAAGAGATTTATGGAAGAGACAATTAAGGTAACCCAGCAGAGGATACCAGTAATCATAGGGCACCAAGGCACTACAAAGAGAAACATAGAGAAGGCAACCCACACAAGATTAGACATTGACAGTCACACAGGAGATATAGTTATTGTTGGTGGCAATAATTACTATGATATATATAACGCAAAAAAGCTATTGTCTGCTGTATCAAGGGGCTTTTCGCCAGATGACGCTTTTATGATACTCAAGGACGACTACACAATTGAGGTTATAACCTTGGACGATATGCTTGGCAAAAGCGAGAGTAGGCTTGAGCAGATAAAGGGTAGGGTCATTGGAAGAAACGGTTCCATAAAGGCAATGCTTGAAAAGCAGTTCCATTGCAAGATAAGCGTCTTTGGAAAAACTATTTCAGTCATAGCAAAAGCTGATGATGTCTCTGAAATCCAAAAGATAATAACTGCAATAGTCGGCGGTTGCAAACACACCACTGTCTTTAAGATGCTAAAGTCAAGCAAGACAGCAAGAAACTACAGGCAAGAAGAAAGCACAGCAATTGACGACATAAACTTTGACTAATTGTTTTTGTAGTAAAGTGTAGCTTATGGCTTAAGCATCTGTTTTTAAAGATTTTTAACTATAATATATTTATAATTATATATAATATATAATACATCCAGATATTATAATAAACACCCATATATAAAAAGCGCCCTCTACTTGATTTTGTTTTGATAAACCTTAAAAAGATGTGAAAAAAGTTTATGCAAGAAACTGAGCCACAAAGAAAAGAGATAGAAGCTGAGGAGTTGTTTACTGAGTTCAAAGAGCATTCAGTAGCTGATTTTTTCAAGAAGAACAAGCAGATGCTTGGGCTTTCTGGTAAGCAAAGAACAATGACAACCATTGTACATGAGCTTGTGACAAATTCCCTAGACGCCTGTGAAGAAGCAGGCATACTTCCAGAGATTAATGTCTCAATTTCCGAGCTTGGCACAGAATATTATGAGATATCTGTTATTGACAACGGTCCAGGCATACCTGAGGACAAGCTAGCAAGTGCTATGGGTAAGCTTCTAGCAGGCACAAAGTTTCATAGGCTTGTGCAGACCAGGGGTCAGCAGGGTATAGGTGTAAGTGGGATAATACTTTTGTCACAGATGACAACTGGCAAGCCCACAAAGCTCATATCTGGCACAAACAAAGGAAAGACAGTTTCAATAGAGATTACGATTGACAGCAAGACAAACACTCCAAAGGTTTCAGATAAGCACTATCTTGAAAACAAGTTCAAGGGGTTAGCTGTAAAATGCAAGTTCAAGGATATAATCTACAAGAAAGGGCAGACAAGCGTTGATGAGTATATTAGAAGGACTGCTATTGCTAATCCACACTTAACCCTAAAGTTTCAAGACCCTTTTGGGGAAGTTACAATCTACACAAGGACTGTCAGTAAGCTACCAAGCATACCAACAGCAGTCAAGCCACATCCAAGGGGTCTGACAGTAGACGAGCTATTAACTTACGCTAGGCATACGCCTGCAAGGAAGGTTTGCTCGTTTTTGACAAGCACATTTGACAGGTTTGGGCAGACATCCATTGACAATATTTCTGCTCTTGTACATTTTGATTTGAACAAAGACCCGAAAACCCTTACCTGGGAAGAGGCCGAAGACCTAGTAAATGCAATCAAGCAAACTAAATTCATAGCCCCAAGCACAGACAACCTTGTTCCTATTGGCGAGGAGCATATTAAAAAATCTCTAAAGTCCATAGTTGAGCCAGAGTTCTTGGATGTTGTTACAAGAAAGCCAGCTGTCTACCAAGGCGGTTATGCATTTCAGATTGAAGCAGGGATCGCTTATGGCGGTAAGGCAGGCAGGATTGTAAGTGTTGAAAAGACAATAGACAAGAAACAGGTTATAACCGAAGAGGTTCGCGCATCTGAGATCATAAGATATGCAAATAAGGCGCCATTGCTTTTTGATGCAGGTGGCTGTGCGATAACAAAAACCGTTGAGTCAATTGACTGGAAAAGATATGGTATATCCAAATTTGAGGAGAGCCCGATTACAGTACTTATTAACTTGATATCTGTTCATATACCATACACCTCAACAGGCAAGTCAGCAGTTGCTGAAGACCCAGACATAATAAGCGAGATTAAGCTAGCGTTAATGGAGGTAGCAAGGAAGGTTGGGATCTATATTATTGATAAGAAAAGAGAAGAGGAGAAAAAAGAGAAGAAAAAAGTGTTTGCAAAATATGCACCATATGTGGTTGAGGCACTTGCGCACACAACAGGCGAAAAAGAGAAGGATTTGCTTTTAAAAAACCTCAACAGGATGGTTCTTGAAAAGCTGAAGATGGAAGACGAGGGGATAAAGATAGCTGACGACGAGATTAGCCAGGAAGACGAAGGGGTAATTGACGAGGACGAGGAGTTTAAGGAGTGATATGGATTATGCCTAAATCAGAAACAACACTTGTGAAAAAGCGCGAGCACAAAGGGCTTGACAAGTATGAGACCGAGACAACAAAGGATATTGAACAGCGCACCTACCAGCTTGCTAAAGACATTGTTGAGCAGATTAAGACCAACAGGCATCCAACCTTTACAACAAAAGTTCGTGGGCTTAGCAATATATATTTTGATGAGAACAAGAAGTATATACAATTAGGCGACAAGAAGGTTGTCAGACCATTTTTGAATCTTGGGGCTGCTAGGAAGTTCATGCAGACAATGTTAGTTAACGACAAATGCAATGAGTATCTAAAGGAAGGTAAGACAGCATCAATCAGAGAAATCTATTACGAGCTGAAAAGAACTGTTGCAAACACCAAGGAAAACACCTTTGACGCGCAGAGCGAGTCGGATGAGGTGATTGTTGATGTTGAGCATGCTGTAAGCACAATCAGGGAAAAGCTAGGGCTTCACGCTGAGTCAAAGGGCTCGCTTTACGGAGACATTACCCTAAAAGACCTAAAGCACGACAATGATGTATTCAACTGCAACTCACTTGGGAGGGGTGGCTGGAGTATAATGTCCAGGATTGAGCCAGAAGAGGTGGAGATTGTTGATGTCAATGCAGATTTCTTGCTTGTGATTGAGACAGCAGCAATGTACAACAGGCTTATTGAGGAAAAGTACGCTCCAAAGCATAATGCAATACTTATAGGCACTGGGGGGCAGGCAGCTAGAGGCGCAAGAAGGCTGGTACATAGGTTAAGGTTTGAGTATGACTTGCCTGTGATTGTGTTCACTGATGGCGACCCATACGGCTGGTACATCTATTCAGTAATCAAGAGTGGCTCAATGGCACTAGCTGCTCATTCTAAGTACCTAGCTGTCCCTGATGCAAGGTATGTTGGGATGACCTTGACTGATGTTGAGACCTATGGCTTGCAGAATGTTACTGAAAAGATGAAAGAGGGTGACATCAAGAGGGCAAAAGAGCTGATGAGCTATCCATGGTTTCAGTCAAAGGAATGGCAAGCAGAGTTAAAGTTTGCAATAGATAAAAAAATCAGGATAGAGCAGCAGGCGCTTGCTAACAAGTCTCTTGACTTTGTTGCAAGAAAATACCTTCCTGAAAAAATAGAAAAAGAGATTTTCCTGTAAAATAAATAAATTAACCTATAAAGAAATAAATTAACTTATAAGAAATAAAGCAATCTATAAAGAAATAAATTAACCTATAAGAAATAAAGCAACCTATAAAATAAATAAAGTAAATAATAAAACAACTAATGGAGGGATTAAGCAAATGGTTAAATCAATTAAAAAGAAGGCAAGTATGCCAAAGCAGGTAGTTAAGCCAAAGAAGCAGACCAAAGCTAAAGCTAGCGAAGGGATATCCATAGACGAGCTTATGGAGCTAGCAAACAAAGGGCTTTTCAAGAAAAAGCCAAAAGTAGTTAAAACTAAGCAAAGACCAAAAAGCAATTAAGAAAAAACCAATATAAAATCCAAATTACAGAAATTTCTATTCTTTTTCCTTGCCTATGCTTTCAAGAGACAACAGCTCTCTATACCTTCTATCTACTTCATCTTGTATGGATTTAAGAACTGCTTTATTTTCTGGTTTTAAAACGTCTTTAAATTTAGTTTGTGTTTTTAGAAATTCTTCAATTGGCAGTTTCTTTTCTGGCTTGTAATTGATAATTACTTTCCCGTTTATTACTTCATAAAGAGGCCAAAAGCAAGTTTCTGTAGCAAGTTTACTAATCTTTATGGTCTGAGAAGAAGGGGCTTTCATGTTTGTTGGGCAAGCTGCAAAAGAAACCAATACTGCTGGGCCATTAACATCAAAAGCTTTTTTTGCTTTTTCAAACATATCTATTTGGTTATGAGAATTAACCTGAGCAACATAAGGAATATTATGGGCAGCAGCAATCTTTGCTAAGTCCTTTGGAAACTCTATTTTTCCATAACTTGCTTTTCCTGCTGGCGTTGTTGTTGTTACTGCACCTTTTGGCGTAGCTGATGAACGCTGATTACCTGTGTTATGAACTACAATTCCATCTGCAATAAAATTGTGTTCCCCGTCAACTCTTAGATCATATGTTTGTTCTTTTCCAATTTCTTTAATATTCTTAATAATCTCTGTATCAAAGTTTTCGTTTCCAATTAAGAAATTTTGGTATTTGTATTGTGTTGGATATTTAGCAATATTCCAAGGGTATTTTTTACTAAAGCAAATTGAATAATATTCTGCATCTTTTAATAATGGGCGATAAACTACAAAAGTGCCTTTTTCTTTTCTTTGTACAGTTACTTTCCCAACTCTATAATTTAATGTTTGTAACAATA
Organism: archaeon; assembly: GCA_029557995.1. Taxonomy (GTDB): domain Archaea; phylum Iainarchaeota; class Iainarchaeia; order Iainarchaeales; family CSSED10-239; genus JAKQTP01. Next base: position 9,116 of record JAKQHQ010000005.1, on the reverse strand, counting down.
ATCTTAATCTTAATATAAGTTCTTTACTTGCAGAAAGATATCTACAACTATCTTTTTTCTTTTTATACACATATCCATCTGATAATAATAGTCCTTCAATGAATGCTTCTTTTTGGTCATCAGGAATTGTATATATCCAAGAAGGTATAATTTTGTTTTTTGCACCGTGTTCAAATCCTAAAGAATCAATAAATCTTGTAATATTAATTGAGTTCATATAAATATAAAATTTATCTGTAGTAATTGTTTTTAATCCAAACACTTTTTTACAAGCAGCAATACATTTGTCTCTGCCAACAGCCCCTTCAGGTAACGCAAAACCAATTTCTCCCTTTTTCCTTGCCCAACCATCTCCAACATAAAGTCCTAAAAATAACATCAAATCACTTGTTGATTTTTTTGGGATTTTGACTTTATTTATACAATTAACTTTATAGTCTCCTTTCTTGGAAAGTGTTATTTTTTTAAAAGTGAATGCTTTCTTTCCTTCTAATTTTTTTAATGTAATTACTCGATCTCCCTTCTTTAATTCTTCAAGTGTTTTCCAGATTAATCTATTTGGTTTGCCTTTTGGAACTTTATTAACAACTAAAAATGGGTGGTTTCCTGTTGCTTTAATATTATGATGTAATGTTTCAATTTCATAAACTTTCTTAACACCATTATCAAAGATGCCACTACATCTCTTAAGTATTAATTTGTTTGTCTTTTGATCAAAAGCATAAACCTTTTCTCCAACATCGATTTCAGTGATTTTCTTAAGTCCAGTTTCTGTGTAAATTAACGAATCCTTACTTAAACAATTCATATATCCTTCATTATCATAGCAAAGATAAACAAAATTATGCCCTCTTTCCCAAGCTCCAGAGAGAGAGGCAAGTCCAATGTCGTAGCTTCCACCGTCTCCTGAAATAACTAAAAAATTAATGTCTTTTTTTATTTTCCCTTTTTTCTTTTGTGCCTTGTATGCAGATTCAACTCCAGAGATTGTTGCTGCAGAGTTAGCAAAAAGAGAATGTATCCAAGGAATATTCCAAGCAGTTTGTGGATAAACTGTAGTTGTAACTTCTGCACAAGATGTTGCGCTAGCTACTACAACTGGTTTATCACTAGCAGCAATTACTGTTTTACAAATGATTGCTATGGGGCACCCTGCACAAGTCCTATACCCAGAAACCATATTTTTCTTATCTAAAAGTTTACAAGCAAGTTCTTTTGAGTTCATATTTTATTCCTTTATTCCAATATATCTGCTTTTTAGCTTCTTTCCTGAGATTACAGACAATAACACATCTTCAATATCTTTTTGATAAATATCTCTTCCACCAAGGCCAAAGACAAGTGAATGTATTTCTGGTTTGTTCTTTTCGTTCATAATTGTTAAGCAAATGTCTTTGTAAAGAGGGGGGTAGCTTCCTGGTCCTTCTGTTCTTTCAAGAACAATTATTTTTTTTGCTTTCTTTAATGGTTTTAAATATTCGTCATAAAGGAAAGGTCTAAACAAAATTGGTCTAAGAAGACCAACAGACATTCCATGTAGTCTTAGTTTATCAATAATGTCTTTTGAAGCTTCTCCAGTTGAACTTAAAACAACAAGAACAACTTCAGAAGAGCTTGCAAAATAGTCTTCATAGAAGTTTATTTCTTTTCCAAAACTTACTTTAAATTCATCTGAAGTCTTTTTATAGTTGTCTTTGACATCCAAGAAAGCATCAAACATTTCTTTTCTAATTTCCATATAGTTGTCAGGTAAAGCAAGAGCTCCGACAGTTACTGGATGCTCAGTATCAAGAAGATTATATTTAGGTTTAAATTCTCCAATAAATTTTTTAACACTTAAATCATCATAAACATTAAGTACTTCCATATTATGGCTTGTAAAAAAACCATCAATACACACCATGATTGGTAAATAAACACTTTCTGCAAGCCTTAAACCAAACAATGTCATATCATAAGCTTCTTGGGCATTCTCACAATAAACTTGCATCCATCCTTGGTCAAGAGCAGACATAGAATCTGAATGATCACAATGAATATTAATTGGTGCAGAAATTGCTCTGTTTGCTACAGGCATAACAATTGGAAGGCGAAGACCACTAGCAACTGAAAGTGCCTCATACATATAAAGTAAACCTTGCGAAGCTGTCGCAGTAACTGCTCTTGTACCTGCCGCACTTGCACCAATGACTGCTGACAGTGCAGAGTGTTCGGATTCTGTTCTAATAATTTCAGTATCAACTAAGCCATTAGCAGAATATCTAGCATAGCTTTCAATAATTGGTGTTTGAGGAGTAATAGGGTACATTGCAAAAACTTCCGGATTAATTTGTTTTAGTGCATAAGCTATTGCTTCTCCACCACTTAAACCTAATTTTGTTGTTTTCATATTTTATTCCTTTACTATCTTTATACATTTTATAGGGCAGATTTCTGCGCAAATCCCACAGCCTTTACAATAATCAAGGTTTGTTTCTTTTCTTCTTATATTCCCATCTTTGTTTTTTTCAGCCAAGATACATTGTTCAGGGCAAGCATTAAAGCAAAGCATACAGTGTATGCATTTCTTTGAATCCCAAACAGGCCTTTCGCTTCTCCAAGTTCCTGTTTTATTTACTAGAGAGGTTCCTCCAGGGAGAACTCCACCAAGATTATGTTTTGTTTTCTCTGTCATAATTATCACTTAAAATAATCATATCCTTTCTTAAGGCACATAAGGTTTGCAAGGACTACATCTTCCTTTCCTTTCTTTTCAAATTCTGTTTTTATAGAAATTTCTACAGAAGAGTATTTAATAGTTTTAAACAACTTAACAAATGCTCCAATAAGCACAGCATTTGGATTATTTAGTTTTAAAAACTCTAAAGATATCTTGCTTCCATCAATTACATTTATTTTTTTAGAATTTTTTATAAATTTTTTAAATTCTTCTTTCTTCTTATCAGTATTAATTATATAATCACAATCAAAGCCAGAAAGTTCAGGCATAACAGAAAACAAGTTATCATCAATAACAATAACAAGGTCTGGTTTTGTGATTGGTTCATGTACTCTTATGTGTTTATCAGATATTCTAACAAACGCCCGAACAGGCGCCCCGCGTCTTTCAGGCCCATATTCAGGGAAGGCCTGCACCTCCTTACCTGACAGAAGTGCGGATTCAGCAAGTATCTGTGCGCAAGTCTTTGCACCAAGCCCGCCACGTCCATAGATTATGATTTCAAGGTTATCCATTCTTTTTCACTCTACATTATATCCCTTTTATGTATCTCAAGGAAAAGCTCCCTGTTATTGTCAAGGAAATCTGGCATCTTCTCATTTCCAAGAACCTTAAACAGTTTTTCATATTTTGGTTTGTTAGCAACAACCTTAAAAAACTCAGACACCTTTATCTCTCCAATGTTTTTTTTGAGTTTTTCCAGATTGTAGTTGCTTGCCTCAATGGTTTTTTTGATATTAGATCTTGTTGAGTTGAAGCTTATGTATTTAGGCCTCCTTGACTTTTTAATATTAACTATTAACCTACCCTTGCTTTTTTTCATATTAAAAATCACCATCCACCATAAATTCATAAGAAAGAAACCATTTATATATTTATTTTTTATTATATTAAATAGATGTAAGCGAGGTTTTTTCTATGGAAAGCATTGATGTTTTTTTCAAGCCAAAGTGCATATGCCTGATTGGCGCATCCGACAAGGCAGGAAGCGTTGGCAATGCAATTTCACAAAACCTGTCTAGATATACTGGCAAGCTGTTTTTTACAAACCCAAGGCTTGCTGGAAAGACACTCTATGGCAGGAAGGTATACTCCTCAATAAAAGATATCAAGGAGGATATTGACCTAGCTGTTATTGCAACTCCAGCAACAGTATGCCCAATGGTCGTGCAGGAGATATCAGAAACAAAATGCAAAAACATAGTGATGATAACCTCTGGGTTTTCAGAGAGCGGAAGGGAAGACCTTACAGAGAGCATTAAAAGATTGATTTCTAAAAACAACATACGTCTGATAGGTCCAAACTGTCTTGGGCTCTTGAACCTGAATAATGGACTGGACTGTACATTCAACTCCAGGGAAAAGTATGATTTGCCAAAGCAAGGCAAGGTCTCAATCATCACGCAATCAGGCGCCTTGGGGCTTGCGCTTCTGGACTTAGCAAGCAAGGAGCAGTTGCATTTAAGCAAGTTTGTGTCTTATGGGAATGCGATTGACATAGACGAAAGTGTTCTCTTGGATTACTTTGCTTGCGACAAGGCAACAGATGTGATTCTTTGCTATATTGAGGGTGTTCGGGATGGCAGGAGGTTTTTTAGTGCCTTAAAAAACGCAAGCAAAACAAAAAAAGTGCTGGTACTGAAAGGTGGGGTGACAAACAATGGCAAAAGCGCAGTCAAGAGCCACACAGCAGCAATTGCTGGCTCGTCAAAGGTGTTCTCCACAGCCATTAGACAGGCAGGGGCAATACAGGTGTCTACAATCAGGGAGATGTTCAACCTAGCTAAGTTTTTCTCTTTCTATCCCAGAGACAAGTTTGATGGCATACAGATAATAACAAATGGTGGTGGTTTTGGGGTGCTTACAACAGACCAGCTTGAGCTTTATGGGATTAGGCTAACCAAGCCTACAGAAACTACAATTTGTAAGATTAAGAGGCTTGTCCCAGAATACGCTACAGTCGGAAACCCAATTGACCTCACTGGCGACGCAGATAACAAGAGGTTTGTTGATGTCATCAATGCCTGCGTGAAAGACAGAAACACGCAAGGCATAGCAGTTCTATTGCTCTTGCAGTTGCCAGGCCTGTCTAGTGGCCTTTCCAGTGAGATTGCAAAAATCAAGAAATCTACAGACAAGCCGATATTTGTCTTGACTATAGGCGGAGAAAAGACAGAAACGCAGATAAAAGAATTTGAGAGAAACAAGGTCTTGTGCCTAAGGGATCCAAGAGATGCTGTAGAGGTATTGAAGAGTTTGCTTTAGGCCTTCTTTTTCTTTACATTTTCCTTTTTCTTTAAGGAGTTGTTTATCTCAAGTATCATTTCTTTTTCTTTGAGCCCATAAATATCGCACAAATATCCAAGCTCTAAGAAATCCATCTCTTGTTTAGCTATTGGACAGCTTATGCAAGGCACATTGTATTTAGCAAGTATCTTCTCTATGCCACGCATCTTCATGAGCTTTCCAAGTTTTGTGTGTCTATCTACTTTCATAAATTTCTGTTCATCTCCTTTCAAGACCGCAAAGAGGAACCTGCCTCTTTCGTGTGCTCCATTGGCTTTCTACCTTGCTTTACCAAATAATCATTTATTGCTGCCTTTAGCCCATCACTAGCAAGGTTTGAGCAGTGCATCTTGATTGGTGGGAGTCCATCAAGTGCTTTTGCAACATCTGCTTTGGTTATTTTGTAGGCGTCAGCAAGAGTCTTGCCCTTTGCAAGCTCTGTTATCATTGACGAGGTTGCAATTGCAGCAGCGCATCCAAGGGTCTTGAACTTTATATCCTTAACTATCTCATTCCCACTCTTGTCTTTTGAAACCATTATGTAAATCCACATTATGTCCCCGCAGACAGGGTTTCCAACCTTTCCCACCCCACTTGCATCCTTTATCTCTCCCATGTTCTTTGGTTTCATGAAATTTTCCATGACCTTCTTACTGTAGTTTTCCATAATACAATCACATCTAATACTTATAAGGGCACATCTGCCTTAGCTTTTCAATGGTGCCTTTAACACAGTCAATTGTGTATTTGATTTCTTCAGTCGTGTTGTCAATACCTATAGAAAATCTGATGGTGCCATGGCTCTGCTCCTGCTTCAGTCCTATGGCTTTCAAGACATGGCTTGGCTTTAGGGTGTTTGACGAGCAGGCAGAGCCTGTTGACACACAAATGCCCAAGGCATCAAGATACAATACTATTGCCTCACCTTCAGCATACATGAAAGTTAGGTTTGCATTATTACATAACCGCTTTCCAGAGTCAACTTCTGGTCCGTTTAGCCAGCAATCGTCTATGTCCTTTAGGCCCTTAACAAGCTGGTTTCTAAGGCTAGCCATATGCTCAATTTCTCTTTCCCCAATGATTTCTGTTGCCTTTGAAAAGCCCACAATACCAGGCACATTAACAGTCCCACTCCTTAACCCATACTCGTGCCCGCCACCATGTAACAATGGCTCCAAGCCCAGTCCTTCTTTTACCAGCAATGCACCCACGCCCTTTGGACCGTATATCTTGTGTGCATTGATTGTAAGAAGGTCAATATTATCTTTTTCCATATCTATTGGTTGCTTTGTAAAGCTCTGGCAGGCGTCTGTGTGGAATACACTGCCCTTTTCATGCACAATCCTGCCAATCTCCTTCAAGTTTTGTATGGTTCCAATCTCGTTATTACCATGTATCACAGATACAAGCAGGGTGTCCTTAGTTATCGCGTTTTCAAGCGCCTCCAGATTTACAAGCCCTTCTTTGTCAACATCTAAGTATGTGACCTTATACCCATATTTCTCCAGAAAGCCAAGTGTGTTTAGCACACAATCATGCTCTATCTTTGTTGTGACTATGTGTTTCTTTTCCCTGCTTCCAAGCGCCAAGCCCTTTATTGCAAAATTATTACTCTCTGTTCCGCCAGATGTGAATATAAGCTTGTGGTTCTTTGCAAACACCTTTTTAGATATTGTTTCCCTAGCCAAGTCAAGCTTTTCTTTTGCTTTCCTGCCTGCAGAGTGAAGGCTTGAGGAATTGCCAAAGCCATCTTCCTCACATTCGGACATCGCCTTCCTTACTAAAGGATGTAGCTTGGTTGTTGCTGCGTTGTCAAGATATATAGTTCTCATTTTTTCTTAACCTCTTTTTTACAACATCTGTTCTTGCAGTATTCCTTTGTGTGCTGGTTGATAACCTTAATCAGCATACGCGTTGTCTTCTTATTCAGCGAGTAGACGATATGCTTGCCCTCCCTTCTTGAGAACACAAGATTGCAGTCAAGCAGTACCTTCAGGCTGTGGCTGACTTTTGACTGTTCCTCGTCAATGGCTGTGCAAAGATCAGAGACAGTCATTTCACTCTTGTAAAGCTTTTTTATGAGCTTCCAGCGCGTCTCGTTGCTTACCACAGAAAACAATGTATATGATGGGCATTTCATATATATCTTTTAATCAAACTAGTATATATAGATTTTGGTTCCCTTTTCTTTAGAGCAACTCCTTTGCTTTTTTTACATCTCCGTTTTCTAGGAGCTCGTAAAGCCTTAAGTAGTCAAAATCCTGCGACACCCTAATCTGTCTCATCTGCTCAAGGAAAATCTCTTTTCCAAGCTCTTTTGCACTCTTGGCTTCAGCTTGTAGCTTTCTGAGCTGTTCAATTGAATCTTTAAGGTTCTTTTCTGCAATCTCATTCTTTATAGAAATATAGAAATATTGTAAATACTCTTCCTTAATCTTATTAAGGTTTAGATTCTTTGTAAACTCCCCTTCAGCCAGCTCCCCCTGTAGCCTTATCCTTACAAGCGCCTTTCTTTCCTTGTCTTTTTCAAGACAGGAAAGCTCTTTTTCAATATTCTCTTGGATTTTTTTAATGTCGTCTTTCTTGGAGGTTATGCTTATGTAATATGCCTTTCTTGCACCCTCAATCTTATTGAACTCAAGCATCTTGTCTTTTGGCAGACTTGTATCAAGTATAAAGTAGCCCTTTTCAATTTCTGTCTCCCTCTTTTTAACTTGCGTGGTCACTGTTGAGCCAGGTAGCACAAGCACCACACCAGATGGAAGCGTAACAACGCTAGACCAGTGCAGATGCCCATTGATTATTATGTCAAAGCCCTGCGGAAGGTCGCTAAGGGAAATAGAGGCAACCATCTCATCTTCAAACGGCAGGTATTCTTTGAGCGACTGGTGAAGCACAAGGATGTTAAGGTAGTTAGGCAAAGGGCGTGGATTGAATTTCTCCTTTAGATACGAAAGCGCAAACTTTTCAGGTATTGCTGGCATTGCAAAGATTGCGATTTTCTCTTTTTCAAGGCGCTCGCAACTGTTTTTTAGGTTTTTGACAAAGCCAGTTGCCTCTAAAACCTCTAGAGTGCTTGCATAGTCCTTGCCACGGTACTCATGGTTTCCGGTAATCCCAAGCATTGGCAGTTTTAATGTTTTACCTGAGTTGTCCATGAGCCCAAGCTTGTTTTCAAGCCCAACCTCATTAAGAAGGGTGATTGCCTTTAGCAAGATGTCTTGGCTTGGGCAGGGCATATCAAAAAGGTCGCCAGGCACAAGCACTAAGTCAATGTTTTGTTTTTCAAGTTGTAAAAACGCAGTTTTTAGGTTGTCAAAGCTATCTCTTCCAAGCTCCCCATCAAAGCCCCAGCCAAGGTGCCAATCACTGATTATTGCTATCCTCATAAAGAAAATATGTGCGTAAATTCTTTTAAATAAGTTGTTCTTTTAAAAACATATTTGTTCATAGATATATAGTCTAATGCCTTGGTAGCAAAACGGTCATGCGTTCGCCTGCAGAGCGAAATAACAGGGTTCGACTCCCTGCCAAGGCTTAAAGCTTTTTCAAAATGGCTTTTGCATATTTTTTTGCGTCTTTAAAATAAGATATTTCTTTTAGAAGCATCTCAGAATATCCCTTTGCCCCAAGCTCCTTAAACCTGTACAAATCAAAATCCTCAAAAGTAACAAAGATTTTTTCTGGATTACCCTGATTAGCAATCTCGTTTAGTAATTTAGTGTGTGATTTTATTTTCTTGTCTAAGAAAGATATGGAAAACTCTAGTTTCTTTGCTTTATCTACCTTGTTCTTTGAAAGAGAATAAATTGTGTTTATGTGATTGATATGCTGGTTTCCTGTCTGTGCGTCAAGAACTATCTTTGGTCTATCTTGCTTTTTACAAATCCGCCTTGTACCTTTTATCCTCATTTTATTAAGAGTTTCTCCAAATTATATACCCTTGATGTCCTTTAACACCCTTTTTATTTTTTCTTTAGCAACCATACATACCGCACCAGGGTATTCGTTGCTTAGTTTTTCCATCTCACTGCTATTGAAAAGTTGGTCAATAGGTATAATTATCTGTTTTACCTTTGTGATGTCTATTTTTGGCAAGTCCTTGATATTT
>JAKQHQ010000031.1 GCA_029557995.1 archaeon | reverse complement strand
GTGTGCACAGGGCTTTTGGTTATCTCGTCATAGTTTATCTCAAGTACTATCTGCGGGGAGACATAAAAGTCTGGCTCTATGTTACTTACAAGGTTTTTTGGCTTTGAGACAAACCTTAAAGATTCAAGCTTTTCAGAAAGCTCCAAAAGCGTTTGGTCGCTTAGCCCAGTGCCAATCTTTGCAACAGTGAAGTATTGGTCAGTTTCCCTGTCGTAAAGTGCAACAAGAAGCGCGCCGATACCTTTTTCTGTCCTTTTCCCCTGCCCATAAAATGCGCCAACAACAACTGCGTCAATGGTGTCAACTGCTTGGCTACCCATGTAGGATTTCTTGAACTTAATCCAGGAATACCCACGCAACCCAGCCTTGTAGGGTGCGTCAAGGGACTTGGCAATTATGCCTTCAAAACCCTCTGCTAACGACTTCTCAAAAAAGGACTTAAGGTCGTCAAGGCTATCGGTTATTAAGAGCTCTGTCGGACAGACAATCGGCTGATAGGAAAAATACTCTTCCACAAGCTCTCTTCTTTTTATAAATGGTTTGGAATACACTTCTTCTCCGTCAAAATAAAGGCAATCAAAGACCTTCAGGTGCAAAGGTAACTCTTTTGACTTTTCAGAGATGCCATACTTTCTTTTCCTTGTTATTGTTATCTGAAATGTGTGATACCTCTTGTTTTCAGGATCGTAGGCTATTGATTCACAGTCAATTATAAAATCGTGTGGTATCTTCCCTACAACCTTTACAATGTCTGGAAACATATTTGTTATGTCCTCTTCTTGTCTTGAAAATATCTTTACTTTATCTCCCTTCTTGTGTATCTGCTGCCGAAAGCCGTCAATCTTTGTATCCACAGCGAACTTCCCCATTCTTTCCTTTATTTCCTCCAGAGTTTCAGCCCGTTCGCAAAGCTGGGACTTGATTGGTGTGAATAAGGCCACCCTCAGCTTCTTAACTTCTTCAATACCATTGTTTTTAATCAGCTCTGCCAATAAACCTAAGTCAGAGACAAGCTGATATTTTTCTGTGATTATCTCCCTTGCCTTTTTTATGTCTTCTTCCTTTCCAGCACAAAGCCCTGCCAGAGCATCAATTATAGTGGAGTCCCCAAAGCCAAGGCGAAAGGATATAGGGAACCTCACAAGGTACTTTGCTGATATCGTATCTGAGTTTAGCAGGATATACTTAAACAACTGCTGTTTCTTTTCTGTTGAACCCTTTCCTGTTGTCTCTGATATTTTTACGAATGTCTCAAATACCTCCCTGAACTCAAGCTCCTTAACAAACAGAGTTGACTGCTTTCTTCTTTGGTTATGCTTTTCAACTAGAAGCCCTATGTCACCTAAGGAGAAGAATTCTTTCTTGATTTCATCTTCCGGAACAGAAAGGTATTCAGAAACTAGAGATAGCAAAGTTGACTGCCCTATATTGATTTCTCTTGCCTTGTATTTGGGACCAAGGGTACCCTGACAAAAATAAACTAAATTGCTTATGTCTTTTGCATCTATCTCAGAAAAAAGAGTAGTCAGGATGCTTGTCATCTCTAAGCGACTTGATGTATTGTCAAGTTTTTCAAAATATTCAGCAACCCTTTTGAATTTCACAAAACCACTTTTCTAACAGCTTTTGGCAACATAAACATATTCTCTTGCCTTGTTACCACAGATTATGCAAAGCTCGTCAGCATCTGGCGTCTCCTCAATATCCATCCTTGTTCCCCTAATCTCTGCACCTTCTGTCTCTGCCTTTAAGTGTGCATAGCAATCCTTGCCATCTGTGTCAATTGAACAAAACGGTATCCTTACAAGCTTGCCTTTGCCTAGCTCTTTTCGTAGCTCCTCTTTCGTGCTGGCTGTTGACAGCCTGCTTTCAAAGCTATCGTCTGCTTGGCTTCTTAGGTTATCTGTAAACTCATTAGCAATCTTTGAAATTTCCTCAAACAACTCAGTGAAAGACACTGTCTTCTTTGTGTTTAGGTCACGTCTAAACAGCACAACCTGCGACGTTTCAAGATCTTTGGGTCCAATTTCTATCCTTAGTGGCACACCTTTCATTTCATAAAAAGAAAACCTTTCCTTTGGCTTTTTTTCCCTGTTGTCGTCAATCTTTACCCTAAAGCCAAGCTTATCAAGATCACTTGCAAAGTCAACGCATAGCTTTTCTAAGAGTTCGTTGTCCTCTCCAGAAAAATAAAGTGGCACAATTATTATCTGTACTGGCGCAACCTCAAAAGGCAACCTTAACCCCCTATTGTCCCCATGCACAGATATCAGTACACCGTAGATCCTTGTGATTCCTGGCCCGTAGCAGGTACCATATGGTATCTTTGTCTCCTCATCTTTGTCTCTATATTTCACATTAAATGCCTTTGTGAATCTTTGGCCCAAAAGGTGGGTTGTCGCAACCTGACATGCCTTACCATCTGGAAGCATGGTGTCCGCCGCAAAGGTATCCTCTGCGCCTGCAAACTTGTCCCATTCTGGTCTTTTAAAAAAAATAAATGGTATGCCAAGCTCAAGGTGGACAATGTCTTCTGTTATATGCATGTCCTGAATGGCCTGTGCAAAGGAATCATCGTGGGTCTCAAAAAGGTTGTGCGTCTCAAACCAATAGAATTCCCTGCCTCTAAAAAAAGGTCTTGTTTGTTTTGTATCGTATCTGAATATGTTTGCTCGCTGGTAGGTCTTGAGCGGTAGGTCCCTGTAGCTTTCAAGCCAATATGAAAACATATAGTAGAACGCAGTTTCAGATGTTGGTCTTAATGCATACCTCTGCTCCAGCTTTTCGCTACCGTGCTCTGTAACCCAAAAAACCTCTGGAGAAAACCCCTCAACATGCTCTGCCTCCTTATAAAAGTTCTCTTCTGGTATAAGCAAAGGCATGATGACTTGTTCATGCCCTGTCTCGTCAAAGGTATCTTCAAATAACCTGAATATCTTGTTGATTGTAAAGGTAGACCATGGTCTATACACTACAATACCTTTAACATTATATCTAAGGTCAGCAAGCTCTGCCCTCTGGGTAATGTCGTTAAACCATTCATTAAAATCTGTAATCTTGAATTCTTCGTCTGATACCATTGTAATATTCACAAATTAAACTTTTACTTATATAATAATAAAAGGCAAATATTAAAAAACAAAACTGTTTTTAGAAAGGAACCTTGTTTCTGAGAACGTTCTGGATGACTTTGTCATAGTCGCTAAGGACTTTTCTTGTCTTCTGCGTCTTTGAGAGAGCAACCCTCAATTGCACGAGGTTGTTTGTCAACTGGATTAATAACTCTGCATTCTGGTATTGCTCGGTTTTGTTTTCTTTCAGGTAATCACTTATCCTATTTATGTTATCAAAATATCTTTTCTGAGAAGAATTGAATTTTGCTTTTTTAGAAAACCTTGAAATCTCTCTTGAAAAATCCTGCGCCAGCAAAGCAGTGTTCTCAATTGTACCTTTGCATTCTGAAAGTATTCTTACCCCAAGCCAAATGCTTTTCATCTTAGATTTTATGCCAAGCACTTTCCTGTTGAGATATTCGTTTCTTGAATCAAAATCTTTTGGAATGCTCTTTTCCAGCTCATAGATTTTTGCGTAATACCTGCTTAGCTGATGCCCAAGCTTTTTGTCAATATCTTGGTTTTTCTGCGTAATCTCTTTTTGCGGTGGATTATCTATCTTGTCCCATATCTCAAGCTGCTCAGACCTGATATCTTTCTTTTCTCTGCCTTTGCTTTTACTTACTCGCAATTGCTTAGAATTAGTATTTGATTTTCGCATTCTTGGTGTTGGAGGGATAGAAATCACCTTATCTAAAGAGTGAGGCTGCCCCGATTTGAACGGGGGTCGAAAGCTCCCAAAGCTCTCATGATAACCAAACTACACCACAGCCCCAGTAATATATAATATAGCATAGATAATATTTAAAAAGAAAACTATTTTATTTCTGGCTTGCTATTCCATTCTGCCAATTTACCTTGGAAATAGCTAAGGAAAGCTCTAGCTAGGTTGCTATCGCTTATGACTAAAAGAGTTTCATCATTGTTGTTTATCCCGTTATAAGAAAAATTCATAGAACCAGTAACTAGTGTGTAATTGTCAAAAACGCAGAACTTGTTATGCATAAGGTAGGGCGTGCCCTCCAAGATAACCTCTACACCCTCTGCCATTAACCTCTGATATTCAGAATATTCTGTAACCTGCTGGCTCTCTAGAACAAGCTTGACATCCACCCCCCTGCCCTTTGCTTCAAGTAACGCGTCACCAAACTCATCTAAGGTAAAGCTATACACCATACAGAAAATGGATGTGCCTGCGTTGGATATCTGACTGACTATCTGGTTTTTGCAATTGTTACTTGGACAGAAGTAAACTGAAAAATTGCTTGATATATCTTTTCCGAGAACTGTTGAAGAATCTGAAAACTTCCCAAGATAGAAAGAATCAATCTTTTCTTCCAGAACCTTTGCAAGCTTCTCATCCTCAAACACAAGAATATTGTTGTAGCTTTCTAAAAGGCTGTTGTCTGTAAAGTTTGCAGAGCCAACAAGGCTAACCTTTGAGTCAAACACGCAGAACTTGTTGTGCATATAACTATCCTTTGACTGGGAAATCAGAACATCAATGCCTGCACTTTTCAGGTCACCTACCTTTGAGGTTTTTGTTGCTGCCCTTGCATTGTCTGTGACTATCCTTATCTTTGTGCCTTGCCTGTGTTCAGATAGAAGGGCGTCAGCTATGTCTTTACTTGTGATGTCATAAATTGCACAGTCAATGCTTGTATTGGAATCTTGTATCAGGGAAGCCACCAACGTCTTACAGTCGTCTTCTGGGCAGAAGGAGACGGCGGGGGGAGAGGAGGCTTCTGCGTGTCCAAGAATTAGTGTGTTTTCCTGCTGACCTGTGTCACTACCAGCATATTGCAACTTGCTTTGGCTTTCCTGATAAGTCAATGTAAGAAGTACAAAAATAAAAAGGAAAGCTATGGCAAGAAAAAAGAAAAACTGCTTTTTATTCATATTCCAAAACTGCTTTTATTCTTCTTCTACCTGAGGCAATAGATTCCTCTTTTACAATCCTAAAATGCCCAAGTTCACTAGTGTTTTCAACATGTGGCCCCATACAGATTTCCTTGGAGTAATCTCCAACAGAATAGACAAACACTATATCTGGATACTTGCTTCCAAACTCTGCCTGTGCGCCTTGCTTTAAGGCATCCTCAAGCTTCATTGACTGCCTTGTGACTGGAAGCCCCAACGAGATTACCCTGTTTACCTCATCTTCAATATCTTTTATCTCGCTTTCGTTTAGCTTCCTGTCAAAATTAAAGTCAAACCTCAACCTTTCTGAGGTTATGTTACTACCTTTTTGTTTTATATCACTACTTAATATGTTCCTTAACGCCTGGTTCAATATGTGCGTTGCTGTATGGTATCTTTTAGTGATTTGTGTGTGCTCTGCAAGCCCACCCTTAAACTTCTGCTCGGCTCCAGCCCTTGATGTCTCCTGATGCCTTTTTTCCTCATCTCTAAACCCATCAATGTCTATTGTAATCCCCCTTTCACCTGCAATCTCCTCTATCATCTCTATAGGAAAGCCATAGGACTGATAAAGAAGGAATGTGTCTTTGCCTGAAAGCCCTCTTGAGTTTTCTGAAATCCTGTTAAATTCCTTTAAGCCATTTGCAAGTGCTGTTGAAAACTTGTTCTCTTCCTTTTCAAGCTCCAAAAGAACAAACCTTTTCTTTTCTTCAAGCTGTGGATATTCTTCCTTGTAAAGCTCAATTATCTTTTTTCCAACTAACTGGCAGAAGCTACCCTCTATACCTACAAGCCTTCCAAACCTTATTGCACGCCTTATAAACCTTCTTAGCACATAGCCCTGATCAGTGTTGCTTGGCACAACTGCCCTAGGGTCAGCAAGTATAAACACTGACGCCCTCAGGTGGTCTGTCACAATCTTTATCGCCCTCTCGTTTTCCTTGTCTTTTGCAAGCCCCTTTATAAAGTCATAGATTTCCTTTATCTTTTCAACCTTAAACACATCATCCAAGCAGTTAAGCACCATCACAACCCTTTCAACGCCTAGACCTGTGTCTATGTTTTTTTGCTTTAACTGCTCAAACCTACCATCCTTTGTCTTATTGTATTCCATCAACACATTGTTCCAAATCTCCACCCAGCCCTTGTCATTTGGGTCAAAGAGCTTAGGCACTGGCTTTGAGTTTTCCTTCCAGTAGAATACCTCTGTGTCTGGCCCGCAAGGGCCGCAGTCACCAGCTGGTCCCCACCAGTTCTCCTCAAGCCCTGCAATCCTTTCTATTGGCAAGCCCTGTTCTAGCCAGCAGTCAATTGACGAGGTGTCTTTAGCAATGTCTTTGTTTCCTGAAAAAACAGTCACAGCAATCCTGCTTTTATCAAGGTTAAGCCATTGTTTGCTTGTTAGAAACTCGTATGAATATGCAATGGACTCTTTTTTGAAGTAATCCCCTAAAGACCAGTTTCCAAGCATCTCAAAAAGCGAGAAATGCACCTCGTCCCCAACCTTGTCAATGTCTGTTGTTCTAACACATAATTGACAATCAACTAACCTTTTACCAAGCGGATGTGGCTGACCCAAAAGAAAAGGTATAAGCGGATGCATACCTGCAGTCGTAAAAAGAACAGTGTTATCGTTTTCAGGTATAAGAGACGCCTGCTCAATCACTGCATGCCCTTTACTTTTAAAGAAATCTATGTATTTTTGTTTTAATTTATTTGTGGTAATCATGATTGCTCTTGCTTAGTATATTATACTCTTTATTTTATAAATTAATATTGACTTTAGAGATATCAATCAACTCTTCCTTTCCAGATTTTATGTTCCTAATCTTTATCTTGCCTTGCTTTATCTCGTCTTCGCCAAGAAAACCAACATAAGGAATCCCAAGCTTGTCTGCGTACTCAATGTTCTTTGCTACTGACCTATCTAGAAGATCAACCTGCACTTTTAGACCCCTTTCTCTTAAATCTTGAACCACTTTGATTGCCTCTTTCTTTGCTTTTATAGGAATAACTAATAGGTCTGTTACTGTTTGCCTAACTGCTCCATCTCTTTTAAGTATAATCTCCATTATGGGTTCAATGCCAAATGACACGCCTGTTGCAGGGATGCTTTGCTTTTCATTACCTATGTACTTGCCAATCATCTTGTCCCATCTCCCGCCACCAGCAATTGAACCACTCATTATTTTTTGGTCTTTTAAAAACGCTTCGTAGATAGGTCCTGTATAATATCCTAAACCCCTTGCAAGAGCAGGATTAAATTCCACATCCACATTAAACCAGCCAAGATATTCAAAAAACTCATCCATCTCTTTTAATCCTTCAGTTTCCCCAAGCATTCCCTTAAGGGCCCTCAGCTTTTCTTCATTGCTTCCATTTTTAACCTCATTAAGCACAGAAAGAAGCTTCTCTGTCTTGCCTGCTGGTATGCCTTTATCTAAAAGCTCATTTCTAACACCATCTGTGCCTATCTTTTTTAATTTGTCTATTGAGATGATAACAGCTATTGCAATGCTCTTGTCAATCCCACAATAATCTATTATCTCAGTCAATAATTTTCTGTCGTTAACCTCAATTACAACCTCAAGCCCAAGCTTTGAAAAAACATCCCTCACGACAGCAAGGTTTTCTGCATCTGCTAGGATTGAGGGTGCCCCTACTGTGTCTATGTCACACTGATAAAATTCCCTGTATCTCCCTGCCTTTATGGGTCCATCCCGAAAAACCGTGCCTATCTGGTATCTCTTGAAGGGGAGCTTAAGCTGGGGGTTCTGTCCAACAAATCGTGCTAATGGAAAGGTGAACTCATACCTTAACCCAAGCCCCCTGTTACCCTGATCCTTAAATCTATATATCTCAGATATTGCATCCGAGTTTTCCCCTGCTCCAAACTTAGCCTCCAAAATCTCAAGCTTTTCAAAGGTTGGTGTTTCCATTGGCGAAAACCCATAGATTTCAAAAATTTCCTTTATCTTACCAATTACCTTGTCCCTGACTATTTTCTCTGATGGCTGGAAATCCCTTGCCCCCCTTGGTACTTCAAGTAATAATTTTGCCATTTTTAACCACATTTACTTATATAATAATTTAAACATAGAAACAATTAAAAGGGCTATGCCCCATTCTAACCCTGACCCAAAGCTCCAGAAGAATTGATACTAACTCTTCCTGCTAAAACTGGTAGTGTTTAAAAAGGCCTTTGTCTGTTTAAATTAGAAATTAGGAAAATTAAAACTAAAAAAAAAGAAAAAAAATTATAAGCTATAACTAACTTATAATTTGCTTTTGAATTCTTTGCTTACTTTGAAACCAACCGTCTTGCTTGCTTTTATCTGTATTTTCTTGCCTGTCTGTGGGTTGATTCCTGCCCTTGCAGCTCTCTTCTTCACAGCAAAGGTCCCAAAGCCAACTAACTGTAATTTCCCATGTTTCTTGACCACTGCCTTTATGCTATCAAGCGTAAGGTTTAGTGTCTCTTCCAACTTTGATTTTGACAAATCAGATTTTTTGGATATTTCTTCTATTAAAGTTTGTTTGTTCATTTTATTTACCCCCTTTTGTATAATAAAAGAATATATTTATTAGATACTAACTGTTTTTAAATATATGTTTGCTTTTAGCCCTAATACTGCACATTCTCGGATATTTAAAGCTATTCATTTCTTTTCAATGTATTTTTTCTTATAGCCAGCCCACAGCTTGAGTGAGTAATAAAGGAAGATTGCAGTCAGCCCAAGTAGGATTATAAAAATAAAGAGGGATTGCTGTTGTTGTGCACTGCCACACATCCCTTGGCAGGCAATCCAGTCCCAAATCACAAAGAACAGGAGTGCCAAAATAATAATCACAATTGTTGTTCTTTTCCAATGCATAGTTTCTCACAATTGCTTGATTGGACCTATTGGGATTTGAACCCAAGTCACAAGCTCCGCAAGCTTGTATGCTGTCCAGGCTACACCATAGATCCTAGATATAAATCTATGAATCTAAATGGTTTTAAACCAATTACCTCCCAAACCTTGCTGTGCCCCACACAAACACAGACATGAACCCTGATATTAAAAAGAAATATAACAAGAATGCAGCTGCACTTATATAAAAATATTTCCAAACTATAAAATACAGCAATATGCCAACAATTATAAATGTCAAGATATTATTCCCAAATGCCTCCCCCACCATCCCATAAATCACAAAGCCAAGTATTATCATTATAATATATTTGGCTATTGGATACTTGGATACAATCAGTGGGATAATCAACACCACAAGCAGGATTACTATCAGTATCTTCCAGATAAGCGAAATATTCTTCAGAAACGATAGGTTTAGAAACCCTTTTTCATTCATTATCTTCCTCTTTTCATCATTTTCATTGCCTCTTGCCTTTGCGCAGCTATCTCCTCATAGTCAATCTCTTGCTCGTCTCCAAGCATCTGCTTAGGTGTTGGTGTGCCTTTTTTACCTCTGCTCTTGTGTGATTCGCCCATTGTTACAAAAAATATGTCAACCAGCAAACTACCAATGCCTATTGTTATGAGTATATATATCACATATACCGAACCGATAAGTGGCCAATAAAAGAAAATAAGAACAATGCTTGCGATTACTATCAGGGTTATGGCTAGCCAATTCTTGGTTATTCTCTGCTTTACAAATATCACTAAAAAAATAATAAATGCAATCTTGATTATG
>JAKQHQ010000030.1 GCA_029557995.1 archaeon | reverse complement strand
AGGCATACAGGGACAAACAATTGGATGCAAAAATCATAAAGACAAGGAACAAACAAGAGGCAAGCTTGCTTAAAAGGGCAAGGAACTCTGGAGTGAATGCACCGCTGGTGATTGCTGTTGGAAAAGATAGCATAACTATGGAAAAAATAGACGACAGCAAAGAACACAAAAAATATTTGGGAAAGATAGGGAAAGACATTGCAAGGCTTCATAACAATTGGATAATACATGGAGACCTTAACCTCAGTAACATCGCTACAACAAAAAAAAAAGAATTGTATTTTCTTGACTTTGGGCTTGGATACCTTTCAAGAAAGACAGAAGATAGAGCTACTGACCTTCTTGTGTTTAAGAGAACTCTAAAAGCAAGCAAGAGCACAGAGAAATACTGGGAACGGATTGAAGAGGGCTACAGAAAGGAAAGCAAGGATAAGAATGTAATACCAAGGATTTCAGAAATTGAAAAACGCGGGAGATATCTTTAGGTCTAAAAATAAAAACGTATTTAAACAAATCGAAACAGATAATATATATCAAGCTTATTTAGAAGGATTTTATCGAGCTTATGAGTAAATGTAATTAAGGGGTTTTTACCAATGACTGAAAAAAAGGAACTTGACAAAAAAGAGATATACGACCTGATTGAAGAGCTTACAAAAAAGGGGAAGACAACAACAGAGATTGGGCTCATACTTAAAGAGAAGTACGGCGTGAAATCAGTGCTTGAGGCTACAGGTAAAAAAATTGGAAAGCTACAAAAAGAGCTTAATCTAAAGGGCGACAAGCTACCTGATGAGATGTTGTATCTTATAAAAAAGACCGTTAAGCTAATCAAGCACAATGAAAACAACAAAAAGGACATGAGCGGAAAACTGGGCTATCAGAAAAGCGTCTCAAAGATTAAGAGGCTTAGAAAGCATTATGTAAAGACAAAAAAAATAGATAGCAATTGGAGATACTCAGATCAGTCTGCAAAGCTTCTTGTTAAGTAAATGTAAGGCGGTTTTAAAATATGGCTGAAAAAAAAAGCACTGTTGATACTTGGAAAAAGAAAAAATGGTACGATGTATTTTCGGACAGCACTTTTGACGAAAAGAAAATAGCGGAAACAATAACAAGTAACCAAAAAAACCTTATAGGTAGGATTGTAAAGAAGGGGCTTAACGAGCTTACAGGCAATATAAGGGATTCGTCATTTGAAGTGAGCTTCAAGATAAACAAGATAACTGGCGCAAGGGCTGACACAATGATTGCTAAGTTTGAGTCCAAGCCAAGTAGCCTAAGGAGAATGATAAGAAGGCAGAAATCAAAGATTGAGCCAGTGTTCTATGCAACAACAAAGGATGGTACAAAACTTAAGCTCAAGGTTCTTGCAATAACTGGAACAAAATACGCAACGCCTTTGCGAGCAGAGGCAAGAAAGGCAATCGTTGGGTTTTTCACAGATGAACTCAAGGAAAAGACAACAAAGGAATGCTGGCAGGACATTGTATTCCAGAACATCTCTGAAAGATGCAAGTCTAAACTTGTGAAGCTTGGCTATGTAAATAAAGTGCTGGTGGCTAAGGCAACTGTAGTTTAAGGAAGAACTATGAGTTTCATTTTCTATCTTCTGTTTTTCTATGTCTTGGGGATTGTGTTGTTTATAACAAGAAAATATGACTTGTTCACCATCGCCCTGATATTTGCAATGTCTGGGCTTTTCCTGTATTTTGGAAAAAGCTTGATGTTTGTGTATTTGCTTTCTTATTTTTGTCTGGCTGAAGGGATAACCATGCTAACCAACAGCAAGCACGAGAAAAGAAACTACACAAACCTTCTTGGTAACTGTCTGATAGGTACAGTGCTTGTTGTGTTCGGGCAGATTTATGCCTCTGCGTGCACAATTTGTGCTGCTTTTGCAGACACATTCTCGTCTGAGATTGGCAGGCTTTCAAAAGTTAAGCCACGGCTGATAACTAATTTCAAGGAGGTTATACCTGGAACAAACGGTGGGATAACTATTCTCGGGCTTTTAGGGGCGTTGCTTGTTTCTGGGTTTACATTTATCCTGTTTTACTTTGCGTTTGGAGTAGGACTGGATACTGCTTTGGTTGTCTCGCTTGCTGGAATGCTTGGAACGCTTGTTGACAGTGTAATTGGGGCTGTGCTGGAAAACAGAGGGTATATAGACAACGCACAGACAAACTTTTTGACAACATTAGCGATTGGCTGTTTAGCAGTGCTTGGGTTTGGGCTGGGTTAAGTATATCTACTTCACGCAAAAAGATATATAAAATATTTATATTTAGATTATTATATGTCACCAAAAGAAAAGGCAAGGTTTATAGTTGTGTTTTTTGCTAGTTATTTCTTATTGCTTGGAGTCACAATCTATGCATTTGGGGGCTGGCTAGCAAGCTCTGAGGGAAATCTAATTATTGCTCTTTTAGGTAAGACAGTAAACTACTCAGCATTTGAATTTGTGTCGTATTGCTCTGGGCTTGTGTCTGTGTCTGCCTATCTTGGTGTCTGCATGGCTTTAATAAGCATAAAACAAAAAGTGCTAGCAAGGCGTGTGGCTATCGGGGTGGGTATATTGTTTCTTGCTAATATCTTAAGGCTGATTGCTGTGCTGTTGTCTGAGAAGATAGGAATAGTACAGGTAGTGCATGTGTTTTCCTGGTTTTTCATGTTTGTTGTGATTGTGTGGCTTGCTGAAATGAGCGTTGATTAGCTATTTCTCAAAGGCGATGATGCTCATAATTATGAAGTCAGCTAAAAACGCAAATGGAATTAAAAAAGGTATTGCATAGCCAATCTTAACAAGTGCTAAAGCACCTGAGAACTTACGCTTCTTATAGATGTCCCAACACCAGATGATTGAAAAAACAATGTTTACTATAGGTATAAGCATAAGAAAGCCGAAAGCCCAATGCTGTTTAGCTAAGATTGGGAGCAAGAAAAGATTAGCTATTGGTATCCATGCTAGCCATGCATCTTTGTATCCAAGCTTTTTAGACAAGGTAAACCAAACCCAGCAGTAATAGATGTAAACAGCAACAAGTAGCAAGAAAAGGAAGACAAACACGCACACCAAAAACATAATAGCGCCTGTAGTGAGTGCTCCTATACCTACTGGTGTTAATAAATCCAGCAATCTTAATGTTGTTATCATTTCTTTTTCTCCTCCAATCTCTTTTCGTGCTTAGCTACAACAATTTTGGCAAGCTCTGCAAAGTTAGGTCTTGTAACAAAGCAACCGAGCACTGCACCAAACATAACTGTTATTGCAAAGCCCACAAACTTACTTAAGCCAACATTAAAGAAAATAATTGGTAGCATAGTAGCAAAGACAGTTGCAACAGCAGCAAAGATTATGAAAAAGGCGTTCTTTACCTTTGCTGTAAGGCTTAGCCCTGTTTTTTCCTCTTCCTTGCCAGTGCCCTTCAAAAGCTCGTCTGTGATTATAATCTCATGGTCAACGCCTGTGCCTATTGCAGCAATAAGCCCTGCTATCGTGGCTAAGTCCACCCTAAACTGTATAAGTGATAGGAAGCCAAGCGAAATAACAAGCTCGGATATGTCTGAGATAAGTATTGGAAATATCAGGTTAAGCATCCTGTATCTCGCAAACAATACAATGGCAACTGTAAGCAAGGCGAATAATCCTATAATCAAGGAATTAGATAAAAACTCACTGCCAAGGTATGGCGATATGGATTCTGTACTTATGCTCTCAATTGCTATTGGAAGAGAACCAGATTCAAGTATAACCAAAAGGTCATCAAGCCTTTGCTTGGCCTCCTCCTTTGATGAGGAACTG
>JAKQHQ010000023.1 GCA_029557995.1 archaeon | reverse complement strand
TGCTAAAAAACCACATCTTACTAAGAAGCTAAGAGAAAGGTATTTTGGGTATCTTGACAAGACAGTAGACAAGAATTATTCAAAGGTATGGGACATTGACCTTAATTGCAAGCCCTTAGACAACATTGAGTCAATCCAGTCCATAGTAACTCGCGTGACTGGGCTAGTCTCTGAGTTAGAGAAGAGATACAAAAACAAGAAGATACTTCTTGTCTCCCATGGCGACCCGCTTAATATCCTTTTGACTTGTATATCTGGAAAAGACCAAAGGCAACACCATAAATATTTTCAGCTTAATGTCTCAGAGATAAAAAAAGCAAGCCCACCCCTACCTAACCATAGATGACGCTCTGCGCTAGTCAAAGAAACATTCTGCAACAAATCCCACATCTATAAAAAGCCTTTTGTTCCTAATATATATACTCCTGTAAGTTGTAAAGCAAGAGGAGGAAAAAAAGAAAATGGCTGAAAACATTTTTTACAATTTCTTAAACGAGAAATCTGTGTTTACAGATAAGTCAAAGATTTCGCCACACTACGCGCCTGACAAACTGCCATTCAGAGACGAGCAGATAAAGGATTTATCACTCTGGCTTTCGCCAATACTTAAGAAAGCCAAGCCACATAACATATTCATCTATGGAAAGGTTGGCACAGGCAAGACAACTGTTGTCAGGCATGTTATTAGCCAGCTTGAAAAATTTGGAAAAGACCAGCATCTACCATTGATGACTGTCTACTTAAACTGTAGGAACTACCAAACCAAATACACTATCCTTGTGTATTGTGTTCAGCTCTTTTACCCAGAGCAGAACTTCTTTGGGTATTCCCGCTCTTTTATCTATGACAAGTTTTTGACTTATATTAAGGAAAACAAAATAAACTTCGTTCTTGTGCTTGACGAGATTGACAAGGTCAAAGAAAAGGAGATTGACGATCTTATCTACACTCTTACAAGGACTAACGACGAGCTTAATGGTGGCTCAGTGTCTATAATCTGCATATCCAATAACATTTTCTTCAAGAACAACCTTGACTCTAGGACAAAGAGCACACTATGTGAGCAGGAGGCAGTATACCCACCATACAACGCAGACGAGCTAAGGGCTATACTCTCCCAGAGAATAGATATCGCCTTCAAGAAAGGGGTTGTCAGGGACTCAGCAATTAATGCAGCAGCAGCTATTGCTGCTAAAGAGTCAGGTGATGCAAGACGTGCTGTTATGCTTTTACTAAGGGCTGGGGAGATAGCTGACTTAAACAACCTTTCCCAAGTCACAGATAAAGAGGTCTATGAAGCAAAGGAAAAGGTTGAGCAGGAAGTAATGAAAGGCATGCTTCTTACCCTACCAGTCCAGCTTCAGCTTGTTCTGTATGCTATAGCTGAAAGCTCGTTAAAGCCCAAAGGTATACTTGCGATATCAGGGATTGAGACAGCTGACTCAAATGTCTTGTATTCAGGTGAGATTTACGACAAGTATTGTTCGCTATGTGAGAAATACTCAGAAAAAGGTGTATCCATAAGATGGTTTAGGGAGTATATAACAGAGTTAGAGACCTATGGCTTTATATCCACTACAATCTCTGGGAAAGGCGTAAAAGGCAATACAACCTTGATAAGGCTTGGAGTTGACCCACAAGGTATTATTGAGCTTTTAAAGCCAGAGTTTGAAAGCTGATTGCACCAACTGGCACAATCTATTTTATTTATATGTGTTTTTGTGTATAAATATATTTGTGACAGGTAGGTATGCAGGAACATAAAAAGCCACTTGACCAGATAAGAATAAAGATTCTTTCAGCAATGCGTAAAAAAGGCGTGCTTTCACCAAACATCAGGCACATCAAGAGATTGACTGGCTTTCACAGGGCAACAATCAAGTCCTCAATTGAGAATATGGAAAAGTCTGGGCTTATAACTGGCTATTGCCCAAACATTAACCCTATTATAGCTGGTTATCCACTAAGGGTCTGGAGCTATATCCAGATGGACTTGTCTAACACTACCGCAAACAAGGAGTTCCAGAATATAATAAGCTCAATCCCTAGCATCTACCATTGCTCAGAGGTAATAACAGACAAGGGCTATAATGTTTGTATAGGCTATCTCTCAAAGAGCGTTGAGGATTATTACAATAACATCCAAAAGCAGTATTTTACAAACAATCAGCAACTATATAATTTCATAAGGCAGAGGAATGTGTTTTATCTCTCTCCTCCAATCTACATACAAAAAAGCATTAGCGACACATTTATTGATATCCTTGAAAAGGAAGCGGGGTTGTAAAAAAAAACTATGCAAGTAGAACTTGACTATGAGCTGTCTGCTGGAAAGAACGCAGAGAACAAATACAAAGAAAGTACAAGATACCTTGAAAAGCTCAAGGGCATAGACAAGGCTATGCAGATAACAAAGGCAAAGGCAGAAAACCTAAAAAAACAGCTTGAAGCAAAGCCAGGGCTCTCAATCCAAAGAAAGCAAACAAGAAACAAGGATTGGTATGAGAAATTTAGATGGTTTTTCACAACAAACGATTTTTTAGTGATTGCTGGCAAGGATGCAAAAAGCAACGAGGTTGTTGTAAAAAGGCATTTCTCTGAAAACGACCTTTACTTTCACTGCGATATCCACGGCGCGCCTCACACGCTCTTAAAAAATCCAGAAAACTTAGAGTTACAAAATGAGGACAAGCTCCAGGCAGCAAGCTTTTCAGCAATATATTCTTCTGCCTGGAAAAATCAGTTATTCTCAGTTGAGGTGTATTCTGTGCCTTATGGCTCTGTGTCTAAGACAGCAGATAGCGGACAGTCACTTGGCAAGGGTGCTTTCGTGATAAGGGGTAAGAGGGACTACTACAGAAAAGTTGAGTTAAGGCTAGCCATATTCTTTGACAGAGAAAAAGGCAGGCTTGCAGTTACGCCAGTAACAGCAACAGACATAAGAAAAGATGCATATACAGTAATCCCAGGAGACAGGAGAAAATCAGATGTGTGTAAAGAGCTAAAAGAGAGGTTTATGAAAAAAGGGGTTGATGTATCTGTTGACGAGCTGATGGCTTTGCTACCGTCAGGCAATTGTAGTATACTGTATTAAGGGGTGGATAATAGTTGACACAAGAAGTTAAGCTTAAAGTTTATGACGCAAGCCAAGAGTTTACAGGCAAGGGCGTGGTCACATTAGGCACATCAGTCAAGCAGGAGCTTGGGCTTGTTTCAGGTGACACTATTGAGATAGAGGGCGTCAGGACAACAGTAGCTATGGTCTGGCCTGAAAAGGGTCCCTGCGAGGATCACTCAATCCGGATGGATAAGTTTACAATGCATAACGCTAGGGTAACTGTAGGAGACCAAGTAACCATCAGAAAGATAAGCCCATCACAAGCAAGAAAGATTGTTCTTTATCCACTGACGCAGTTCAATGCATTTTACCAAAACTACGACCTTGTAATCAAGAAAGCACTTCTTTTAAGACCATTTAGGGAGGGCGATGAGATTGCTGTAGCGTTGTTTGGCTCAAACATTATGTTTTCTGTGCAAAAGACAGAGCCAAAGGGAAGCGTCTTGTTATCTGACAAGACAGAGTTAATTGTAAATGAAAAGCCATTGCCAAGCGTTCCTGAGCCAAGTGTGCTTGGCTATGAGGATATCGGCGGACTTGACAAGGAGCTTACGACAATTAGGGAGCTTGTAGAACTGCCAATCAAATACCCTGAATATTTTTACGGCTTAAACATATCCCCGCCAAAGGGCATACTTCTTTACGGTCCGCCAGGCACAGGCAAGACCTTGCTTGCAAAAGCCATTTCAGCAGAATTGAAGACAAGGTTTTTTTCAATTGACGCCCCACAGATAATGACCAAATACCTTGGAGAAGCAGAGGAGAAGATAAGAAACATATTCTCCATAGCCCAGAAAAACTCGCCAAGCGTGATATTCATTGACGAGATTGATGCAATCGCCTCAAAGAGAGAAGGGCTTGCAAGCGATGTAGAAAAAAGAGTTGTTGCCCAGCTTCTTGCATCAATGGATGGAATTGGCGAGAGAGGAGAGGTTATTGTCATAGGTGCAACAAATAGGCTTGAAGAGATAGACCAGGCCTTGCGAAGACCAGGAAGATTTGACAAAGAAATTGAGATACCTGTAGCTGACCAAAAGGCAAGGGAAGAAATCTTAAAAGTACATACTCGCAATGTGCCTTTGGATGATGATGTTTCCCTTAAGGTCTTGTCAGAAGTCACCCACGGTTTTGTTGGCGCAGACCTTTCTGCGCTTGTCAAAGAGGCGGGGCTTTGCGCCATAAGATCAGCAATCAAGAGCTCTAGCCCCCAAGAGCTAAAACTTAGAAAAAAGGACTTTGACTATGCATTGACAGTTGTCCAGCCCTCAGCACTGCGAGAGGTGTTTGTTGAAACCCCACAAATCAGCATGAAAGACATAGGCGCCCTAAACGAGCAAAAGGAGATTTTCAAAGACATAGTCATGCTTACAACACAGAAAAAAGAGTTGGTGGAAAGGCTTGGGCTCAAGGTTCCAAGAAGCATACTTCTTTATGGTCCGCCAGGCACAGGCAAAACCTTTTTTGTAAAAGTCTGTGCTAGGGAGTTTTCCCTAAACTTCATATATATCAAAGGCCCAGAAATACTAAGCAAATGGGTTGGGCAGTCAGAAAAGGCAATAAGGGATATCTTCAAGAAGGCAAGGGATGTTTCCCCAGCAATAGTGTTCTTTGACGAGATTGACTGCTTGGCTGAGGAGAAAGGCATACAGATAGGCCAGCCAAGGGTGCTTGATCAGCTCTTGACTGAGCTTGA
>JAKQHQ010000011.1 GCA_029557995.1 archaeon | reverse complement strand
TTGTGGTAAAACCCCTGCCCCAAGTAAGAATTATTGTCACCAAGATTACAGCAACAAGAACTAAAACAATAACAGAAACAACAGTGGAGAGTGCTTTTTCCTTATGGTTACATATTTTCATATTAATTTCCTTTTTCATATTTTCATAACTTATCACTTATTCTTATTTTTTGTATAATATGTTAAATATATTACAACCAATATATTTTAATAGCTTCTGTAAACGAGTTTTTAGCAAAACTTACAATTTACTGCTTTCATTTTAGCTTTGCCTTTTGGAGGTTTCACAAAGTTTTTTGTGGTAAGACAATTAAAGGCAAATAAACAATAAATCTATTGATGATTATAAAAAACAGAAAAGGCTTTCTTAGCTTTTGCGTCTTGCTGTTTGCAACCATGTTTTTGGGTGTTCTGGTGTCTAACAGAAAGGATGGATATTACAGCCTGCTATCAGTAAAACTACTTGATACAAAAAAACAAAACGCAAGTATCAACTTTGAGGAGTTCGTAAAGATGGAACTGAAAAACCTTGGAAACGACCCATTAGAGCTTCAACAAAATGTCAACCAAGGACTTGCTGAGTATCTGAGAGACAGCGAGAGCGAGGATTGGTTTGTCTTGGATACAAGTACAAACAGGAGATTAGAAGCTAACGTAAACGAACTGAAAAGCATATCAAAGACGCTTGTGCTTAAGCCAGCCCCAAACATCACCTTGAAAAGATACACCTTAACCAACGGAACTGAGAAAAACAAATATCTTTCCTTTGAGTTGTCAACTAACTGCTCAAAGACAACATTCTCCTTTCCAAAGAACTACTCTGTGGAGGTTATTGTCTATGACTAAGGGTGGCGTCACCTTGGAGTTCCTGTTGTGCTTGCTTATCGCACTTATGGTGCTCTCTTCGGTTATAGACATAGAGATAAACTTAAAGGAAAAACTTGAAAAGCTACCTAACTATTCTGTGAGGGTTGAGGCTATCAAGAGGGCAGTATACAAGGAAAACAACTGGTATGAATATGAAGGGGCAGATTGCTGTAATTGATGTCTTGCTTTTTTCTTTATTGGCTGTGCTTGTGATGTTTGTGATATTGAATACTGTGCTTGAAAACGTAAGCAAGAAAAAAAGCGAGGCGCAAGGAATAAAGGAGCTTGAACAGCTATTGCTTGCTGAAAGGCTTGTATCTGATTGCAATTACCTTGCCTATACCCCTGAAAACAGGAAAGGGCTTTGCTACAAGAACGTGCTCAAGGATGAGATTTCCAAGCTGCCAATTACAGAGCTTAGAGACAGTAACGTGTGCTTGTTAAAGGTTGGAGGTAGGGTGATATACGAAAACAAGATAAGTGTGACTAGGACTAGTGTGACTAGGGGTGTTGTGGATAATGGAACATTTAAGGTTCTTGAAATCTCGTTTTGCTAGGGGGCAGATATTTACAATTGATGCATTGCTGGCATTGGTGTTTTGCTCAATCTTTATATTGGTTTTCAGCTTGGCTGAAAACAAGAATCTTGAGACAAACCTAAACTTGCTAAAGATGCAAAAGATTAATGACTTGTTAATTACCTCACAAATGCTTAGGATTGATAATATCAACGTACTTGAGCAGAACTACCTTACGCTTTTGCCTAACACCTGCGGATATATCAAGATAAACAATGCAAGAAAAGAAATAAACTGTGCTAACAGCAAAAAAACAAACCTGCTTTCTAATTCCATAAAGTATATTAATAATTCCAAGCATATTGTATATATAGAGATTGGGGTTTATTGAATATAAGATGTTTTACATAGTAGGCATTGGGTTAAACCCAAGGCAAATTACAATTGAGGCAATTGAAGCTATTGAAAAATGCAATTGTGTGTATATTGATGACTATACTAGTAAGCTAACAGATGGGGGCATTGAAGAGCTTGAAAAAAGAATATCTAAGAAGATAACAAGGCTAAACAGAAAAGAGATTGAACAGGACATGGGTTTTTTAAAGGATGGCTCCTGTCTGTTAGTCATTGGAAATCCGTTTTCAGCAACAACACATTATGCAATCGTTGGAGAGGCAAGGAAAAGGGGTTTGGAAACTAAAGTGATTGCTGGGGTGTCTATATTTAATTACAGGGGGGCTTGTGGATTGTTTGAGTATAAGTTTGGGAAGACCACAAGCATTGTCTATCAAGAAGCTAACTACAGCCCTAAAAGCTTTTATGATACAATAATTGAAAATCTAAAATGTGATGCACACACCTTGTGCCTGCTTGACATAAGGATGGATGAGAACAAGCTTATGAGTGTAAAAGAGGCCTGCAAGATACTTGAGAAGATTGATAGGTGTAAGGGAAACATATTGAAAAGATTAACTTGCGTAGCTCTATGTGGCGTCTCTGGGGAAAGCGAGAGGATTGTCTCATTTGAGTTTAAGGACTACAAACAACTGAAGGGTTATCCTTTCCCGCAATCTCTTATAATTTGTGGGAATCTAAATGAGTTTGAAAAGTGTGAAGTTGATGAATACAAGCTGTAAGGAATATTGCATAAAATACAGGGAGATTCTTGAAAAGGCGCTTGCCACAATCAGGCAAAACATAGAAAACCAGTCACATCTTAAGGACGCTGCTGATGATTACCTATCTATGGCAAAAAACTATCTTAAAGATGGAAAGGCGCTAGAGGAGAAGGGCGATTTTGCAAGGGCTTTAGCTGCATACTCTTATGCCTATGGCTGGATAGACGCAGGTGTGCGGCTTGGCTTGTTTTATGGGGTTGACAGGAGCCTGTTTACATTATACAAGTGAGAAGCTATGGATGTGGTTTTGGAAAAAGACAAGTGTCTTGTTAAAGACAATGGCTTGAAAAGCCAGCTTACACAAAAGGGCTTTGGATATAAGAATAACCTTTTGTATTACATAGACCTGTTTGAAACAATGTACCTATTGGAGAGAGAAAAAATAAGGGTTATAGATGGAAACAAGAGAATAACCAAAGAAGCACTAAATAACATCTGCAGAAAAGAAATCAAGGACTTTGAAAACAAATTTCTTGTGTTTAAGGAATTTAGGGATAATGGGTATATTGTAAAGGATGGCTTGGTATTTGGGTTTGACTTTAGGGTTTATTTGAAAAACAATTGCAAACAGCATAGCCATACAGAGTTTGTGGTGGATGCCAAGGAGTCACATAAGGCTAAAGAAGATGTGTCTAAACTTATAAAATCAGAACGGCTGGCTAACACCATCAATGCAAAATATGTAATAGCTATTGTTGATAAAGAAAAGAAAATATATAAAATAAAGATTGAAAAGATATAAACAACATTATCTGCAAATGGCTCTCTTGAAGAAATTAGCACACTGGCTACTTCTTATCTCCACATCTATTGGGGCAATCAGAGCAGGGTCCGCATCGCTTACATCTATGTCTAATTGCTTTGAGTCACCAACTTGGAATGCCTCGCCATCCAAAATATTTGTTGCGTCATTGAATAGGTTGTTCTCGGAATCTATCAAGATTAAGGAAAGATTTGTGTCTTCCTTAAAATTGACCTTTCCTGAATTGACGATTATTAGAGATAACTTCTTGCTGGTGTTATTGTATTCACAAAAACTAAAGTCAATGTCAGCTCCTATGCATTTCCTGTCAATTGCATTGTCTGCGTCAGAAGTGCTTTTTTGAATGAAGGTCTCACCCCAAGACAAAAGTATTCCAACTAATATTAGGGAAATTACAATCAAAAGTATGGTTGTAATTATAGGTGAAATACCTTTAGTTCTTGGAGCCATATCCATTCAACTTCTTTTTTTTATTTATGAGCAGACAATTTCACTAGAGGCAATGCTTGGGCAAGTGTTTGACCTTATCTGAAGCTTTACCCTTGTAGCACCAGTTACTGTTGTTGAAATTGTTGGGATTACTGTTGCACCAGCAGGTAATGCTGCAGTTGTTAGTGAAATATCCATATCTGCATCCGTGTTGTCTGTATCATCAATTACATTTGCAGTGAAATCATTTGCATCAAAGCTATAGGTACTACTTGTATTTCTTAAAAACACTGTAACAGTCCCTGTTGAGGGTATGTAGTCGCAATTGGATAGATTAATTGTTGCTGCTGAACAGTTATCTTCAAACATCTGATCTGCTGTATCAAGCCCCTTATTTGTAAAGGATTTGCCCCATGTAAGGACAATTGTTACCAAGATTACAGCAACAACAACCA
>JAKQHQ010000001.1 GCA_029557995.1 archaeon | reverse complement strand
TTGTGTATGTTCTTGACCCAGGTAGTTGAAATCTGGGAGACATGCACGAACGCTTCAAGATTACCATACTCCAGAAGAGAAACAAATACTCCGTAGTCAGTGATTTTTACTATTTTGCATATCACTATATCTGAAATCTTTGGGTAATCCACCATCATTAATCACAATTAATCCATTTTTTTTACAATATTTTTTGAAGACAATATTAAAAATATATTTTCAGGAATCTCACAAACACTGTCCTTGTCAAACGGTCCATATTCTTTCATGTCTGAGCCGATAAATGAGGGTATGCTTGAGAGTGCAATTGCCTTAACAAGATTTGCCTGCTTTTCCTGCCTACTTGCCTTTATACCAAAGAGCGAGTCAGTGTATTCTGCCTGCTTGTCCAAAAGCTTGATAATGTCTTTTACAAAATCAACCTCAAAGTCAATGAGGTTATCCTCTAGAAACTCCTTTGTCCTGCTGTATATTAGGCAGATGTTAAGGCATTTTTTAAGCCTGATTTCCCTAATCTTTGTCACTGTCTGCCTTAGTGTCTCAAACTTTTTCATGTCTGCCTGTGACAGGTTCTCTATTGCTGAAGTGTAGTTCCCCTTTTCCTGTGTTATGAATTTCTTAAGCTCCTTGTAAAAGGATGGGTCTAGCTTACTAAGCTTTGTGGACTTGCTTTCAAGCCTGTAAATCCTTGAAAGCTCATCGTAATTAACTGTGTATTCATTCATTTTACAACACCTTTTAACAACCACAGGATAAGCCCCTTTGCTTCTGCGGTGTATTCATTCATTTTACAACACCTTTTAACAACAGGTAGACGCAAACTGCCTCTGGAAGCTCAGCTGTTTGGGAAACCTCAAAAGGCCCGAAGCTCTGGCCCATTAGGGAGAACTTTGGCACTGGCCTAGTAACCTCTATTTTCCTTGATATGTCTTCCCTGAAAACCACTGCATCGCAAAGTGGCTCAAAGGACTTCAAGTCCTCTCTGCTCTTGATATGACAAGACAAAAGCCCTGTGCCACCATGCAAGGTATCTGGCATTCTCATTAACTTATAGATATCCATTGAAGATGATGCGTCAATCCTAAAGCAAATCTTAGAAATTGCAAGGTTTAACAGGTCCTCCCAAAACTTGGCATCGCCTTTTGCATCTTTGGAAAAGCCGTGCCATAATATATTATTATCCATTTTATTTAAAATAACTTCTTTATTTGATATTACCTTTCTTGCCTTTGCTTTTGTGAGTCCAAGGTCCTTAATAAGCCCTGCTTCTGTCATTGTAGTTATGTAGTTTTTCAGGAAAAGCAAGAGCTTTCCAGAGAGCCCAAGGCTGTTTTTTGGTGGGCAATACCATTGCCTATCCTTGAAGGCAAACCCAAGCCTTTCAAGCTCAATATCTTTTCCTTGTATGTAGTTAGTCATCTGAAGCCTTGAGGACTTAGAAAGATGCTGTACTGACTTGTCAGTCACCCTGATATGATAACCCTTTGAGCCAGAAAACGATACAAAAAATGTGTTTGGGTCTAGTTTAAAGCTGTCTTCAAGAAAGTCCATTAACCGTAAGGTCTCACTTTTAGCATGCCCTAAGCATTTGTCGCAAACCCATTCTATGATTTCTGTCTTGCCTTGGCAGTTTGGACAGATGTCTTTGTGCCCAGTTCCTGATGTTTGGCAATTGCTACAATACCAAACATCGTGCTCATTCATACAGGGCAGGGAAAAGTCATCAGCATCAAACTCATAGACAATGTCTGAGGCAAACATTTCTTTTTTCTCCATAGGCCGCATACCTGGATGCCTGTAATAACCAACTGAATAGGAGACAAAGAATGGGGCTGTGGTTCTTAAGAATGCATTTAGCTCGTCTAGGTTTTTAAAGGAAAGATGCCTTGCACTTATCTTTTTTCCAAGCTCGCCTATCCCAACCTCCCTGCTTTCTATAGCTATCGGGCTGGAAACGAAGTTGCTTGAATAGTATTTCTTGAAAAGAGTTCTTATGTAATTAACATTGTACTGGGCTATGTCTTGCATATATAATATAATGTTAGACAAGTGTTTTAAAGAGTTATTCCTCAGTTGCTTTAAATATTTATTCCTCAATTATTTCAGAAACCCCATCGTTTTCCTTGTCTCTCTCAACAACGTATTTGGTTGCGTTGCCTGTTTCCAAAAGCTTTTGGTCGTGGGTGACTATGAATACCTGCTCAACAAGCTCAGGCAGGTCTTTTTCAAGCACAGACAAGAGTAACGAAACTGCCTTTGTGTCAAGGTTGTGCGTTGGCTCGTCAAGTATTAGGAGCCCAAGCTTTTTTGTGAGAGTGAGGGCTATAGCAACCCTTATGCTTAGAGCTGCGCATGTCCTCTCACCACCGCTCAGCAAACCCTCAACCCTTATCCAAGCATTATCTTTTGCCTGCACCTCAAGAATATAGTCGTCTTCTGCCCTAAGCCTTGCGGAAAGATAGTCACCATATGGATAGACCTTTGGCCAGATTAGTGAGAGCGCCTTGTTGATGTTATCCACTAGCAGTTTTCTTAACTGATTTTGGCTGTTTTCAATAGCTGTAATAAACGAGGAGAGGTCTATGAGTAGCTTTTCTG
>JAKQHQ010000033.1 GCA_029557995.1 archaeon | reverse complement strand
TTGGCTCTGATGTGGCAATGGTTTTAGACCATGTCATCTATCCAAACCACACAAGAAAAGAGTTTGAGGTTGCCACAGGTAGGACAATTGCCTGGGCAAGTCGTTGCCTAGAAACTCACAGGAATAAGAGCCAAAAGCTTTTCGGTATTGTCCAAGGTGGGACCTACCTAGACCTAAGAAAAGAATGCGCAATCAAGATTAACGAGATGGGTTTTGATGGTCTTGCAATCGGCGGGCTTGCAATCGGCGAGCCAAAGCAGGAGATGTTCAAGGCAATTGACGCGTCCCTAGAATACCTTGACAAAGACAAGTTAAAATATCTAATGGGCGTTGGCTCCCCTGAAGACATGGTTATCTCAATTGGCAAGGGTATTGACTGTTTTGATTCAATCTATCCAACAAAGATGGCTAGGCATGGTATACTCTTCACAAAAGATGGGCCATTGAAGCTAGCCAAAAGCTACAACTCCAATCTTTTTAGACCAATTGAGGAGGGCTGTGACTGTTATGCCTGCACTCATCACACTTTAGCTTATCTTCATCATCTCTATCGCCTTGGCGAGCCGACAGTTAAATTTCTTCTTTCAGAGCACAATATCTGCTTCATTAATAGGCTTATGGATGACTCTAGGCAGGCAATAGAAAACGGAACCTTTGATGTCTTCCAGAAGGAGTTCTTGAAGAGATACTTAAAATATTGATTTGCCTGTGATGCCTTAAACCCCCTTAAATCAAATCAATCCCTTTTCCCTGAAACTGAACACCTCGTCTCCAGATACTATGACATGATCAAGTAGGGATATGTCCATTAATCTAGATGCTTTTTTCAGGTTTTCAGTTGCTTGCTTGTCATCAATTGACGGCTCACACACCCCGCTTGGGTGGTTGTGTGCAATGATTATCCCATCAGCGCCGTTTCTCAGGGCTTCCAGCACAATATCCTTTGAAGAGATTAGGGTCTGGTTGCTTGTTCCAGTTGTTATCACCTTGTAGTTTATTATGTCGTTTCTCTGCGTTAAAAAAACAGCTACAAGCTTTTCTTGCGTTAGCCCGAAGAACACAGGATACAAAAAATCACGCACATCCATTGGGCAAACGATTTTTTTAATCTGCTCAGGGCTTTTAAGTACAGTTTTTTCCTGGCATAACATTCTTTTTGATATCTCAAATAAAGCTTTTATCTGACAGGCCTTCACTTTTCCAATACCTTTTATTTTCAAAAGCTCAGGGATAGTCACGCCTCCTATGTCCTTAAGTTGGTATTTTGAAAAAAACTCTTGGGCTATGTCCAGCACACTCCTTTCCTTTGTCCCAGTCTTCAAAACTAAGGCGATAAGCTCAGCATTAGACAGCCCTTCTGCACCACACGTAAGCAATCTCTCCACAGGTCTGTTTTCAGCAGCCATCTCTTTTATTTTCATACAACTCTTTCACCATCTGTAATACGCAAATCATTTTATCTTGCTTTCACTAAATATATTACTCTAAAAACCATATATCCTTTCTGCAAGGGTAGCTGTCCAGTCCTTTGTTTATAAATGTTTGTTGTTTTTTTGAAATCTTTCATTTATATTTTTTCAAATTCACAAACATCAAAATTACTTTACTTGACAACCACCCTCAAAACCCTTTATATATTCTTTCATTCTTATTCTTATTATGCGCTATTCACATTCCAGGATTGAGCTTTACAAAAACTGCCCAAAGGCCTTTAGCTATAAATACATAGAAAAACCAAAGATTGAGGAAAAAAAAGGCATAGAGGCGTTTTTGGGTTCAATGGTTCATAAGGCCTTGGAAAAGCTATACACAGACCTAAGGTTTTCAAGGCTTGACACCCTAGACGATATTCTAGATTATTACACTAGTGAATGGGACAGTAATTTTGACTTGACAATTGAGATTGTAAGGGAAGGTTACAGCAAGGAAAACTACAAAGAGATGGGGAAGAGGTTTATAACAGATTACTATAAAAAATACTATCCGTTTGACCAAGGCAAAACAATAGGTTTGGAGATGGAAATCAATCTGCGACTTCTTGACGAAAGCAGTAACCCTTATGATTTGCTTGGCTATATTGACAGGCTCACGATGGTATCCGAAGACTTCTTTGAAATCCACGATTACAAGACAAACAGCCACACAAAGACGCAGGAAGAGATAGAGAAGGACTGGCAATTGGCGCTTTACACAATTGCAGTAAAGCGCATGTATCCATCTGTTAAAAAGGTTGAGCTTGTCTGGCATTTCCTTGATTCAGGGCTGGAGATGAGGACAACAAAAAGCGACAAGGAGCTTGAGCTTTTGGGAAGAGAGGTGATTGCCTCAATAAAACAGATTGAGCGTAGCATCAAGACAGGCGACTTCCCCACAAAGGAGTCGTCTCTTTGCAACTGGTGTAGTTTCAAGGAAATCTGCCCATTAAAGAGCCATCTTTTCATGTTAAAAAAGCTTCCAGAAAATGAGTATCTAAACGAGGAAGGCGTAAGGCTTGTGCAAAGGTATCTTGAGCTTACAAAACAAAAAAAAGAGCTTTCAGATACAATAGACCCAGAACTTGAAAAGGTAAAGCTTGCGCTTCTCAATTATGCAAAGCTACACAATTCAGAAAGAGTTTACGGTTCGTTTGGTGATTCCATTCTTGTCAAGGAGTATATTAATTACATCCTTCCAGAGAAAGGCACAAGGGAGAGGGTTGTGTTTGAAAAGATTCTAAAAGACAACAAGCTATGGGACAGCGTGGCTGAAGTCAATTCTTTTCTTTTCTCCAAAGCTGTTTCTGAAAGGGTCATAGACGCAGAAACCCTAATGCTTCTTGAGAAGTTAATCTCAAAGAGCAAGACGCCAAGGTTTTATCCAAGCTCAAAAAAGTGAATTTTTATAAACTTACTTTCAATTCTTCTAACCTTTATTAGGAGTTTTATCTAAGCTCAAAAAAGTTAATGTTTATAAAATGTTTTCCCATACTATTTTTATAAATCAAAACCTTTGCATTGATTAAAATGGACGACAAAAGCAAGATAACAATCCTTAACAGAAAAGACCTGAATATACCTGAAGAGGAGCCAAAAGAGCAAAAGCCAGTAAAGACCAAGATTGACCAGATATCTGTATCTAACCCCCAACTCAAAAAAGAGATAACTAGGCAAGCAGTTCAGAAAAAAAAGAAGTTAGGCCCCAAGGAGATACTTTTCAAGGTTGCTACTTTTTTTGCTGGGCTTCCAACATACTTAGCAAGCTTTTTAAAAAGTTCAGGCAAATACATCTATTACTCAATTCTTGGGACAATGATTAGCTTTTGCTTTGCGCTTTTGCTGTTTCCAGACAACCCAGGGCTCTTTTCTGTTTTCTTCCTTACAATCTTTCTTGCACCATTTGTGATTAAGGAGATTAACCTTAACATCCTACTTGTCGGCAGGACCACGCAAGTAGAGCATAAGGGCGTTACAATAACAAAATTCAAGGTTAAGGAAAACAAGAAGTTCTCCTTGGCTGACTTTTACGAGGAAAACAAGAAGATAATGTCCATGTATTTTTTCTTCTTTCTTGGCATCATGCTTGTGGTTATAGCCTTGATTGTCTTTCTGCCTATAGATTACTCAGCACATCTTTTTAGTCAGCAGGGCTGGGAAAGCACGCTCATGCCAACAAAGGATATTGGCTTTGAAGGTGTCAGCAAAGGCGCTGTTTTCTTTGATATATTTAGGAACAACTTTTCAGTCATGCTTGTATGTTTTGTAGTTTCCCTTGTCTTCCCCTTGGGTGCCCTGCTGATGATTGTCTGGAACGCAATGTATTGGGCTGTCGCTTTCAC
>JAKQHQ010000021.1 GCA_029557995.1 archaeon | reverse complement strand
GAAAAATGTAAGGGAATGTCTTTGGAAACAGAACATACAAAATCCGTGAGCTCTTCTAACTCGGTTTTGCTTGTGTTATAACCATCTATAAGTAGTACTGTAAGCTCAATATGAATCTTGCTTTCGTAAAGCGACTTGATGTTATCTTGAATATGTGTCACAGAGATTCCAGGTATGAGCCTGTCGTAGAATGCTTGCGTGCCTTTGAGGTCAATGTTGATTGCATCAAGGTATGGAAGGATATCACCTAAAAGCTGTCTTGAGAAATACCCATTGCTCACCCAGATGTTTTTTAGGCCTGCATCCCTAGCTTTTTTCATGATGTCTAAGGCGTATTCAGCAAAAACTGTTGGCTCTGTGTAGGTGTAGGATATTGATGGTGTGAAATTGGCTAAGGCAAGAGACACTATCTTTTGCGGAGAAAAATAACTTAAATTATCTAAGTTGATATTTACGCAGTTGGAGATGTCATGGTTTTGGCAGAACGCACAATCAAAGTTGCAACCTGGGGTGCCAAGTGAGAGAGACATCGTGTTAGGTAGATAATGATAGATTGGCTTCTTTTCAATTGGGTCAATATTGATAGAGATTGGCTTCCCATAAACCATTGAAACTAACTTTCCTGCCTGGTTTTTCCTGACTTTGCAAAAGCCTGTCTTGCCATCAGGTATCACACAAAAGCGAAAACATAAGGTGCATTGGACTTTGTTGGCATCTAACTTCTTGAAATATTTGGATATCATAAAAAAACAATGAACCATTATGATTATATAAGTTATTGAACAATATAATCTATGTGAAATTGAACCATGAGATATAATGTTGACTTGCATATACACTCGCCTTACGCTAGCGGCGTGTCAAAGAACATGTCGCTACCTGAACTATCAAGGCAGGCTAAGCTTAAGGGGCTGGACATACTTGGAACAGGGGACATACTTCACCCACTCTGGCTTGAGCATTGCAGGGAGTGGCTAAGGGAGAAGGCTGGCTGTTTTTATTTCAAGGATGACACTGACAGAAAGACATATTTTATATTGTCAACAGAGGTTGAAACTAGTGGCAGGGCACATCACCTGCTTTTCTTTTCTGATTTTGAAAAGGTATTGGAATTTAGAAAAGATATAGAAAAGTTTTCAAGTGACATGATGGTATATGGAGGTGGCAGACCACGACTGTCGCTAAACCCACAGGAGCTACTTGGATTGTGCCTAAAGCACGATGTGCTTATAGGCCCAGCACATGCCTTTACACCATATTTTGGGATTTACGCTGGATACGACTCGCTTGAAATGGCTTATGGTAAGCAATGGGAAAAGGTGTTGTTTATTGAGCTTGGCTTGTCAGCAGACACAAGCACTGCTAACCTCATCCCAGAACTGAAAAACAAGAAGTTCTTCTCTTTTTCAGATGCGCATTCGCCAAATAGCTATAGGATAGGTAGGGAGTTTGTGTGTATGGAGCTTGAAAAACCAAACTATGAGTCACTGAAAAACCTGCTTTGCGATGTCGGGAAAAACCAAATTGTTTACAATGTTGGCTACAACCCAAAAGAAGGGAAATATAATAAGACAGCTTGTAGGGACTGCTGGAAGATATATGGCTTGGAGGATGCAATAAAGCTAGGATGGCGATGCTCAAGTTGCAAGGGTATCTTAAAGAAGGGCGTGGAGGATAGGATAAAGGAGATTGCAAAAAAGCAAGGCAACAACCAACTAAAACAGATAACCAACAGACCAGAATATAAGTATCTTATGCCATTATATGAACTTATACAAATGGAAATTGGAAAGAAAGGTAGTTATGAAAAATGTGCGCAGGAAAAATACGAAAAGATAATCTCACGATACACAGAGATTGAAGTCATGCTTGAAGTACAGGAAGAAAAGCTAAGGGAGATTGACAATGGGCTTGCTGGCTATATAATGGCTTTCAGGAAGGGGTTAGTGGCTTTTAGACCTGGCGGGGCTGGGCATTATGGGACGCCTTTTATCTGCCAGAGCGAAGAAGAAAAAAGATTAAAGGAAGAAGAAATATCAAGGGAGCAGAATAAAAAATATATCCAGAAAACCTTATTTTGAGTTCTTGATCCCAAGCCTAGCTATGCTGTTCAAAAGCTTCCCCCATTCATTCCAGTAATGCTCTGAAGCGTCTTGCGCAGAAATGAAGTTAATTGCGTCAAGCTTGTGCAGTTCCTTATGCTCTACTGCATTGACTGTGTGCTCTGTAAATTTATTGAATGCATCTAAGAATGTTGCTCTTGCCTGTTTGACATTCTCAAGCAGGGCTTGCTTATGGTGTTCTGGCAAGTTCTCAGATGCAAGAATCTTTTCAATGCTGTTGATATTTTTTTCTGAATACCTGATTATCTCAAGCATTGCACGATAGCTACGCCCTGCTGTAGGGTAGGTTTTAGAAAGTCGCTTGACTGTGCTCTCAATTATTTGCCTTTGTTTTTCTATTGATTGCGTCTTTAGATTATGGGAAGTAGCTATCCTGCGCTTTGCTTGTCGTTTTCTTGAAATCTGCTTAGGAGATATTAGTCTTTTTACTTGCATAAATCCACCATATTTGGTATATTAATTAAGTAAATGGAAAACAATAAAAAGGTATTGAATATGCTTAGCCAGTTACAACAACCTTTGGGCTTAGGGAAAAGACCCTTTTGCAAAGCCCTGCAGACACAAGCGAGTCAACAACCTGTGATGAGGGCTTATAGGCGCTTGGCTGTTCCTCGCGTAAGTTGTTTTCAGAATGGCTTGACAGGTAAACTCCTTTTTTTAAAAGCTCCTGCCGTAAGCCAAATGCAGAAACCGCTTGCCTAGCATCTTTTCTTGAAAGCTGCCTTCCGCAACCATGGGCGATAGTTGAAAACGTCTCTTTCTCAACCTTTGGTGTTGGCAAGAGAACATATGTCTTGTCAAGCATTGAGCCAGGAAGAACCAACGGTGCGCCAGTCCCTAAAAATCTTGAATTGCTTGAAAGCTCGTTTGGGAGATAGCAACGGACTGCGCCTTTCCTGTGCACAAGAAGAGCTGACTTTTTATGCGTTTCAAGGGAGGCGTAGTTGTGGGTCGTGTCGCAGAGGAGGGAGGGGGAAAGGTCGGATTGTCCAAGATTTAATGTTTTTTCTATAACTTGTATTGCCTTGCTTCTAAGCACAGCCCTGTTTACAAAAGCAAAATTACCTGCTGAGCACATGCTTGCGTAATATCCCTGCCCCTCTTTTGAGTAAAAATCAAAATAGGAAATTGGGTTTTTGCTAGTGCATTTGGCTATATACTCCTTTGCTATCTGGTGCCCAAAGCCCCTTGAGCCAGAGTGAAGCATAAGTAGCAATTGCCCTTTTGAGAGCTTGTGTGCTTTGCAAAAATCTTTATCAAAAACCCTATCAACAACCAAGAGGTCAAGGAAATGGTTACCAAGCCCAAGAGTTCCAACCTGCTTTATGCCCCTGCTTACTGCAACCCTTGAGAGCTGAGAAAACCCAGCAGAGCTCTCAACTCCAAGCTGCTCTGTATAAAGCTTGTCAAACTTGCTGGCGTAGTTGTTCTTATATGCCCATTCAAGACCTTGGTAGCAAAGCTCTTGAAACTCAGAGTTTGATAGCCTTATGCCATTGCTTGACAAGCCAAGCGAGAGGTTGGTAAGAGACTTTGAAAGTGCTGTATAATCCTTAGCAGAAAGCTTGTCTGCAAAAAGCGCAGTGCGCACAAGAGACGCCCCACAACCTATATCGTAGCCAGTAGCTTCTGGGCTTATGATTGGTGAGTTGTCTAAAGAAGTAGCAAATGCAGAGCCAATAGGCATACCATAGCCTATATGAAGGTCTGGAAGACCAATAACCTCCCCAAAAATATTAGGTAGCTTGGAGAGGTTATACAATTGTGAGATTGCAACTTTATCAAGCTTGGAAAATAAGAAGGGATTAGATACTATCTTAACCTTGTGCTCTTTATCTAAAAAGATATTTTTCTTAATGTTGCTTAACATTTTAGATTAATTACTCAATCTATATTTTTGGTTTTAAAAAAAAACAAATCAGCTTTTTAGCTCAATACCTATTTGAAGCTCAGATGGCACATCAACCCTCATTATCCGCCTTAAGGTCTTGTCATCTGCTTTTACATCAATAATCCTCTTGTGAATCCTAAGCTGGTATTTCTCATAGGTTTCTGTACCACCAGCCGAGACGCCCCGCCTAACTGGAACAATCAGCTTTTTTGTTTTTAAGGGTATCACACCAGAATGCTTGACACCACTCTTTGAAGCCACATCAATTATCTCATTGCAGAAATCCGTGACTTTCTTATAGTCAGTCCCTGTAACTATTACTCTTGCTGTTTGCATAGTTTTCCACTTGTTAATTGGTTTTTTAATGAAAAGAAAGTAAAGGTTTTACTTTACTCTCTTTTTTATATCTTGTATAACCCCTGCTGCAACTGTCTTACCCATGTCTCTGATTGCAAACCTACCAAGCTGTGGGAATTCCTTAAAGGTCTCGCAGACCAATGGTTGTGTCGGCTTTATCCTTACTACCGCAGCGTCACCTGTCTTTAAGAACTTAGGTGCTTCCTCAACTGTTGGTGCAACCTTTTTAATCAAC
Source organism: archaeon (assembly GCA_029557995.1). Taxonomy (GTDB): domain Archaea; phylum Iainarchaeota; class Iainarchaeia; order Iainarchaeales; family CSSED10-239; genus JAKQTP01. The sequence continues at coordinate 7,772 of JAKQHQ010000021.1, read as the reverse complement.
TCCACTATCGTGCAGGACATCTGTGCTGTGTGTATATGAAAGACAGGCGTGTATCCAGCAGTTATTGCTGTTGGGTGGTTTAACACAACAATCTGTGCTGTGAACTCCTCAGCAACAGTCGGTGGGTTTGTCTCATGCCCTACAACAGAACCCCTTTTGATTGCCCCTTTTTCAACATTCTTGATATTAAAGCCAATGTTGTCTCCAGGCAATGCCTCTGGCAATGGCTCGTGATGCTCCTCTATGGACTTTACTTGCGTTACGATTTCCTCTGGCATTATTATTATCTTGTCATTTGGTCTTAGTATCCCTGTTTCAACCCTTCCAACAGGCACCATGCCAACACCTTTAATTGAATACACATCCTGTATTGGCAACCTTAGTGGCTTATCTGTTAAAACTTCTGCTGCTTTAAAATTATTCATAGCTTCAATCAAGCATGGCCCCTTATACCAAGGCATCTTTGGTGATGGCTTGACAATGTTCTCACCATTCCATGCAGAGATTGGTATAACTACATATTGATCATCCTTAAACTTGCCCTTGAAAAGTGTAGCAACATCAGCTTTCAACTTCTTAAAGCCCTCCTCTGAGTAGTTAATCTCGTCCATCTTGTTGATTGCGACAACTACCTGCTTGATGCCCATCACCTGTGCTAGGTAAGCGTGCTCCTTTGTTTGTGCCATGATACCATCTTTAGCTGCAATCACAAGCACCGCAGCATCTGACTGGGCAGTCCCTGTTATCATGTTCTTGACATAATCCTGGTGCCCAGGTGCATCAATTATTGTGAAACTAAACTTGTCTGTATCTAACTTCTTGTAGTTAACATCAATTGTTATACCCCTATCTCTTTCTTCTTTTGTAATATCCATAAGATAGGCAAATGCAAATGTGCTTTTACCTTTTTCTTCTGCGATTGCCTGCAATTTCCTGTAGTCCTGCTCGCTTAGGTTTTTTGTGTCATACATTAAACGACCTACGGTTGTTGATTTCCCATGGTCGATGTGCCCAATGAAAATAACATTGAGTCTTGGTTTTGGTGCTGCCATAAATTATTCCTCCATATTTTACAATAAACAAATTTACAACGTAGCCAATCTATTAATTTTTTAGCTATATAATATATAGAAACTAAATCTTTATAAATGGATTATTTACGAAATACCTATGGGCTGGGCTGGTTTTGTTAGAAATCACAATATATATAAATAAATTATTGCACAATATATATAGGGAGACAAATGGATATTGAGCTTATACAGATAATTGTAATCACAATTATAATCATTGCATTTGGGATAGCAATAACCTATATAAACCTAAAGAAAAAGATAACTATACCTGTAAACAAAGAGCAAAGCTCTTGGCAAAAGATTGAGGAATTAAATGAGAAAAAAAAGGAGCTACAAAGACAAAAGGAGGAAGCGTCCCTTAAATACAGCTCAAAAAGCATAAGTGACCAGCTGTATTCTGACACATTAAGGGTTATAAACACTGAGACCGCAAAACTTGATAGCGAAATCAATAGCGAGGTTTCTAAGCTCACTGAGCTTCAAAAGACACAAGACACAAGCAACGACATGAGGTTCCAGAACATCAAGCTTAAGGGCGAGCTCAATGAGACAAGGCTTGAACGGGACAACCTTAAAGAAAGGGTGAGAGAATTGGAGGAGTTTATAAAAAACATCTCTGGGTCAAAGAGTGTGCCTGCAAATGCAAACGACTCTGTAAAGAGCAAGTACTATGAAAAGATACTTGATAAATACAAAGAGCAGATTAACGAGCAGGAAAGAAAGACAATCTCGCAGATAAAGAATACTGTTGTGCCTAATGACTTGACAATAAAGGGGCTTGTAGGAAAGTACAAGCCAATAGGCTATGACTACAATAAGGATTATCTAAACACTATTAAAAAGATATATAACTTCTTGAAAAGTGAGGTTGATGTGGTGAAGGTGGATGTGAAGGTTATTTACTGGATGGATCCTACAACAATACTTAAGGAAAAGTTTTGTGATGACCAAGATATTGCTACTCTTCTCTGCTCGCTTATGCAAGCATTAAACGATTATGATTCTTTTGTATATGTTGTTTTGCTGGATGATGAGACAACCCATTCCTTTGTAAAGACAAAATACAAGGGGGCGCACTATATACTTGACTTGGCACAGAAATGCCCTTTTGAGATGTATGTGAATGCTGATGAGAAGACGCTTATAGAAAATTACAAATTTAATGGGCACAAGATAAAGAAAACTATCTACAAGTTTAATCAGAACGCCTATATAGACACAGAAGACTGATTTTATGAAAGATATAGAAGTTACAAGCACTGCACTTTACTATATTGCTCAAAGGTTGGATAAAGAGATTGCCTTGGGCTACCTAAACAACATACAGCTTGTAAAAAGCGAGCAATACCTTATTAAGCTTAAGCTCCATAAGCAAGGCACAAGGGAGCTTATAATCACGCCACGAGCTATATTCATGCCTGAGCACAATCTACCTGTTGACCCAACCCCTGATGGGCTTATCAAGTTCTTAAAAAAAAAGCTTTGCAACCAGAGGATACAGGAAGTAAGACAAGACAAGAACAACAGGGTTGTGTATCTCTTGCTGGATGACTATTACCTTATCTTTGAGCTTTTCAGTAATTCCAATATAATCTTAACTGATCTTGACTTCAAGATAGTGACTTCAAAACAAAAGGAAGAATGGAAAGATAGGGTTGTTGCAAAAAACCAGAAGTATTTGTTCCCTGCTAACAAGGATATAAAAGAAAAAACCATAGAAGAGCTTGAAGAGGAGACTAAGGACCTCGACCTGAAAAAGACAATTGGTATGCTTGTTAAGGAATACAATGTGCATCCATGGTATCTTTTGGGGCTAAGTAAGGAGAAGGCAATTGAAAATGCAAAAGATATTTACCAGTTAAGTTATCCTGTGCTTAGTATTGTAGAGTTTGAAGGGAAAGAACTTTTGGTTGTTAAAGAAGGGCAAGACACCACCATTGAGGAGTTCTTCTCCAAGCTTTGCTCCCATTACTTAGAAAGTATAGTAAAGGAAGATAAAAAAGAAGAGAGTGGAAAGGTAAGAAGAGAAGAGAGTATACTTGAAAGCCAGAGCAAGACAAAAAAAAAGTATCAAGAGATTGCTGAGCACTTAAGGAAAGAGGGGGAGTTTATATACTCTAACTTTTCAGATATTGAAGAAATAAACAGGCAGATAAGGCTTGCAAGAGAAAAGAAAATCCAAGAAGAAGAAATTATAAAAACATTAAACGAATGCCTTTCCAGAATGAAAAAGAATTTTTTGGTTGTAAAAATAAATCTAAAAGATAAGACATATACAATAGATGTAAAAGATAAATCTGTGTAAATAAAAGAAAAAAGATTATAGTATACAAAAGAAAGAGAAAAAAGAGAAATTGAAAAAAGAAACTAATTAAAATCAGTTAAAGGTGCCTTGGTCTTTTGTCAAAAGCGTCTTTTCGTCAATCACAAAAACATCTGAAACAGCAACTACGCATTTGTATGGTATCTCTATAAGGTTTCCCTGGACATCTAATTGCTTGACTATTTTTGATGCTGGATCAACTTCAACTAACAATGCTTCAATGTCTCCAGACACCTCATTAACCATCAGGTCAACCAACCTTCCAATGTTGTCCCCTCTGTTTGTGATTAATTTCTTTGTTGCAAGTTGCCTTGCTATAGCATATTTGTACATATTTGATAACCTCTCATTATTTTAATATTTAATTAGTTAGCCAATTAGTTTATATATATTTCTTTTTTTATTACCTTTGCTAAAGCCAGCAAAAAGTATAAAAAACGAACCTATAGCTCTATATAATCACCTGCCCATCTTGTATGAAAAAATGCTTTTGCGAGATTACTGTTATTACTTTGCCGTTCCTGCTCTTGTAGCTTATTGTCTTTTTGTCTTTGTCCACAGAAATTACCTCCCCAAGCCACACACCATACTTGGAGATTACTGGCAGACCAATCAATAGCTCGGTTACATCCTTTGTTATGTCAAAGATGCCTGTTATCAGGTGAAGTATAAATAGGAATAGAGACGAAAACAATATCACAACTATAAATGAGTTGAACTCAATCTCCCCTAAAATGAACTGGAAAGAGAGGTCAAGCACTCCTGAAAACACAAAGACAGCAACAAGTGCAAATATAGCTGAACCGAGCTTATAAAGTGCCCTCTGGTAGATTATGTCTATTATATTACCAAGCACATAGAAGCCTGCGCACAGCACGAGGTACAAAAGCTCAGCCCTTATTACAAAAATTATTCTTTGCCACATTATAAATGTTGAATTTGCAAAAAATAGGTTGGTACCATCAATGCACACATAAATTAGGAAGAAAAGGCTTGCTATGTAAAATGGGAAGCTTATCCTTGTAAGCGAAAACTTTGAGGCAAGCGCCTTGAAGAAATTAATCAGTTTTGCCTCAAGATTAAAGCCCCTCACAAGAAGGTAAAGCCCCAACAACAAGATGATTATGCGTAAAGCAAGCCCCTTGAAGAAGAAAACCAAAAGTAGGATGATTGCTGGTATGCCAAAAATTATCCTTGCAAAGGCTGGGTCGTTGATTGCTTTCTTTATCATATAAAATGTACTCTCTATTGCCTTTGACTGCTTGACAATGACTAACTCTTTTGAGATTATAGGCCCAAAGTTTTGAAGTATTGGTATCACCTGGTCGTCCTCTGCGCCATCTGTGACAAAGATAAATGCACTTGCTGGGAATGTCTCAAGAACTGATTTTAATTGTAAAGAAATGTTCTTGTCAGCAAAAAATAAGTTTTCTTTGGAATGACCTGTAAGGGTTGCAATCTCTATCTCATAGTCCTTTTTTAGTTCAGAATATTTTTTAAGAGCAGCAAAAATTGCGTTTGCATCAGATTCCTCTGGGTCTTTTAATATAAGGTTATTAGCGAGCTTTAAGTTGTTGTCATAACCTACTATGGGCCCTGAGACACCAAGGAGTTTGCCTATGTCATTATCCCTGTCTACAGTCAAGATTAGCAATCTCTCTTGATTTGACTGCTTTTCTATAGGACTTTCCTTTTCTTGCAATGCTTTTTTCAAAATAACAACACCATTATAAAATGTTTTGTATATTTATTATTTATTAATTATAATAAATTAATGCCTCTAAAATATTATTTTATATTAAATTAGTATATAAAAGCATTTAAAATCATATCATATCTCACAAAAAAGGATAAAGCATGGAAGAACAAAGCCTTAAAAATTTGCTTTTTGCGATTGTGTTGTTTGTCTGCTTGTTTCTACTAGCATTGTTTTTCATTAGTGACACCAAGACAAAGCAGATAGTGCTTATTGTTTTGATTGTTATTGCGTTTGTGTATTCTTTGTTTAAGTTTAATATAATACTTCAGCTAAAGGACTATGAACGGGCAGTTATATTTAGATTTGGAAAGGTGAATAGGGTTGGTGGCCCTGGCTGGACTATTGTCTTACCATTTATTGAAAAGCCAAACCTTGTCACATTAAGGACGCAGGTAATTGATGTGCCAACGCAACAGATAATAACAAAAGATAACATAAAGTTGACTATTGATGCTGTTGTGTTTATATCTATAGACAGCAACAAAGAAAGTGTAATTAATTCAATTGTCAAAGTTGAGGACTACAAAAAAGCAGCTACCTTCTATGTTATCGCTATGCTTAGGGACATACTTGGGGAGTTTGATCTTGTGGATGTGATATCCAATACTGAAAGCATAAACAAGAGGATGACTGAATCACTTAAGGAGATTGCAAAGGACTGGGGGGTCAGGGTAAACTCTGTGGAGATGAAGGACTTGCAGATACCTGAGGAAATAGTTGACTCCATGCACAAGCAAAAGGCAGCAGTGCAGAAAAAGCTTGCAATATTTGAAGAGGCAGAATCCGAAAAGGCAAAGATTAACGCGATAAGAGAGGCCACTGAAAATCTGTCAGACAAGACCATACTTTACTATTACATAAAGGCCTTGGAAAAGCTTGGCGAGGGGCAGTCCTCAAAGATTATATTCCCTATGGAGCTTACTTCTCTTTTAAACTCAGTTTCCCAAAAGATAAATTCAGGAAGGACCCCAAGGCTCAGCCAGAACGAAAAGGAAAAGCTTGCTGAATACTTGCCTGTTGTGCAGGATTTCGTTGAGGGCAAGGGTAAAAAGAGGAAATCATAAAAAGGTCTCTAAAAATCTTTTCTCAAACACCTCAAGCTTCTTAAAGTTGGCTTCTAATTTCTGGTTTGACACATCTACTATGTGCTTAAGGTATTCGTCAGATATCAATTGCTTGGTATCAACCTTTACAGGCAAGGAAAGATAGGATGTGTTTGTTACTTCGCACACGAACCTGCCCTCCTTACAGCTTATTAGCCCAGCCCTTTTCAGGCCATTTGCTCTGCAAAAGTCAAGAATGGATTTTGCAAGCCCATAATCCCTTGCTGCAAAATGGAATATGAATGGCTCAACCTTTAGCCAAAGATAGCCTTGCTGAAAGGCATCTATATCTCTTTTTATTTCCTCAAATAGAACTGTACGGTGGTATCTTGCAAAAAAATCAGATTGCTTCTTGTTTTCTTGCTTGTCTGTGGAAAGCAGTAGAAGCCTACCAGAACAGCTGCTTGAGCTGTAGATATCATTGCATTTTGTGACTTCCAGAAGGAATGGCACTACAGGTAGGTCAACAAGTCCATTGGCTATTGCATCACGAAGTGTTTTTGTATGATGCTTTTTTAGCATCTCAAATCTAGTGGCTATCTCTTCCATTTGTGTTGTCACTTTGCTTGTTTGCTTGGATTTGATTAGATTTATAAATAAATTTATATACAATATATATATCTCAAAAACTATATAAATAGAGTGAAATATAAAATGAACAAAATAATCTTGCAGTTTGCGTTTATGATACTATTGCTACAATTTGTATACCCCTTGCAAATGCTTGAACCAGTAATGAGCGATATTAGAACTGGTGGGGAGATTGAAGTTGGTGTTTTAGCACCAGGGGAGTATTTCCTACTAAGCTTTTTTTTAGAGGAAAAAGACAAATATGATGTAATCACAACAGATGGCTATGGAAGCAATTACATTACATTTGACAATATCCAGAAAACAGGGGAGAGCATATTCACTGTTGCAAGGATAAGCGAAAACGCAAGTGGCAACCAAAAAATAAAGATTATACTAAAAAACAACGAGACTGGACTGGAAGATTATATTTATCTGAATGCAGATATAGAAAGCAATGTAATATCCACATTTGTGTTACCTTATGAGAAGAATACAGAGTTTGGGATTGTAAAAAACATAAAAATCAAGCTACTTAATAAATCAATAACAACAAAAAAGATTGTTGTCTCTTCGGATCTTCCAGATGTGTGGTTTGATACAAAGAACGGAAAACTTGAAAAAATAAAAACAATATTCCTCCAGCCTGCTGGAAGCACTGAGGTCACATACTCTTTTGTACCAAAAGCAATCGGTGAGAAAGAGATTACATTGTATATATACACAGTTGTTGATGAAACGCAACTAAGTAGCATCAGACCAGATATCCTGAAAACCACTAACTATGAGCGAAACGAAGAGAAGATAGATATTTACGTTGTAAAAAGCATGAGTGCTGTTTATGGGTCAAACCTATATAACTTCCCTACATTTGGGTTAAACTCAATACCTGTTTATTTCTTTAATAACATAATAAGGATAATCACAGAAAAATAAATATG
>JAKQHQ010000013.1 GCA_029557995.1 archaeon | reverse complement strand
TTTTTTTAACTTACTGTAACAATAACCTTTTCGTTGTTTATGTTCCTAATGACAGCTAGTGGAATCACCTTGTTGTCAAACTCCTCTCTTGCTATTGAGTAGGCTGTGCTGTTCTTCTCAACCTTGACAAGTGGTGGTGCCCCGTAAGAAAGCTGTTGTGCCCTTGCAGATATCAATCTTGTTATTTCGTATTTTGTAAGTTTCTCAGGCATATTAACTCACCACATATACATATCCAACAAAATAAGTTTTGTTCTATAATAATTAATAGTTAGTTAGGTTTAAATATTAAATCTTTTTTAGAGCGTCTCTTTTTTTGCCATTGTCTGTCTTAAGCTATCTCACACCATAAACAAGAACACCCAGGCTATTACAAGAAACAGCCGCAAGACAAGAAACTTATCAAGCACAACAAAAGCAAGAAACAGCAAAGCCACAGCAATTGCTAATGGGCTAAGCACAATCAGCAAGAGTATAGACAAGATATCTTGCTTTTTTGTGTAGGCCCTTTTGATTGCCTCAAATGCGTTTTTTGCGTCTTTGTTGCTTGGAACGCAAAACAACAATGCAGAGAACGCCCCCCAAGCCATCAAAAGCTTCAAGAAGCTAAGTCCAGTCAACAGATACACTCTTGCGCACACTAGTGATATGGCAATATTAAACACAAATGGGAAAAGAGTTATAATTATTATATTGTAGGCAGTGCTGTCCCCATGCACCACATAGCCACCATCTTTTCCAAGAAATTTGATTTTCTTGATAGGCACGCCAAGGAAAAGGCAGGCAATTGCATGTGCGCTCTCATGTAGGGCTATGCCTGGAAAAAACAGTATATGCAAAAGTTCGTAAAGCTCCATGTTAATGTAACTTATAAGTCAACCAATATTTAAACAGTTGCTTGTCTTTGAAAGCCTAAGCACATGGTTTTTTTCAAAGCTATTTGCTGACTCAATTGTTAACCTTGAAGCAATATTGCAATCCTTTTGCTTGTTTTTCAATATTATTTCCCTGCTTGATTTTCTAGTCACTTGCCAGGGAAAAAGATTATTCAATTCAATCTCCCTAAGACCCTCTGGCATAAGTTCAAGCAATTCAATTGTCTGGTTTATTTCTTTACAACCTTGCCTTAGTCGTTGGTTATCAATCTCGTTTATATTCCTATGATACAAGTTGATTATACCTGTGCTTAAGAGTGCAAGGCAGGAGAGCACTCCAGCAATAAGCAATATATATTCTAAACTTAAAAAGCCCTTTTGCATTTTTTCAGTCAATGTCATCTATCTTGTCAAATATCTTGTCAGCAGTTCCTTCAACGCTCTTGTTTGCCTTTGCTGTGGTTTTTTGCATTTGTGTGACAATAACTAAGACGATTGCAATCAATGCTGCCAGAAGTATAATCATCTCTGCAGAAATCTGCGCTTTTGTGTCAGTAATCAGCTTTGGTTTCATAAGGAATTATTGGCAAAAGTTATTTATAATAAGCTCCCTCAATCTTTTTTGTGCTTTTGTTAATTTTAGTTTGCTTTTTTGAGAGCCTTAGAAAATAGCTTTATCTTGTCTCTTGCTCTCTATGGCATACTGCTGTTGCTTTTTTAAACATTTTATATCCTTATTTATTTATGCTCACCTCCTTAATTCTTGAAAACTGGAAGACGCATTTCAAGTCCACACTTAATTTTGCAAAAGGCACAAACATATTTGTAGGGAGAATAGGCGCAGGGAAGTCAAGCATTATTGATGCGATTTGCTATGCACTTTACGGCACCTACCCAGCTCTTCAGGCTAAAAAGCTTACGCTTTCTGAAACAATAATGTTTAAGCCAAGCAAGAAAGAGCATGCAAGGGTTACTCTTTTCTTTGACTACGAAGGCAACTACTACAGGGTTGAAAGGGAGATTTACCTTGAGAAGATAAACACAGCTAAATTGTATTCCAATAACAAACTAATAGCAGGCCCAAAACAAACAGATGTAAATAACGCACTCACAAGCATTCTTGGTATTGACTATAATCTATTCGTTAAGATTGTCTATAGCGAGCAAAACGAGATGGACTATTTCCTAAAGATTCCGCCAGGTAAGAGAAAAGAGCAGTTTGACTCGCTTTTTGGCATAAGTAACTTGGACAGCATAAAGTCAAATGCCAAGGAGCTGTCCAAGCTTGTTGGCTTTGACAAGGAAAAGCTTTTGTCCTTGCATCTTCAAATAACTAACCAATTGCATAGTTTTGATATACAAGAAACAGAAAAGGAATACAAGGCAACAACTGAGTCCATTGCCTCTCTTGAGTTGCAAATATCTAAGCTAGCTAGTGTAGCTAAAGCCCTTGAAATACAATATAGCAGAGAGCTAGATAGAAAAAAGCAGTTTGAAAAGCTAAACACAGAAAAAAGCATTTTAAGCTCGCGACTCTTGGAAGTCACAACTAAGCTAAGTGAGAGAGGTCCAATCTCTGGGAAAGACAAGCAAGAGCTTTTATCTCAAAGACATGAGCTTGAGCTAAAGATAAAGGATACTGAGCAGGACAACAAGAAAATAGAGCTTGAGTATAGTGCGTTACTAACCAAACTTAGCTTTTACAAGGAGCAGTTGCAGGCACTAGACAAGGAGATAGCTGGCATCAAGTCAAAGGTGGTCTCCATAGACAAGTGTAAGCTAACTAAAGAGCTAGAAATTGCACAAAGTAATTTTGATACACTTACCTTATCAATCCTTGAAAGCAGCTCAATA
>JAKQHQ010000025.1 GCA_029557995.1 archaeon | reverse complement strand
AAAAAAAAATACAAAAATAATGAAGCGGGGTGGGGCAGTCTGGAGTGCCCGTCGGGCTCATAACCCGAAGGTCGATGGTTCAAATCCATCCTCCGCTATTTGCTGGTTTTTTGCATCTTGTTTGCTATTTCTTGCTTTTGTTATCTGATTGTTACTTGAATATTTTTTAAGTAATGTGCTTATTGAACTTTAAAAAATGTGGGAGGGATTAAGAAAACACACTAATTCTTGGACAGATTTAACAACTATTTCCCTCCCTTCTTTTCGGAAAAGAAATGCTTAAAATAAACTTTAATTTCTTTAAAAAGAATTAATTGCATCTATTTTTACAAAATCTCTTGATTCCTTGTCTTAATTTAAAATATAAGCTTAGAAAAGCAGGTAATCAATGGTAATTACTGTTATTTTTATGTAATTACTGTGCTTATGATTGGCTAATTTTTAAGTTGTTTTTTTTAATATACATAAAATAAACATTAAATATACTAAATGCTTTTCTGGCTTTTTTGTAATTACCGTAGCAACCAAAATCTTGTTTTTGTGACTACTGTAATTACATATCTATTTAAAATAATTACTGTAATTACAATATATACTATGAGTAATATCTTTCAAAAGCTTTTAACTAAGCTTGGGTTTATTAAAGGCAAAGATAAAACAAATACTGAAACGCAAGCAACAGTACAAAAAAGTATTGCAGAACTGCAAATACAAAATAAACACGATTATGTTAAGCAAAGCAATTTAGATTCTGCACAAAGCCAAGCAAAGGCACAAGAGATGCAACAAATATTAAATATGAGTGGGGGTGTAGAGAAGGAAAACTATAATGAACAAAAGTTAAAAACAACGCAAGAACCACCTGTTAAGATTTATGATGTTACAAGAATAGATAGCTCAAAGATAAACACCATCTGGGATGTTATTAAGCCAAAGGAAAACACACAAGCTGAACACATAATCAATTGCCTTCTTGATGATCAATGGATGGATATGGATGAGCTAAAGCAAAGGATCAAACTACAATATAACATAGAATACCAAAACGAGAAAAGCCTTTATCCATACATCAAAACCTTGACAGATATAAACCTTGTAAAGCTAAACAACACAGGAAAAAAAAGAACTTGGAAAAAAAATATAATATTTATAGATAAATAATAAAATATAAATTTAGAATAATAAAATAAAACATAAGTGTAGAAAAATTAATAGATAAATAATAAAATTAAAACATAAATTTAGAAAAGTTAATTCTCTTGCTTTTCTTGTAACTTGTTGTTTTCTTGCTGTGTTTGCTTAGGTTGTGTGATTGAATCTGTAGCCAACCCTGATTTTAAAGAGGCATTTATCTTTTCTTTAGCAAGGTTTATTTTATCCAAAAAACCAGAAACTATATCTGACTTACCTTTGCATTTTACAAACCAATCAATAGATGTTATGTTATTTAGTTTGTCTAAAAGATTGTCTTTATTTTTCTTTTTAAATTTATTAAGATATTCTGGTTCATTTATTATTTTGTTAAGCTCATTAGCTAATTTATCTTGCTTTCCATCAAAAGATATTATATTATAATTATTAATATATTTTTCTAAGCAATTAATAATCTCTAAGTCATTTACTTCAATCTTATCTATTGTATATTTAACAAAATAATAATCTTTTTCCTTGAAGTTATGAGCTGCTCCTATCTTATTATCAAAAAAATTAATAAGTTTATGTTCTGTATTTAAGGGAAGTATTATACAATTCCTTCCTGGTCTTATAAATGGCAAGTCCTCAATAATTCCTTGTCTATGATATTTATATGTTTTCTTGTCTTTTTTTGTGATATTTTGTGTATATCCATAAATTACTCTAAAAAGTTTTTGATAATTATAAGAATTATGGTTTATCTTATTATTATTAAAAATAAATTTATATTTTATATAATTAGAAATTATTTTATCCATAGCTTCTTTTCCACCCACCCCATAGTTCCTGTAATAAGAGTATAATATATAAAAGATATGTTATGTATAATTATGTATATATGTATATAAGAATATTAATACCTAAATATTCTATATTGTTATATTATGTATAATTATCTTAATAAACATAACTATTTCTTTAATAATTTAATAAGATATAAAATTCGTTTAGAAAGTTTAAAAACATAATATATAAATTAAAAAAACAAAACAAAGTTTAAAAGCAAAAATAAAATATATTACAAGAATTATAGGGTAGTGTTTTCTTTACTTTAAATAAAAAGAAAGAAAAAGAATAATAGAAAACTTATCTTCTTCCTGCTGTTGAATATTTACTCTTATATCCAATATATTTTCTTCTTATCCTTGACTCATAATCGTTTTCAGGCGCTTGTGTCATTTCTTCTTTAGCAATCTCCTTTTCAGGCACAGGTACATTTCCTGAATTGATAAGTATTATATCATCAACAGAAATAACTTTTTTGTAAGGTATACTATATTCTGTCATTATTTTTTTAGCCTCTTTTTTTGAGCTAACCTTTAATGGCTGGGTAGTAATGGTTTCAATAATACCTGATTCTAGATTAACAACTAGATCATAAACCTTACCCCTATATGTTGCATTTGTTTCATATAAATCCATGCCGAAAAGCTTTGAAATTCTCATTGTCATATTTTACTCCTCCAAATAACAAAATAAATATCATTTTTGTATAGTAAATGATTGTACAAAGGGTTTATATATATTACTATTTAAATAACCAAAAATAAAGTAGTTATAGATTTAATTTCCAAACTAGATACCAAACTATTTTTTCATATTATCTAATGGGTTTGTTATCTCCTTAAGCTTGTTTGTATTCACTTTAGTATAGATTTGTGTTGTGTTTAGATTTGCATGCCCAAGAAGTTGTTGTATGTACCTTATATTTACATCACTTTCAAGAAGGGATGTTGCAAAAGAGTGCCTTAGCTTATGTGGACTTATTTTCTTTGCCAGCCCTGCTTTTTTTGCAGACACTTTCAAAAACTTCTGGATAGTGTCAACAGATAAGGGGCTACCTGTTTTTGAACAAAACACATAATCTGATTTCAGATTTTTTTCCCTTTCTCCTAAATATTTTTTATATTCTTCAACCCAATTTTTAGATAAGATTATCACCCTATCTTTATTGCCTTTTCCGCTAATCACAATTCCTGTGTATTCCTCAAAATTAAGCGAAGACAACTTCATATTTACACATTCAGATACCCTCACACCTGTTGAAAACAAGAACTCAATAATAAGTTTGTTCCTCTGGTTGCTTGTGCTTGCTATAAGTTCAGAGATCTCTTTTGACGTCAAGACAACAGGTATCTTCTTTGCTTTTTTTGGTAGCTTGATATCAATATTTAGGTTCTGTTTAAGGAATTCCTTGTAAAAATGCTTGATTGCTGACAACGCCAAGCTTAATGTTGCCTGGCTTTCTTGTTTTTCAAGTTTGAGGTAGGAAAGAAAAGAAACAACATCATCAGAAGTTGCAAGCCTTAAATCCTTGTAAAGCCTTTCAGAAAAGCCCTTAAGATATGTAAGATAGGTCTCAATAGTCTTCTGGCTATAGCCCATAACATTTAACTCTTCTTCAAATTTTTTAAGAAGCGCGTTGTTATTGTCTTTATCTTTGTCTTGCATCTGCATATTATAAAGGTAGATAGAAACAAATAAAAGAGGTTATGCCGAACAAACATATTATGTATAACTTAAATAAACTAAGCAAACAACAACTAAATCTTAAAAATCTAAACCCTACGATTTATTTGCCACCTCTAACATCAGATTTTAAAGCACATTACAGGCAAAACCAATACCATTTATAAACACAACGAGCTTATTATTTTATTGCGTTTTTTTAAAATACAAAGCAAGAGTGTTTATCAATGGCTAGCAAGCAGATCCTAAACAGGGATGGGGAGAAGGTTGACTATAATATCTATAAAATAAAGCTAGCATTGCTTAAAGCACTTGATGCAATAGACAATCCAGACATTGACTTAGCTGACTACCTCACAAAGAAGATTGATGTCTGGTTGGATGAGGATTTTTTTAGAAAAGGGTTTTGTCCAACAATTGATGAGATTCAAGATATCATTGAGGACATTCTAATAAAAGAAGGGCTAACAAAGCTTGTAAAGGCCTATGTCATCTACAGGAAACAACACGATGATATTAGGAACATCTCAAGATTAATAAACAGCATAAACGCAGTTGAAAGCTATATCAATATATCTGACTGGGAAGTCAAGGAAAACAGCAACATGGACTACTCCTTACAAGGCCTAAGCAACTATCTTTCAACAAAGATTATTTCTGATTACTGGCTAAAGAAGATTTACCCACCAGAGATAAAGGATGCACATGAAAAAAGACAAATGCATATACACGACCTCAGCACACTCGGCGCTTATTGCGTTGGCTGGGACCTTATGTCGCTTCTCCAGACAGGTTTTAGAGGTGCACCAGGAAAAGTTGTCGCAGCCCCACCAAAGCATTTTGATGTAGCGCTAGGGCAGATTGTAAATTTCCTTTATACATTGCAAGGAGAGTCTGCTGGTGCGCAGGCGTTCAGCAACTTTGACACCTTGCTTTCTCCATTTATAAAATACGATAAACTTGGCTATAAAGAGGTAAAAGCAACACTTGAGAAATTCTTGTATAATATGAATGTTCCAACAAGAACAGGCTTTCAAACCCCATTTACAAATATCACACTTGACTTGACTGTTCCATCAACATTTAAGGACCAACAAGTTATAATTGGTGGGAAACCGCAAGAGCACACATACAAGGAATTCCAAGAGGAGATGAATGTTTTTAACATAGCATTGCTTGATGTGCTTTACGAGGGCGACGCAAGCGGAAACATGTTCTCTTTTCCAATACCAACAATAAACCTAACAAAGGATTTCAATTGGGGTACAGAGCTTGCAGACAAGCTCATTGACTTGACAATAAAATACGGCACACCATACTTTGCAAACTTTGTGAACTCTGACATGAAGCCAGAAGACGCAAGAAGCATGTGCTGCAGATTAAGGCTTGACAATAGGGAGCTACAGAAAAGAGGTGGTGGGCTTTTCGGCTCAAACCCTCTCACTGGCTCAATAGGGGTTGTAACAATCAACCTACCTCAGATTGGTTATATCTCAAAAACAGAAGAAGAATATTTTGAGAATTTAGGGCATCTTATGGACCTTGCAAAAAAATCTTTAGATATAAAGAGGAAGATTATTGAGAAATACACAGAAGGTGGGCTCTACCCTTACTCCAAGTTCAATCTTTCAGATATAAAAAACAAGTTTGGTGGGTATTGGGTGAACCATTTTTCAACAATAGGGATACTGGGGATGAATGAGTCCTTGCTTAATTTTCTTGGGGAGGGCATCAGCACAAAAAACGGGCAGGAGTTTGCAAAGAAGGTACTGGAGTTTATGAGAGAAAGAATAATGAAATATCAGGAGGAGACAGGCAACCTTTACAACTTAGAAGCAACTCCTGGCGAGAGCACAGCATACAGGTTTGCAAAATATGACAAAACCAAATACCCTTCAATAATTGTGGCTAATGAGGAAAACTATAGAAGCATTGGTGCAGAGCCATACTATACAAACTCAACACAATTGCCTGTTAATTACTCAAGTGATGTCTTTGAGGTTTTGGAATTGCAAGACGAACTACAATGCAAGTATACAGGTGGCACTGTGCTTCATTTTTACATAGGTGAAAAAAAACCATCAAGGGAGGCAGTCAAATCACTTATACAAAAGATAGCAAGCAACTATAAGCTACCATACTTTACAATAACCCCAACATTTTCAATGTGCCCAAAACATGGATATCTTTTTGGTGAGCACGAGTTCTGCCCAAAATGCGATTTGGAGATTGGTTATAAGGAGGAGAAAACATGAAAGAAGAGCTTGAAAAGAAAAGACAAAGATGCGAGGTGTATTCTCGCGTAGTAGGGTATGTGCGAAGGGTTGATGCCTGGAATTACGGCAAGCAAGCAGAGTTCCACGACAGGAAGCTTTTCAATGTGCCAGAAAACAAATAAGCTATCTGGCTGGGAAGACAAAGATGCAGATAAGATTTGGCGCAATTGAGAAATTCAGCACGATTGACTACCCTGGTAAGCTAGCCTGTGTGCTCTTTCTCAAGGGTTGTAATTTTAGATGTGGGTTTTGCTATAACAAGCAGTTGGTGCTTCCAGAGTTGCTTGACAGCAGGCAAGACATCCCAGAAAAAGAAATACAGGAATTCTTGGACAGTCGCAAAGGGCTCCTTGACTCCGTAGTCGTCTCAGGTGGCGAGCCCACAATCTACGGTCTCAAGCTAATCCAGCTTTTCAAAACTATTAAAGACAAGGGATATCTTGTTAAGCTTGACACCAACGGCTCAAATCCAAAGCTTGTTAAAACTCTTATTGAGATGGGGCTTGTAGATTACATTGCCATGGATTTAAAAGACGACTTCGAAAACTACAACAGATATACAAGAGTACAAGCTTCAAAAGTCAAGCAATGCCTTGAGTTACTTAAAGTAGCAAGCGTGCCTCATGAATTTAGGGTGACAACACACCCACAGCTGTCCCTTGAAGGTTTTAGGGAGATTATAAAGTTAACAGAAGGACAGAAGTTATTTGTCCAAGATTTTATGAATGTCAATACAATCCAAGATTACAAGAACTGTAATACAATCTATAGCAAGCTTTCTAGCGACAGTAAGGATTATATTTTAAGATAATAGGGGGTAGATGTTACATGGTGTTTGTGACAGCAATCAAAGGAAGAGATGGAGTAAAAGACGAGTTTTCCAAAGAGAAGATAGCTATAATGTTTTTTGAAAACCAATGCGCACTTGGCGAGCCAAATCTTAACCTTGCAGAAAAGCTTGCTTTTCTTGTGTGCGACAAGGTAAATGCAAAGTTCTCAAAAGAAGTGCCTGCAGAAAAGCTTGAAGAGATAATCAAGGAGATACTTACTAGCGAAGGGCAAAACGACTTGCTTTTGGCTTACTTACTACAAAAGGCAACAAGCAACACCCAGCAATCAAATAGTGAGATGAGGGATGCTGTATTCAGGCATATCCTTGGGTTTAGCGACTCTGAAAACATCCAGACAAGGTTTGCTGGCATTTTAGGGCAACTCAATAGGCTTCAAAGTAACCAGCATGAGAAAACCAATAAAAAAATTTTTGAATACCTCAAAGAGGGTGTATTTTACCCAAGCACCTCCATACTCAAGGGGCTTGCATTAAACCAGTACCTGCTTTCAGGTTATGCGTTTTCAGTGTCCGATTCTATTGAAGGCATATTTGATGTTCTTGCAAAGTCAAGCATAGCCCAGAAATACGGCTTGCCAATTTCAATTGAGCTATCAGAGATTAGGTCAGAAAAAGAGAAAGTAAAGTCAATTAACAGAAATGCCTGCGGGCCAGGCAAGGTAGTTGACTTGTTTGTCTCAGCCAAATCAATTGTTGGCTACAGCTCCAGCTCTGCAAACAACCTTTATTACATTTCAATTGAGCACCCAGATATTGTCTCTTTTCTAAGCCAACCATCAAGCAAGCCAAGAGACAACTTTGCAATAACAGTCCCTGATAGGTTCATGAAGGCGTTTTCTGAAAATACTGACTATTTTATTGAGCAAGGTCAAGACAAGAAGATTAAGGTTTGCCCGCAAGCAATCCTTGACCTTATCTCTTCAAGGATAATAACAGGCGAGCGCATTAACCTTATATTTCAGGACACAATAAACAAGAAAAACCCATTCTTAGGCGACTCCAAGCGTTTCATGTTCTCCCCAGTTGGTTTGCAGCCGATATTTGAAAATTCGTCTTTTGCAAGTGGTGTGATTGATGTTTCAAAGTTTGTGAATTGTCTTGGCAGTACAAAAACAATTGACTGGGTTAGATTGAAGGCAGTCATCTGGGACGCAATTACGTTTTTGGACAATGCTATTGAGCTTTCAAAGACCCTAAGTGACATAAACTCCAAAGAGCTAAAAGAAACAAGGCAAATCTATCTGTCCATCACAGGCTTTTATAGCTTACTAGCACTTCTTGAAATACCCTATTCATCAGACGACGCTGTGTGCCTTGCAGACGCACTCTCGCAATATATCAACTACTACTCCAAGCTTCGCTCAACAGAGCTTGCTAAAGAAAGAGGTCCGTTCTTTAAATTCATAAACAGCAAATACGAGTTGCCAAATTTCGGTTTTGAAAAAGCGCCTATACAAAAAAGGCTGTTTTCTGAAGGCCCTAATCTATCAAAGAAGCTTTTAAAGAACATGCCATCAATGGACTGGACTGAACTGAAAAATAACATCAAGAAATATGGGCTTAGAAACTCAACAACCTTTTCCATAATCTTCTCAGATTTATATTCAATTGCTGGTGGTGTAACTAACGCAGTCAATCCACTCACAAGCTATAAGTCAATAGTTTGGATAGGTGGGCAGAAGTTTGAAAAGCTTGACAGTATCTTAAGTTCTGTTGTTTCTGGCATAAAGCCAAGCTGGTCTGGGCAAGAGCTTGAGTCAGCAATACAAGGCAATATAAGGGAGAAGCTAGAGTTGTCTAGAGACATTTCCGCTTCTGCGTTTATAAGATTACAAGCAACCTTTGAAAAAAACACAGATGGTTGCGTAAACATGAACATTTATTTTTCTGACAACTCAGTAATTCAGGATGTAAAGGACGCGATTACACAAGCCCACAAATGTGGTTGTAGCTTGTTTCTCCCTGAAAAGTTAAATTGCTCGCAGACAGATTTTTTGCAAGAGGGCAACGTAAATGTAATGGGCTTGTGACTTAAAATAGGTGATAAAAAAAATGAAGCCAGAATCTATAGATGAAAAAATAGAGAGACTAAGGCCTTTCTTTGAGCAAGTCGCCTTTTTTTTCTTGCTTTTGTTGTGCTTTATAACTTATGACCTTCTAACAGCAGTCCCCTCAATACCCAAATACACAATAACTGTGTTATTTACAGGTTGGTCAATAAGCTTGATAATACAAGAGCTATATGTCTACAAAGTGTTTCGACCAGTTTTGCTTGGCAAGAGATGGGGCAAGTTAGCAAAGAGAAGGTTTATGAGGGAATAATTTTTTTTAAAAAACACTATCTTACTGCGTAGTCCTTTTCCCCCTCTACCTTACTTTCTTTTTTTGTCTTAAATTTTTCAATAGCCTTCAAAAACGCCTCATTAGGCACTACTGGTTTTTTATTATCAAGTTTTTTATCGTCTTTTATGTCTGTAATTATGCTTCTTATCTTTGACAGCCCAGCTTCCCTGCAGACAGCCTCAATCTCAGCCCCAGAAAACCCATCAGTGAGCCTAGCAAGCTCTTTACTGTTTATCTTTTTATCTACTGTCATTTTCTTCAAATACACCTCAAAGATTTTCTCCCTTGTTTTCTCGTCAGGCAATGGCACTAGCAATAGCTTTTCAAAGCGTCCTGGCCTTAGAAACGCCTGGTCAATAAGGTCTGGCCTGTTTGTTGCTCCAATAATAACTATGTCCTTCAGGTTAGACACTCCATCAATCTCAGCAAGCAGTTGTGCAATTACATTGTTCTTTGAGTCGTTTGTCTCAAACCCGGTCCTGCTACTTGTTATAGAGTCAATCTCGTCAATGAATATTATGCTTGGCGCAAGCTGTCTTGCTTTCTTAAATAGCTCCCTTATCCTCTTTTCTGATTCCCCCACCCATTTGTTGAAAACCTCTGGGCCCTTGATTGATATGAAGTTTGCATTTGTTTCAGTTGCTATGGCTTTAGCAAGCAAGGTCTTTCCTGTGCCTGGCGGACCGTAAAGCAATACACCCCTTGGCGGGGTGATGCCAACACTCTCGAACAACCCCTTATGCTTCATTGGCCATTCAATTGTCTCTTTAAGCTCTTGCTTAATATCTTCAAGCCCACCAACATCCTCCCATTTTGTGTTTGGTATGCTAACCATAATCTCGCGAAGGGCAGAGGGCTCAACCACATTAAGCGCGTCCAAGAAATCATGTCTTTTTATCACAAGCTCATCCATTATTTCCTTAGAAAGTTCCATGCCATAATATTTATTGATTTTAGGCATCAATCTCTTTAGAGCCTTTAATGCTGCCTCTTTACAGAGTGCTGAGATATCTGCCCCAGAAAAACCATTTGTAAGCTCTATAATCTCGTCAACGCTTACATCATCAGTCAAAGGCATACCCCTTGTATGCACAAGGAAGATTTCCTTTCTTGCGTCCTTGCTTGGTATGCTTATCTCAAACTCCCTGTCAAACCTTCCAGGCCTTCGCAAGGCAGGGTCAACAGCATCAGGTATGTTTGTTGCACCAATCACAATCACATCACCCCTTGATTTCAGGCCATCCATAAGTGTCAGGAGCTGTGCTACAATCCTTTTTTCTGTCTCCCCATGTATATTTTCACGTCTTGGTGCGATTGCATCAATCTCGTCAATGAATATGATGGCTGGCGCGTTTTTCTCTGCCTCAGCAAATATGTTTCTAAGGTTTTCCTCAGATTTACCATACACTCCGCTTACAATCTCTGGGCCATTGATTGTTGTAAAGTACGAGTCAGTTTCCGAGGCAATGGCTTTAGCAAGCAAGGTCTTTCCTGTACCTGGCGGGCCATAAAGCAATATGCCTTTTGGTGCAGTTATCCCAAGCTTCTTGAATACCTCAGGCCTCTTGATTGGCAGTTCCACCATCTCCCTTATGCTTTCAATCTCTTTTTTCAAGCCACCAATGTCATCATAAGTTATACCAAAATTATTTGTCTGTAATGGCTTTTCAGAGAGCACAAGCTTGGTGCTGTCAATTATTCTTACTGCGCCTTTTGGTGTGGTCTTTGTTACTGTTAGTTGCAGGTCCCTTGACTCCTCGTTAATCATTATCTTAATGCCTCTTATGATAACTATGTTGTTTTCAATAACATTTTTATTTATCAACCTATCGTGTATATAGCTTACAATATCACTTCTCTTTAGGTCTTGTATCTCAACAGGTGGGGCTAGCGTAACTGTCTGGGCTGTCTGGCAGGAGACCTTTTCAATAAACACCTCATCATCAATCTTTGCACCAGAGTTAAACCTTAATGTTGCATCCATCTTTATTATGTTTAACCCAGTATCAGACACCTTGCCTTTCAATGCATAGGCAATTGCTGTCTTGTCTGACTTGCTTCCCTGCACACTTATGGTATCCCCAGCACTAAGCCCAAGCTTGTCAAACACCACAGGGTCAATCTTAGCTATGTCCTTCCCTACATCATAAATCTCTGTTTCTTTTACAACAAGCTTTGCTTTTTTTTCGCCCATACCTTTTCACATTTAAATTATTAGCACTCAGCTAACTAAAATTAGGCAATAAAGTTATTTAAAAATTTGTGTAATTAATTTTGCTTTTTTTTAGTTACTTCCTTGTCTTTCTTTGCAAATTGCATCTTCTTTTTTTCCTTAGCTTCTTGTCTTTCCATTAGCTCTGCCTCATATACCTTTTGTTGTTCAATCCTTTTGCTACATTTGTGGTTTAGGCAAACCTCAACACCACTGCCTTTCCTTGTAACAATCTTTATGATTGGATAGCCACATACCTCGCACACCTTTCCTGTGGCCTCAAGCTTGCCTTTCTGTGGGAGCGGAAAGGTGTTCTTGCAGTTTGGATAGCCAGAGCATGCTGCAAACCGTTTGTTGTTTTTGCTTATCCTTATTACAAGCTGTTTACCACATTTCACGCAGTTGCCAAGAGTCATGTCGTTTCTTGTAGCAGAGCGCAGTTCTGTTGCTATGTCGTTTCTCTCTTTGACAAGTATTTTCACAATATCTTTAAGTAAACCCCTTGTCTTATCTACAACCTCGTTTTTCTCCTTTTTACCAGTAGCCACAAGCTCCATGTCCTCCTCAATCATAGCTGTGAGCTTTGGCTTTGTCACAACCTCGCAGTGCTTGTTCAGCACAGAGCACACAGCTATAGCGATATTAGTCGCAGTTATGCTTTTTGTGCCCTGTATATATCCTCTGTCCCTTAGCTTCTTGATTATCACAGGCCTAGTAGATTTTGTGCCAAGGTTTTGCTCTTCCATTAGCTTGATGAGCCCAGCTTCAGTGTAATGGTTTGGAGGGGTTGTTTCCTTGTTTTCTTTTTTGATATTAAGCACATCTACTAGTTCTTTGGCTTGAAGCTCTGGCAAAGGTGTTTCAATAAGTTTAGAAAAGTGATATATTTTGTCCAGCCAGCTTCAATCACTGTTTGCCCAGTCACAATAAACTGCTCTTTTTTTATGTCAATTAAAACTGAAACATTTTCTGTTCTTGCATCCCTGTAAAGTGTTGCAAGAAACCTCCTGGCCACTAGGTCATATATCTTTTTTTCCATACCAGTAAGTTTATCTGAGTACCCAGAAGGGTAGATTGGTGGGTGGTCAGTTGTTTCTTTACCACCACGAGAAGGGTTAAGAGGCTTGTTTAGTATCTCTTTTACAAACCCACTGTATTGTGCGTCTTTGCCAAGGTTGTTTAACAACCCCTTGAGATCAAGGCTAGCTGGATATACTGTATTATCAGTCCTTGGGTAGCTTATAAGCCCTTCCTGATAAAGCCTTTCAGCAATATTCATTGCTTGGCTTGTGCTTATACCAAACACAGATGATGCAGCCCTCAAAAAGCTAGTTGTATTAAACGGCTCAGGCCTGCTAAGTATTTTCTCCTTTTTTGACACAGCCCTTACTGTGCCAGACTTTTCAGCCCTAATGCTTTCAAATATTTTATTTGCATGTTCAATATCAAATATCTTTCCATCCTTATGACTTCCAGTAAATTTCACATTGTCCTTTTCAAACTCAGCAATGAGCTCACAGTATTTTTCTGGTATAAATTTTTGCCTTTCAAGCTCCCTTTCAACAATAAAATTCAAAAGTGGTGTCTGCACCCTACCAGCAGATATAAACGCCTTGCCTTTCCTATTAGACACAACTGACAAGTACCTAGTAAGTATAGCCCCCCACAAAAGGTCAATCTCCTCTCTAGCAAACACTGAGTTTGCAAAATTGAAATCAACCTTTCTTAATTTATTAAAAGCATCAACTACCTCTTTATCAGTCAATGCACTGAAATAAGCCCTATGTAATTTAGCGCCTTTATTGCCTTCAGAAACATAATTATAAGCTTCAACACCTATAGCCTCGCCTTCCCTGTCAGCATCTGTAGCTATGATTATGTTGTCTAGTTTCCTGTTTTTTTTCAAACAACCAATTATCCCTTTCTCTACAGGGATATAGGCAAGCGTCTTATCCGCAAGCAAGTCTAAGGAATAGATATTCCAATATTTATCATCCCCAGTAAAGTCAACAGTGTTTATATGCCCCCTAAGCGGGATTAACAAGGTGTCTTTTCCGTTAGCTGTAAACTGAAAGCAAGTCACTCCATTTTCAACTAGTGTCTGGAACTTGCTATTAGACAGTATGCTTGCTATCCTCTTTCCAGCTATAGCCTTTTCAGAGATTATCAAATCCATTGTAATATCCAATTTATCTAGAAGGTAGTTTGAATTATTTTCCTTGGTAGGTTCTTGCTATTCTTATGTTCAGTAAGCAAGGTTAATATGCTTATTTTTGTGATGCCATCAATCTTGAATATACTATCAAGTAACGACTTTAGGTCTGCTTTATCAAGTGCCATAACCCTAACAAGTATGTTGTACTCCCCAGTTACCTCAACAACCTCTTTTACATCCTCCATCTCCTTTAGCTTTTTAAGGATGTCGCCTTCCTTAGATGGGTCAATTGTTATAAGCAATTCAACCTTCTCATTAAACCCAAGTATCTCGTAGTCAATCTCAGCTGTTATGGACTTGATAATGCCCTTTTGCATGAGCCTGTCTAATCTTTTCTTTATTGCAACATCTGTGAGGTTAATCTCTTTAGCGATGTTTGCAAATGAGATCCTACCGTTTATTGCAAGCTGTTCAATTATATATTTGTCAATCTTATCAATTATCTGCATAAGTATTTCCCCCTTATCTTATTGGTTTTAGGAGGTTGTATTTGTCAAGGTAAACCTCTGTTTTCAAGATTTCAATGAATGGTATGACAAACACAACAAACAGCACTGTTGCTATTATCGGTCCAGTGAACACTCCGAACAGCGCATCAATTATATAGGTAACTAGGGTAAGTATAAACACAGCAACAAAAAGGTAGACAAAATACACCCAGTTTTTTTTAATGTAATTTAGGTTGATTATTAAGGCATACTCTGCACTCTGTTTTTCCATGATTATTATTTGCGGTATGAACCAGAAAAGCGCTGTTAGGATAAGCAAGCAAATATTGACAAGTACATTGTTTAGCAAGCCAAAGTCAAACAAAAAGCACAACCCAATATACAACAGCAAAAAGAAAGAAGCATTGAATTTCAAAAGCTCTAAAAACGGTCTTTTAATCTCAAAAGAGTTTCTCTTGTCAAACCCATACTCCTGTTGCACCCTGTACACAACAAGCGTCTGCACGAGTGTGTAGGCAAAGACGATTGCAAGAAACGCAATTATAGTAAGCAGTATGATTAAAGGGTTCTGGTTTAGTAGGTCGTAAGTCACATTCAAGCTACCGCCAGCCAAGCTGAATAATGGATTTACAAGAAATAAAGTAAATATCAAAAGAAGGCTTGTTGACATCACAAGCTTGATATTGCTTTTGTATTTCTTAAACGCATTAGAGATATCCATACTCATATTAGTTTACACCTTAACTTTTCATATTTTTTAATAAATAAATATTAAGATAATATAATATATGAATAGAATTCTTTATAAATAATTAACTTTTTAAAAAAAAGTAAAATAAAGAAGCAAAACCAAAGTGTAGTGTTTGTTTTATATATATTTTTGTTATTATATTTAATGTATGTTGTCAAGCTCTAAATTAGCATATGAGATAACCAACCCTTGCTGACTTGATTTTCACGTTTATCTTTTCTCCAAGCTTGTGCCTTCCAGGCACAACAACCAGCTTATACTCCTTAGTCCTTCCAATGCTTGTGTTGTTTTTTCCAAGACAAGTGATTACAACCACCTTTCTTTTCCCTATAAGTTTTTTGTTGTTGTCTAAAGCAATTTCATAGCAAAGCCTTGTTGCCCTCCTTGACCTCTGCTTCTTTATGGCACCTGCAAGCTCTTTATGCCTGCTTGCCTCAATCCCTTTTCTTCTGCTAAATCTTGATATATTAACAACATCAAACTTGCATTCCCTTATAACTTCTAGGGTCTCTAAGAATTCCTTTTCTGTCTCTGTCGGATACCCAACAATGATGTCTGTTGCAAGAGTAAGCCCACATATGTTTTTCTTGAAGTACTTAATCAATGCTAGATAACTATTTTTTGTGTAGTTCCTGTGCATATCTTTTAGTATCCTGTCGCTACCGCTCTGCAAGGGGATATGTAGGAACTTATAAAGCTTTTTTGACTTGAAGACATCTACAATTTCGGTTTTGTATAATTCAAGATACTGCGGGTTACCCATACCAAGCCTTATCTTGAAGTCCCAATCTATTTTAACAGCTTCTCTTAACAACTCTGTGAGACTGCTGTTGATATCTAAGCCATAACAAGCAGTGTCTTGTGCAGTAAGAAGTATCTCTTTTGCATCATTTTTTACTGCAGTTTTAATTTCTTTAATAACCTCTTCAATACTTTTGCTTTTTAGCTTGCCTCTAGCTAGCTTTACAGCACAATACGAGCAGTTCCCAAGACAGCCGTTAGCTATAATGATTGCTTTTGTTATTTCTTTTTTAGTTACCTGTTTAGCTTTATTTTTATATTCTTCTAAATAATTTAGTAAAGCGTCTTTTTCCTTGACCCCATAAAGCCTTGCACCTGGCAAAAGCGTTTTTAGTGCTTGACTATTGATATCAACAAGACAGCCAGTTACAATTATCTCTTTTCCAATAAGTTGCAGGATGTTATCACGGATATACTTGTAGATTTTAGTTTCTGTCTGTTCCTTAACCCCGCAGGTGTTTATGATTAGGATATCAGCGTTCTTTTCACAAACCGCAACATCCATGCCTGTAACAATATCTTCCCCATCCCTTTGGTTTAGTGTACAGCCAAAGGTCTTTATAAAAACAGTTTTCATACTACTTTTTCTTTGATGCAAACATCCCGCCAACACAACTAACCACAAATGGGAAAAACGCAGATTGCAGGAACTGCTTGAAGATTCCAAGCTCTTTTGGTATTGCCATGTTGTTTAGAACTGTATATATTTGGTAGGCGTAGATATAAACCACAAGACACTGGGCTATGGCACACACAACCAAGAACAGCGCAAGCACAACATAAAAATCCAATTTTGTGTATTCCTGGATGATTGGAGTCAAAAACAAGAATCCGAAAAACCCAACAATTGGTAGCAGGATATACATTGGGCTAGTGAAGAAGTTGTCCCTTGACCACAAATACACAGCAAGCTGGCTTAATGCATAGCTAACAATAAAAAGAAATGTGACCCACAATGTTTTTTTTGCCTTCATCCTAACCACATATTTCCAATAAATAATTATAACCCAATGGTGTTTTAAATAGTTTTGAAACCAAAAAGAATATATTTAAAAACAAGTTGCTAAACATATAACATACTATATAAAAAAAACAAGAAAGATATGATATCCGCAAGCGCACCCTGGACAGAAAAGTACAGGCCACAGACATTAGATGAGATTACTGGGCAACAGCATGTTGTCTCCAAGCTAAAAAAATATGTGGAGTACAAGTCCATTCCAAACATGCTTTTTGCAGGTCCGCCAGGCGTAGGTAAGACATGCTGTGCAATAGCACTTGCTAAAGAGATGTTTGGTGAGGGTTATTTCCAGGACTTTCTTGAGCTAAATGCAAGCGACGAGAGGGGAATCGGGGTAGTCAGGGGTGCAATCAAGGATTTTGCAAGGACCATTGCCCTGACCTCTACCTTTAAGATCATTTTCTTAGACGAGGCAGATGCGCTCACAGCCGAAGCCCAGCAAGCGCTAAGAAGGACTATGGAAAAATACACAGGGACAGTTAGGTTTATATTAAACGCAAATTACTCATCTAAACTTATACCTCCAATCCAAAGCAGGTGCGCCTTGTTCAAGTTCAAGCCACTCACTAAAGAGGAGGTCCAAGGGAGAATAGAGTACATTGCCTCCAAAGAAAAGCTAAAGATTGACAAATCAGCAATCTTAGCTATCAACGAGATATGCGAAGGTGACTTGCGTACAGCAATCAACCTTTTGCAGACTGCTGCAACAACAAGCGAGCTTGTAAAGGGGCAAGACATCTATATGGTTTCAAACTCTGCACAGCCACAGGAGATTACAGCCCTAATAGACGCATGCCTTGAAAAGGACTTCCTGAAGGCAAGGACTAAGTTAGAGGCACTGTTGTTTGAGCACGGGCTTTCTGGGGAGGACATAATTAATCAGATTTATAAAAAAATAGTTAATTATCAGGAAGACAAGCTAAAAATAGACAAGAAGCTAAAGATAATAGACAAGATAGCAGAATTTAATTACAGGCTTGTGCAAGGCGCTAGCGATAGGATACAGTTAGAGGCGCTTCTTGCCCAGCTGATTGCCCTTGAATAGGTGAAAGCAAATGGGTTCATACATTGACGAATTGAAATCGCAGTTAGGTGGTGGAGCTTTGGGGTCTACAGCTACTGGCAACCAAGCCAAGCCAGCAGAGGCAAGACAAGAGGCAGTAAACATTCAAGACATCATATCCTCCAAAAAAGACATAAGTAAAGATACAAAGCTAGAGAGTTTAGCAAGCATGTTAGGCTCAAAAAAGGATACCCCAGAAGTTATAAACTCATTTGGGGGACCGGCTGAAACAGATGATACAAAATCTATTGATGCGAGCTTAGCAAAGTGGGAAACAACAGGCAAGCTTATTACAAAGTATGACGAAGTTGAAATCTACAAGCTTGAGGATGAGCCATTATTGTATTATAGGATAAACATACCAAAAACATCTCCAAGTCAAAAGATGATAATAAACACCTTGAAAGAGGCAGCAACTAGGTTAATAACATCTGACCCCTACAAGATAAGGGACCCTGTGCAAAGGCAGAACCTCTATTACCAAAAGATATTAGATATTCTGACAAACGCACCTGAGATTAATGTACCAAAGCACATGTTTCCATTTTATGCTAAGGCGGTTGTTACTGAGATGGTTGGTTTTGGCATTATTGAACCAGTGATACATGACCCAATGCTAGAGGAGATAATGGTGATTGGTGCTAACAGGCCAACATACGTCTATCACAGGCAATATGGCATGATGTACACAAATATTGTTTTTTATTCAGACAACGAGATACTAGACCTTATAGACAAGATAGCAAGAATTTTAGGTAGAAGGGTGGACATTTTAAGTCCATTGCTTGATGCAAGACTACCAGATGGCTCTCGTGTGAACGCAACGATATCGCCAGCCTCCATAGATGGTGCAACAGTAACCATCAGAAAGTTCAGGGAAGACCCTTACACAATCGTAGACCTGATAAACTTTAGGACTCTTAACTTGGAAGTCGCTGCATTTCTCTGGTGTGCTGTCAACGGCTTTGGAGCCAAGCCTGCAAACATACTTATATCCGGCGGAACAGGTTCTGGAAAGACAACCCTATTAAACGTCCTATCTTCGTTCATTCCAGATGACTCAAGGGTTATAACTATTGAAGACACAGCTGAATTGAAACTACCGATTAAGCATGTTATAAGGTTTGAGGGCAAGCCACCAGGAGTTGAAGGCACAGGCGAGCTCACTTTGGAGGTGTTAGTAAAAAACACTCTGAGAATGAGACCAGACAGGGTGATTGTTGGCGAGATCAGAAGTGCTGAAGCAAATGTGCTCTTTACAGCAATGAACACAGGGCACGACGGCTGTATGGGCACGATACACGCAAATTCAGCTAAAGAAACCCTAATAAGAATTACCTCCCCACCAATGGATGTGCCAATGATGATGCTTGCTGGGCTAGACATGATAATTGTTGAAAAAATGTTAAACACAGTCAATGGCAAGGTGCGAAGGATAACAGAAATCGCTGAGGTTGAGGGCGTTTATGAAGGTGCTCCAAAAGTGAATATCATATTTAGATGGAACCCACAGACTGATAACCTTGAGAGGACTGACAAGCCGATAAAGTTTTTTGAGACAGTAAAAATGTTGACAAAAAACACAGATGAGCAGATTGCAGGCACATTAGCAAAAAAAATAGAGGTTATAAATGGTTTAGTTAATAAAAACATAAGGGACATCAACACAGTTTCCAAAAAGATTCAGGAAATTTATATAAAAGAAAGGATTTGATGTTTAAATGGCAGACACAAAAAAGAGCGAAATAGATTTAGATGCTGTCCAGAATATAGTTAAAAAACTAAAGGACAAAGACAAGGCAAAAGGTATAACTGGCTCATTAAACGAAGGACACCTAAAAGAATTAAGGGATATAATCGCTGAAGGGAAGCTTGCCAAGCTGAATATAGACACAGAGGCAAAGCTACTTGTTAACTCCAGTTCTTCGCTAGACAAAACCGCTGTGAAGGTATATTCTTCAATGCATGGGTTTGTCAATAAAATAATACAAGGAATCTTAAAGAACAGCATAGGCAGGAAGATTGCGTTTTATTTATATTCAGCTAACAGCAAAAAGTCGTTAGTGCAGCACCTTGTGCTTTCAGTTGCCTATTCTGTGATGCTATCTCTTTTGTTGACTGGTATAATATTTGTAATATTGCTTTTTGTAAATGCGAAGTTTTTGTTTTTGATACCATTTATCCTGCTTTTTGTGTTTTTGCTGGCTGTGATTGCATTTGCGTATATTGCGCCTATGCAGAGTGCAAAGAAAAGAGGGGTTATGATAGACACGGAATTGCCTTATGCCCTAAGGCACATAGCAACCGAGCTACTTGCCGGGATAGGGCTGTACAAAACCCTACAGTCTGTTGCAAAGAACGACTATGGAGTTCTTTCGGATGAGATGTCTAGGACTATAATCGAGATTGAAAACGGGACAGAAACAAAAACAGCACTTAGACACATGGCCTTGAGGAGCCAGTCCAAAAACCTAAATATTGCTTTGTTTCACATAATAAGAACCCTGGACACAGGAGGCAACCTCTCTCAAACCATTGATAGCGTTGCAGACACAGTTAGCTTTGACCTTATGGAATCTGCTAAGCAGTTTGGCGAAAAGATGAATTTGTTTGGTATAATCTTTATATTTGGTGCGATTGTCCTACCGGTATTCCTTGCAATCTTGGGCGCAATTGCAAACGCGCCAATTGGGCAGGGTGGGCAATCATTCATGCCAGGACTTATTACACCAACCCTTTTAGGTATTGTTTACTTATTTGTGTTGCCTGCGGTATTGATATTTATGGCATATTACATAAAGATGATTGAGCCAAAAGTATAAAATTGTGATATAAAAGTGAGTAATATATTAGAGAAATACCAAAATTATTTAAGTTCAATGAAGATAAAGGTTCCTGCAATAACTTGGATTGGAGCGGTTTTCATTGTAGCTGTGTTTTTTGGTGTGTTACTTTTCTTGATTGACCAAAAAATCGGCATCTTGGCGTTTGCGATAATTCTGGATATTGGGCTTGGTCTGCCATATTATAACTACAATAAGCACATAGATGAGATTGAAAGGAATTGGCCTGATGCCCTAAGGTTGATAGCTGACACAATGAAATCTGGTTCTTCTTTTGAGTTTGCGATAAGGGAGGCAAGTTCTGCTGACCTTGGGCAGTTGTCTTACGAGTTCAACGAGACAATCAGAAGGCTTGAGATGGGGGACACAATGTCAACCGCACTCTCATCAATGTACAACAGGATAGATTCCAAGATTGTAAGAAGGACGCTCACAATAATCCAAGAATGTATAAGGACAGGTGCACAATTGGCAGATGTCCTAGACGATATCGCTAACGGCACCAAGTCAATGTACAAGATAAAGAAAGAAAGAATAACAAAGACAATGCTTCAGGTGGTTTTCATATTTATAGCTAGTGCAATAATTGCCCCATTTATATTTGGATTGACTAATGTAATCACAACGTTTTTGGTTGATGTCGCGAAAAATTCAGGCATAGCGACTGGGTCGGCGCTTGAGATATCGGTTGCAACGCAAAGTGCAATTAAGTTTTTATTGGACTGTTACATTTTGATAGAGGTTGCGGCTGCGTCAGTTATTGTAGGCATGATGAGGGAAGGCAGAATTTCTAAATCAATTATTATGTTTCCGATAATGGTTGTTGTTGCATTCATAGTTTATTCGGTTTCTCAAGCAGTAATTACTATGATGTTAACAGGGGTGGTTGGGGTATGACATCTAAAAACCTAGTAAACGACAAAAAAGGGCAGGTATCCTTGGAGACATTGCTCATAGTTAGCATAATTGTTGTAGCTGCCTTACTTGTGGGTTATTACCTTAAGCAGACAGCCCAGAAAAACAGCTCGCAGATAAATGAATACCAAAACGAAAGCACAAAGGGCACGCAATGATTTGAGCAAGTTTAAAATCCGAAAAAGATAGGTTTATAAATTAAATTACAAATAAATATGTTATAATAATTTAAGCAAATCAATTCTAAAAGGAGGAATAAGAATGAATAAGATTAATAACAAAGGTCAAGGTGCCTTGGAATACCTATTGCTTATCGGAGGTGCTGTATTGATTGC
>JAKQHQ010000024.1 GCA_029557995.1 archaeon | reverse complement strand
CTGCTATCGTGGCTAAGTCCACCCTAAACTGTATAAGCGATAGGAAGCCAAGCGAAATGACAAGCTCGGATATGTCTGAGATAAGTATTGGGAATATCAGGTTAAGCACCCTGTATCTCACAAACAATACAATGGCAACAGTAAGCAAAGCGAATAATCCTATAATCAAGGAATTAGACAAAAACTCACTGCCAAGGTATGGCGATATGGATTCTGTGCTTATGCTCTCAATTGCTATTGGAAGAGAGCCAGATTCAAGTATAACCAAAAGGTCATCAAGCCTTTGCTTGGCCTCCTCCTTTGATGAGGAACTGCCTGTTATTGTCAAGCTGTTAAATGTCTCAAACTTTGGGGAGTTCATTGTTGGTGCAGACATGTTTGCTACGCCCTCGGTCAAGGAGATTACTGATTTTAATCCTGTCGCCTCCCATATCCATGGCTGGCCCTCTGGCTTGTCAATGGTTATAACCTTATAGCCCATCTCACTCAACTCGGTTTTTATGGACTCAGATACAGCAGAGGAAACAATTACTTTTGAATATTTATTCAAATCAGAGGCAATATCTGCCCTTTCCTTGTCAGTAAGATTGGAATCAACAATGTAATACTTAGTGTTCACCTGAGCTATGATGTCATCAAAGTAAATTGTCTCACTGCCTAGCACATCTGGGGAGATTGGCACGTTTTTCTCATCTGTGTAGGTCTCGCTATCAACAACAAATATTGCATCTGTTGGTCTGTCTATGAAGAAAAATGTCTTTTCACAATCGTATTGCACGCTTTTACCCTCATAGCCGGCAGCTGTGCATTTGTGAAAGGACATCTCTGCAAACCTTTTTGAGGCCTCTGGGGATAGCATGAAAGGCAAGACCCAGCTACTTGCACCATCCTTGTTAATAGGCGATATACCATAACCCTTTGCTGGGTCTCTATAGATTGTAACTATGTCCTCGCCTACAAATAAAACATTGCCATCAAGAACAGCCTCAAATTTACCTTGTTTTAAGAGAGTGTTTTTCAACTTGGCTATCTCGTCTGGGTCTGACTCAGCAAGCTGGGCTGTCACGTACTGGTTTCCTGAAGATGTCACTTTTGCATCCTTTAGCCCAGCCCAGTCAAGCCTTCTGGATATAACAGAAACAACCCTCGGCATGTCTTCTGTGCTGACTGGCTCTTCAAGAACTATTGAAAACGAAGTTCCGCCTGAAAAATCCACTCCGTATTGTATGCCTTTTGTCAATAGAAGGACTATTGAGAGCACTATTAGAAGCAACCAGATTATAACAACTGGCTTTTTGAATAAATTATTCATCTGAAAAACACCTTTTTTTAAAAGAAATTTAACTCTTGCTTTTGTTTTTTTTCTGGACATATGTGATTAACATTGGGGCATTGAAGCACCATGTTGAAACTATATCGCCAAGTAGCCCAAAGAACAGGATTGTTGCTATGTCCAAAACCACAGTCATCTGCATGAAGTAAGATATCACAAGCATAACTAGAACAGTAACTATTGTTGTTATTGTCATTGTTAAACCAGTAGCCATTGCTTTGTTTGTTACAACATACACATCATCTGTTCTGTTCTTTAGAAGCTTGGTGCTCAAAAGCACATCTGTGTCAACAGAATATCCAAGAAGCATTAAGAGAGTTGGTATGGTTGTAAGACTCAATGGTAGACGCAGTATTGCCATGCCTGCTAGCCCAGCAAGAA
This sequence comes from archaeon, assembly GCA_029557995.1. GTDB lineage: Archaea > Iainarchaeota > Iainarchaeia > Iainarchaeales > CSSED10-239 > JAKQTP01. The sequence continues at coordinate 8,117 of JAKQHQ010000024.1, read as the reverse complement.
TGTCAAAGCACGCTGCAAAGATTATCAAACCAGATGGTATGATCTCCTTGAAGAAAAGCAAGATTACGATTGATAGCAAGACAAGTGCAATCACCCCAACCTTGATTGAGGTGTTGATGAAATCCTTCCCAAGTGTAGCAGAGACCTCCCTTGTCTGGATCTTTGCGTCCGAGCTAAGGTTTAGCTCAGATTTCACCTCGTTTATAAGCTGGCTATTAAAGGCGTTGCTTGCAAGGTTTATGGTGTCGTTAAGGTAACCCTTGAGATCATCCTTGTTCCTTATGGCTGATAGCTCGTCAAGTGCTGAGGGCTCGATATAACCCTTATCCTTGAGTGGGGTAAGAAGCACTAGCGATTTAGCTTTCAAGTCATCAATGTTTCCGTTTGTAAAGTCCAGCTTGTTTTTCTCAGACCTTGCGGTCTCAATTTCTGGGGAATTAGAGTATTCAATGATTAGACCTATACCTGTAGGCCCCTTTGTCTCATTGATATTTACCTCTAAAATGCTAAATCTTTGCTTAAGGGTGCTTGACAGGGTAGTAGTATCTATCGTTTCGCCCTCATAACGGACTATGAGCTGGTTTCCACCCTTTAGGTCAATGCCTGTTGAGATGCCTGGGTAAACAAAAACAAGAAACAGGCAAGCTAAGCCAATAACTATTGGCAATATATACAATAACTTATGGCTTTTTGCATTTATAAAATTCATAAATATCCCTCTAGCTTGCAATAATAAACTCATATATAAGAAGTTCTATATATAAATATATAAGAAATATAATATAAATATTACCTTTCAAGGAAAATGTGTTAATTATGAACTTCCCAAAGATAGAAAAATCAAATGAGATTCTTGATGTAGTTATTAAAAAAGTAAGAAAGACAAAAGATTATCAGAGAAATGAGATGGCTGTCAAGTACATATCGCTTTACCAGATTGAAATTACAGAAAGGCTTACAAATGTTCTTAGTAAGCTTCCAGATTACCAGACAACAAACAAATATTACTCTATGATGTTCAAGAATATCTGCCCACAAACAACAATGGACAAATACAAGAACCACATAAGTAAAAGCGTGAGTGTGATAAACAAGCTGTCTGAAAGATACAAGAGGCAACTGCTAAGGCTTTTAGCTAACAAAAAAGATAGATACAAAAAAGAGGGATTTGTAAAGTTAAAAAAGGAATATGTTGGTAGGCTAGCATCTGTACTCAAGAGGTTAGACAACACATTTAACAAGCTTTTGATACTTGAAAAGGAATTTAGAAGGATAGCTACCCCAAGGTTTGAACTTAGGACGATTGTGCTTACTGGGCTACCAAACTCTGGAAAGACAACATACCTTAGCATGATTACAGAGGCCTGTCCAGAGATCAATAGCTATGCCTTTACAACAAAGGCCCTTAACCTTGGTTACTTCAAGAGAAGACAAGTGATGTACCAAGTGGTTGACACGCCAGGTATCATCCACAAGGAATTCAAGGAGATGAATGCTATTGAAAAACAAGCGATTGCTGCTATAAAGGGCTTGGCAGACCTTGTTGTCTTTGTCTACAACCCAAATTTAGATAAAGAGGAGCAGGAAGAAATTTTAAGGGTGATAAAGGAGAACAACCTAGAAAAGAAAGTTGTTGTCTCAAGCACCTATGGTAAAGACGCTAGGTTAGATGGTGAGGAAAATATTACAATGGAAGAACTATTGGAGAGCTATCCTGTGGAAAAGAAGGATTTGGTTTCCAAAAAACAATAGTTATTAAAAAAGATTTCTTGATTGATATATAATAGGGGTTGCTACTTTTAATCGCCAGGATGTGATAAGTTATGAAAAAGAAGACAATTGACACAGGCAAGGCTATTGAAGATATAGTCGCAGAGATTGAGTTTTTAACAGAGGATTCAAGTATACCTAAAAACCTGAAAACCCTACTAAATGGTCTGGAGCAACGCTTGAAAAGCAAATGTACTGCTGTTGAAATTGCAAGCATAATGTATGAGCTGGAGGACATAACAAACAACAGCAATGTCCCACAGTTCTGCAGAAGCGCTGTGTGGGCACTTGTAAGCAAACTGGAAAACCTGAAAGAGCAAGTAAAGTAAATGGACTCAAAGATTGTATGTTATGCCCAGGAGAAAAACCTGATAATCAGCGAGGACTGCCTAAGACTACTTAACCAGAATAACTATCAGAGGGTGCTTGACAAGCTGGCAATGGAGAAAAAGGTGTTTGTGTGCAGGGATGACATAAAAAAAATACTTGTAACAACTAACTGGCTTTCTGAGCAAGACAAGCCAAGGGGTAATGGAGAGAAAAACTTCAGGATAATGGATGCCTATGATGTGACAGGTAAGACATTGTCGCAGGGAAGTGTTGAGGATTTTCTTTCATTGTTTTTGGATAAATACTCTGCGATATATGATATTTTGAAGAGAAGAGAAAACCTAAAGCCAATACCTATTGATGAGGCGAAAAAACTTGGCAAGAACACAGAGGTTGATATAGTTGGGATGGTGTTTGAAAAAAGAGTGACTAAGCAAGGCAACATACTTATCACAGTTGATGACCCAACTGGTAGAGTGAATGTTGTGGTCACAGATAGCAAAAACTATGAGGTCAATCCAAAGGATGTGCTTCTTGATAACGTTATTGGGATAAAATGCTCTGTGCTGTCTAGGGAGCTCTTCATTGCTAAAGACATAATGTTTGCGGACTTGCCTTATGAAAAGCTAGTGACTACTGCTGAAAATGACTGTTATGCTGCTTTAATCGGTGACTTGCATGTGGGTAGCAAGCTGTTTAGAGAAGAAGAATTCAATGATTTCCTTGACTGGCTTAATGGGATGAACGCCTCGCAAGAAGACCTAGAGATTATCTCAAAAATAAAGTATCTTATCATTGCTGGCGACTTGGTAGATGGCATAGGTATATATCCTAAACAATATAACGAGTTAGCTATAACTGACATCTTTGAGCAGTACAGATGCTTTGAAGAGCTTGCCTTGAAAATACCTGATAATATTGAGGTGTTCTTGATACCAGGAAACCATGATGCTGTGAGGCTGTCTGAACCACAGCCAGCAATCGCAGAAAAGTTCTTGCCAAATATCTACAAGAAAAAAAACATGCATGTGCTTGGCTCGCCAAGCTGGGTTGAGATTGAAGGGCTACTTTTCCTACTATATCATGGCGCAACATTGCATGGCATCTTTGGCAAGATAAACGACCTGAAGATGGACAAGCCAGACCTCGCGCAAAAAGAGCTGTTGATTAGAAGGGACCTTATGCCAGAGTTTGGTGGAAAACAGACATTCGTGCCTATTGAAAAAAATTTCATGGTGATAAGAGAAACACCTGCTGTCTTTGTATGTGGGCACATACACCACCATGCCTATTCAAGATACAAACAATGCCATCTTATAAGCACATCTTGCTGGCAGTCAATGACTGCCTATCAAGAAGAGCTGGGGCACACCCCAACTGTCTCTAAGGCTATCCTGTTTAACCTTAAAGACCAGAGCTTACATATAAAGGACTTTGAAAGAAAAAATGAATGATATAACTGCAAGCAAGGAAGTCAAAGAATATTACGAGGACTTAACTAAACATATTGACAATGCTGTAGCTCTGGCTAGGAGTGCAAGGGCACAGGGCAAGGACCAGTTTAATGACATTGAGTCCGTGCCTGCAAGAGGGATAGCTGAAAAGACAGAATTGCTTGTTGGTCCGCAAGGTGTGGCTGAAAGATACAACGAGCTTTGGGAAAAGACGCATGACAGATTTACAGTCATGTTACAAATATTTAACGACATATTGGATAAAAAGCTTGGAAACATTGAAGATGCGCAGAAAAGGCTTGACCAAGCATTAAGGACTGCTCTTATTATTGAGACTGAAGGCGTTGTAGTGTCCCCGCTTGATGGACTGCCAGAAATAAAAATATCAAAAAACGAGGATGGCACTGACTTCATTGATATCTATTTTGCAGGTCCAATAAGAGCAGCAGGAGGTAATGCAGAGACACTTCCTTTGCTTTTAGGGGACCTTGCAAGGGTTAAGCTTAATATTGATAGATACAAGCCAAGCAAGAGAGAGATAGAAAGGGTTGTTGAAGAGGGGATGTTATACCAAGAGGAGGTAGTGGTCAGGCAACAAAGGGTAACAGAAAGCGAGATAAGAACAATAATGGAAAACCTGACTGTTAGAGTGAACGGCTTTGCAGACAGCGAAGCTGAAGTTTCTGTCAATAGGGACATACCTGGAATTGAGACAAACAAGGTTAGAGGTGCAATGTGCCTTGTGCTTATTGATGGGCTTTATGTAAGGGCCCTAAAAATAATGAAGACAGCTAAGAAAATTGGGCTCAACTGGAACTGGCTTGAAAAGCTTGTAAAGGTAAAGAAGACAGCCGAGGGCTTTGAAATTAAGCCTTCAACCAAATATCTTGAGGGGCTGGCTGCTGGAAGACCTGTGTTTTCCTATCCATTCAGGCCTGGTGGGTTCAGGTTAAGATATGGCAGGGCAAGAAATACTGGGCTTATGGCTAAAGCCATTAACCCTGCAACAATGTATGTGCTTGACGAGTTTATTGCTGTAGGCACGCATGGGCGAATTGAAAGACCTGGAAAATCCTTGCAGTATTTCCCATGCTCAACAATTGATGGGCCTATTGTTAGATTAAAGGATAAATCGGTTGTGTACATAGACAATATCAAGGATGCAAAAAAATACCAAGGCGAAATTGAAAAGGTGTTATTCCTTGGGGACATGCTTATATCTATTGGGGACTTTAGAAAATCTGGACATCCGCTTGTCAGAGCTGGCTATGTTGAGGAGGAATGGCTTGCAGAGGTTGAACACCTTGAAGGAGAGAACAAACTCTCAAGGCTAGCTTTAGGGCTTTGCAAGGAGTTTGACAAGAAGCCGGACCCATACACTGCTGTCGCCCTTGCAATTGGTTATGAGGTGCCCCTTTATCCAAAATACTTGTTTTACTATGACCTGCTGACACGCGAGGAGCTAAAGACGCTCATAAGTTGCCTTAGGGAATCAGACAAGATGTTTAGTGATGAGGAGCAGGATACAAGAAAAAAAAGCTTTTTTGAAAACATAAGAACTGCAATTGAAAAGGCAATAGATGATATCAAGCTACTTGAAAACATAGTTGGCAGGGAGGCGCAAATAACAGGTTTCAAGATAGAATACAATAAAGAAATTAAGCAAATATTTGAAAAGATAGGGCTACCACACAAGTATGTGGCAGACGAAAATAAGCTAGTTGTTGAAAAGGATTGTGCCTATTCGCTGCTAAAGACAACTGGTGCATTAAATGCAAACGACCCGCTTATAGAATACCAAGAACTTCTAGATACCCAAAACAAAACAATAACCGAGATACTAAGTATAATCTCAAACATAAAGATAAACGAAAAATCAGGCTTTTGGATTGGCGCAAGAATGGGCAGACCTGAAGCAGCACATAGCAGGGAGATGGCTGGAAAGCCAAACGTGCTGTTCCCGATAGGCTGGGGCTTTGGAAATTCAAGAGACCTATTAAAAGCCATAAAGAAAAGGGCTGATGGAACACAACAACAGGATATTGGAGTGAATGTTGTCCAGATAAAAGCATATATATGTCCAAATTGCAAGAAGGTGCTCTATAATAATTATTGTTTCAACTGCAAGCAACCAGCTAGGGAGATAAGGATTTGCAATAAATGCAAGACGCAAACATATGAGCTAAGTTGCCCAAAATGCAAGGAAAAGACAATGGCTATGCTTGAGCATAAGATTAATCTTGACAGGCTAATTGAAAATGCATGCAAAAACCTTGGGGTTGGCGTGCCTGAAAGCTTGAAAGGTGTGAAAGGGCTTGTAAGCAAAGACAAGACCGCAGAGCCATTGGAGAAAGGAATATTGAGAGCAAAACATGGGGTTAGCGTGTTTAGAGATGGGACTTGCAGATACGAGGCATTGAACGCAACACTTACACAGTTTTGCGGTGCAGAGATTGGAGTTAGTGTTGATAAGCTTAGAGAGCTTGGTTACAAAAAGGACTATCTTGGCAACGAGCTAAGAGACGACAGGCAACTTGTAAGCATCTTCCCACAAGATATTATAGTTGATGATGGCTGTGGGGAATATTTTCTTAAGGTTTCATGGTTTATTGATGACTTGCTTGAGAGATACTACGGGCTACAAAGGTTTTACAACGCAAAGACAAAGGAGGACTTGATAGGGCAACTAGTTATAGGGCTGGCACCACACACATCAGCTGGGATAGTTGGAAGAATCATAGGCTATTCCAAGGCAAAGCTTGCCTGGGGGCACCCATATTACATAACTGCTAAGAGAAGGAATGTTGATGGGGACCAGGATTCCATGCTACTTTTGATGGACTCTATGCTTAACTTCTCAAAAAGTTATCTAAGCACAGGACGTGGCGGGAGGATGGACGCGCCATTATCATTTACAACAATCTTGAGCCCTTACGAGATTGATGATGAGTCGCACGAGATTGAGACAAACACATCTTATCCTTATGGGTTTTACCAGGCAACAAAGGATTTTGCAGACCCTGATAAGATAGATGGGGTTATGCCTGTAAAGGCAATGCTCGGTAGCGATAGGCAGTATGACTGCATAAAATTTACACATAATACTGAGTGCTTTGACCAAGGCCCAAAACAGAGTAGTTACATATCCATAAAGTCAATGCTAGACAAGGTGACTAAACAGGCGGAATTGCAGGAAAGAATTCTAGCAGTAGATAACCAAGATGCCCTAGAAAGATTACTGCACTATCACCTATTTCCTGACATCATAGGCAACACAAGGGCTTTTGCAAGGCAGAAGCTAAGATGCGTTAAATGCAATAAAAAGTTTCGGAGGGTGCCGTTGTCAGGAAAATGCGACTGCGGTGGAAAGCTAATCTTAACGATTGCAGAGGGCTCAATAAAAAAATACCTTGAAGTTGCAAAAAGCATAATTATTGACTATCACCTTAACCCACATCTGCTCCAGAGAATACAGCTTAGCGAAAGCGAGATAGATAGTCTGTTCTCTGACAAGGAGGCAAGGGCGCAAAAGTCGCTTTCTGAGTTTTTCTAAGGTTTTCGCAATCTGGAAAGCTGAGAGTTTTCCTGCCTTAGCTGATAAATCATTGTTGCATAGCCATGTGTCATATCTGTTATTATCTGGGCTGTCTGCTGAAGATCAGCTATGCCAACTGTGAACTTATCTGGCTTGAGTATCTCAACTGAAGTTGCGCCATAAAAATAGATAAGGCGGAAAAGAGAATTCAAGCTTTGGCAACTAAGCTCTGCAGAGATGAATGTTGAGAAAAGCTCATCGTGGAGAACGATGTCTGCGATGTCCAGGGAATAGATGAGATACTCCTTGTCGTTTTTAAGTGCATCAGCAATCTTTTCCATTGATTGTCTTAGGTCACCTTTGTCGTTTGACTTGGATTCAATAAGGATTGCGACTTTTAGGATGTTCTTGTCAATCTCTGAAAGCTTTTTTTTGGAAGAAAGCCCATCTAAAATCTCCTTAGACAAGGAATACTTGACTGGATAGCCATCTTTAGTTATGAGCTTAAGGAAAAGCATGCTTTTCAAGGCAGATATCAACTGGTCGTACTTGACGTCAGGTATCGCCTGCAAAAGCTCGTCTTCTGTCTTTGGTCCAGACTTGAGTGCCTTGCCTATGATTGTTTGCAATTCAGCTTGCGCAACCTTTTCCTTTAGCTTTTGAGATTCATAATCTAGTTCTGGCATAGAAATTTCACACTTGAATATATATTATGGTGCTTTAAAAGGTTTATAAAGAGAACATTTGGATATGGAAGACAATGACCTTAGATGTTGCCTAGATGCACTTGCCTTATGCCATTGGCTTTAGCTATCTTTTCAGCAAGCTTGAGGGATTCCAGCTTGGTTGGGGAAATGTCTTTTAGGCGATAGTGCGGGAAGGCCCTAGAAAAATGTAAGGGAATGTCTTTGGAAACAGAACATACAAAATCCGTGAGCTCTTCTAACTCGGTTTTGCTTGTGTTATAACCATCTATAAGTAGTACTGTAAGCTCAATATGAATCTTGCTTTCGTAAAGCGACTTGATG
>JAKQHQ010000018.1 GCA_029557995.1 archaeon | reverse complement strand
TGTGATTGGCTCTTGCAAGTGCTCTTTCTTGTCGTCCTTGAATAAGACGGCTTTAAGCTCTTCTTTTAAATTAGCAAGAAGCACAAACTCGTTTTGAATTTTTACTGTCCTTTTCTTTGGATGAACATTAATGTCTATTGCCTTTTTGTCAAGCTCAAAAAACAAAACAAAAAACGGCTTTTGCTGTATCATTAGATAATCCTTATAGCAATCTGCTACTGCCTTGCTTATCTGCTGGCTATAGACAGGACGCCTGTTGATATATAAAAAATTACTTGGAAAATAGAAATAGTTTGTTGGCTTGCAGATAATCCCGTTAAGCGAAAAAAATTGGTTTGTGATGTTTAACTTTGTTGTTTTAAAAAGTATGTCTTTGCCAAAAACCTGAACATATCTTCCCTCCCTTGTTGTCTTTGCATAAACCTCGTTTTTCTTTTCAGAGAGGAATTGAAATCTGAGGTCTGGGTTTAGAAGCACAAACTCAAGGAAGGTTGTGTAAAGCTTGGAAAACTCAGATGCATTTGATTTTAAGAATTTCTTTCTAACAGGCACATTGTAAAATAAGTTATTGACTGAAACTATTGTGCCTTTGGAAAGCTGACTTTTGCTTACCTTGTTGTCTTCAAGGAGGTAGCCAAACCCTAAATCGTTGTCTGAAGATGAGATGGTAAGCTTGCTTATTGCGTTAATGCTTGCTAGTGCCTCGCCACGAAAACCAAATGTGTCTAAACTGTATAGATCGTCAATCTTTTCAAGCTTGCTTGTAGCATGCCTCTCTATTGCAAGAGGAAGGTCTTGTCTTGAAATCCCAAGACCATCGTCTTTCACTTCAATCAAATCCAGCCCAGAGTTTTTGATTGTGATTGAAACTGACTTAGCACCAGCATCTATGGAGTTTTCAATAAGCTCTTTTAGGACATCTGCTGGGCTTTCAATCACCTCCCCTGCGCTTATCAGGGCAATTGTCTTGCTATCTAATGTTTTTATCATTGGTTATCATCAATTGTCTTCTGCTCTGGACCAAGGCTTGACTTCAGGATTTGCCCAGGGGTTTTAAGAAAAGAATCGTTTTCTAAATCCCTTTGGATTATAAGTGCCTTGTCTATTATCTGCTTGTTTAATCCTGCTAGGCTTGCAACCTGTATCCCATAGCTTTTGTTTATTCCACCTCTTTGTAGCTTGTGATAGAAATGAAGTGAATCCCCTTCCTCCTTGGCTGTGACATGGTAGTTGACTATGCCCTCGTAGGTATCCTCCATCTTGTTTAGGATGTGGTAATGGGTTGCCATAAGTGTCTTGCATCTTATGTTGTTATTTAAGTAATCAACTATTGACCAAGCAATGCTTATACCATCAAATGTGCTTGTCCCCCTGCCTACCTCATCTAGAATCACAAGGCTGTCCTTTGTTGCGTTGTTGATTATAAATGCAACTTCTGACATCTCAACAAGGAAGGTGCTTTGCCCATGGGAGATGTCGTCAGATGCTCCAATCCTTGAAAAGATTGCATCAACTTTCCCAAGCTTGGCTGAAGAGGCAGGGACAAAGGAACCAATGTGTCCAAGAATTAGTGCAAGACATACACTTCGTAGATAACTACTTTTCCCAGCCATATTAGGACCAGTTATTATCATAGTCCTACAACTTGAGTTTAGTAGGCAATCATTAGGTATAAATGGAACCTGCTGTTCAATCAATGGATGCCTTAGCCCCTTTATCGCAATCTCGTCTGAATAGTTATGCTCAGGCATAACGTAGTCATATTGGTTGCTAGCTATAGCAAATGAGAGATACTCGTCAAGGCAGGCAATAAGGGCTGAGACCCTCTTAATATCCTCTTGGTGTTTTTGTATTTCCTTACACAACTCAAGAAAGAGAGAGTATTCAAGTTCTTCCCTTCTTCCCTTAGCATGTAACACCATTGACTCCTTCTCATTTAGCTCTTGCGTGGTATATCTCTCGCAGTTCACTAGCGTCTGCTTTCTTTCAAAGTAGCTAGGAATAGATGTGACTTGGGATTTTGGTATCTCTATGTAATACCCAAACACCTTGTTATATTTTAGCTTTAGAGACTTTATGCTTGTCTTCTGCCTTAGCTCTGCCTCGTATTCAGAAAGCCAAGAGTTTACTGTCTTACCAATATTAACTAGCTCATAAAGCTCTTTTGAATAGCTTGGCTTGATAAACCCTGCCTCCCTTGTGCTTAATGGTGGCTCATCAGCTATTGCAGATTGAATCAAGTCAACAACTTCTGGTAATGGCAGAAGCGCGTCCCTTATAGCTGATAGCTTTCCCGAGTCATTAAGCTCCTGCAAGCATAGCTTAATGTTTGGTATAATAAACAGACCTTGCTTGAGTGCAATAAGATCCCTTGGGCTTGCGCTCCCAAAGCCAATCTTGCTTATTATTCTTTCTAGGTCACCAACATAGGATAATTGCTCCTTTAACTCCTCCATAGCAAACTGGTTTTCCCTAATCGCCTTGACTGCAAGGTTTATTCTCTTAAGCTCTTCCTTGTCTGTTAAGGGATGTAGCAAATCAAAATAGAGCTTCCTATGCCCCATTGCAGTTCTTGTTTTGTTAATCAAGCCAAAAAGGCTATCTTTACCCTGTCTATCCCTTATGTTTGAGACAAGCTCAAGGTTGCTTGCTGTCTTGCTATCTATCTTTAGGTATTTGCTTATCTTGTATTCCTTTATTGAAGATATATAAGACAACTCTGTAAACTGCGTTTCTTGAAGGTATTTCAAGGCATTGTATGCTGAAATTATTGCCTCTGGCTTGTCACAGAGCCCAAATGACTCTAAAGAGCTAACCTTAAAATGCTCTTTTAGCTTTGATGAAGAGAGCCCAATATCAAGGTTATCTGAGTAATTGAAAAGAACATTTGGCAATGCTTTTTTCAAGGCATCAATCAATACAAAATCATTTAGTAAATTTTTAGAAAGCAAAACCTCTTTTGGCTTTATGATTGCAATCTCGTTTAATGCCTCATCAAAATTATCAAAACTGCTAGCAAAGAACTGCCCTGTTGTTATGTCAACCAAGGAAAAACCAAACTCTCCTTTTATCCTAGCTAGTGAACAAAGGTAATTATTTTCATAACTCTCTGAAAATAATGTGCTTGGGGTTATTACTCTAGTTACTGCACGCTTAACTAACCCTTTTGCAAATCTTGGGTCTTCTGCTTGCTCGCATATTACTACTTTCTTGCAATGTCTTACTAGTTTGGTTATGTATGGCTCAATTGCATGGTAAGGTATGCCTGCAAGAGGCGCCTCTGTCTCCCCCTTACCTCTCTTTGTCAAGGTTATGTTAAGTATCTGGGAGGCAAGCTTTGCATCGTCGTAAAACATCTCATAGAAATCTCCAGCCCTAAATAACAAGATGCCATCTGGATATGTTTTTTTTGTCTCCAGGTATTGCCTCATCATTGGGGTTAAGTTTTGCCTTTCCATTTGGTTCTCTCTTTTTGAAAAAAAAAGAAAAAATGAGATCGGTGGGATTTGAACCCACGACACATAGGTCTTCAGCCTATTGCTCTCCCAGACTGAGCTACGATCTCAATGTTTTGAGCCCGGAGGGATTTGAACCCTCGACACCAAGATTAAGAGTCTTGTGCTCTACCAAGCTGAGCTACGAGCCCTCTATTGAACCTGGAGGGATTCGAACCCTCGACACCGGGATTAAAAGTCCCGTGCTCTACCAAGCTGAGCTACAGATCCAATGTAAATGGTTTTTTTAGATAAACAGTAGTTTATTTAAAATCAAATAGCACAATATAATATTTATGACTCAAAATATTTATAAAGTTACTATACTAAGGCTTGGGCACAGACCATTTAGGGACAAGAGGATAACAACACACTGCGCCTTGGTTTCTAGGGCGTTTGGCGCAGAAAGGTTTTGTTATTCTGGAGTGCAGGATAATGAAGTTGTTAATGTTGTTGAAAAGGTGAGAGAGAGATGGGGTGGGGATTTCAAGATGGAGTATGTTGATAAGCCACTTGTGTTTGCAAAAAGATTTAAGGAGTCTGGAGGGGTAGTAATACATTTGACTATGTATGGAGAGAATATTACTGATAAGATAAAAGACATAAAGGGCATAAGTGTGAAAAACCTGCTTTTAATTGTAGGTGGCTCAAAGGTGCCAAGGGAATATTATGAAGTTGCTGACTATAATGTTGCGATAGGAAACCAGCCACACAGCGAGGTTTCAGCGCTTGCAATATTCTTGTACATGCTTAATAATGACTGCTTGAAATTAGAGTTTGAAAATACAAAGATAAAGATTATACCAAGCAATAACAAAAAGAAAGTAATTAATTTATAATTAGTTTGGTATTTAAGTTATATACTACTTTTATTTTGGGGGGAAACTTAACTTGGGTCTAAATAAACTTAAAAAGGAGATGCTGCTTGACAAGACAACAAAACAGCATCTTGTGCAGATTGCTGGACCGTTGGCTTTAGAGATAATAAAGCTTTACGATACTGATAAGGTGTATTCCCCTGAAGAGATTGCTGCTAAGCTAAAGGTAAAGATAACAATGATTAGATCCACACTCAATAGTTTGCATTACAGGGGGATTGCGTGCTATAAGAAAGTTAGAAACGAAAGTAATATGTTTGAGTTTTATTGGGAAATAAAATTCAAAAAAATAATTGAGATAATTATAGAAAATGAGACAGAAAATCTCAAAAGGATAGAGGAGGAGATTTCGTATCAGCAGGGAAGGGATTATTTCTATTGCCCAAAGAAATGTGTTGATGTGCCTTTTGAGGTTGCAGCTGCCTATAATTTTAGGTGCCCAAATTGTAATAAGCCATTGGAGATAAAGGATTCAAAAAAGTTTGCTGAATCCCTAAAAAGGAAAAAAACAGCAATAATGAAAACAATAACTAAACTTCAAGGGATCTTGGAAAAAATAGAAGATAAGACAACTGGGTATATCTGTGATTAATTTACTTTACTTAATCAAAGTGCCTAATTTTAATTGAAGCTTGTAAATACATTTTATTTATATAAGTTTTGGAGTATATAATATATATTATATATTAAGCTTTTGCTGTTTTCTTGATATTTTTTTAATTCAAAATTTATCTTAAATAAAAAAAAATACAAAAATAATGAAGCGGGGTGGGGCAGTCTGGAGTGCCCGTCGGGCTCATAACCCGAAGGTCGATGGTTCAAATCCATCCTCCGCTATTTGCTGGTTTTTTTGTAATTTGTTTGCTATTTCTTGCTTTTGTTATCTGATTGTTACTTTAATATTTTTTAAGTAATGTGCTTATTGAACTTTAAAAAAGTGTGGGAGGGATTAAGAAAACACACTAATTCTTGGACGGATTTAACAACTATTTTCCTCCCTTCTTTTCAGAAAAGAAATGCTTAAAATAAACTTTGATTTCTTTAAAAAGAATTAATTGCATCTCTTTTTACAAAATCTCTTGATTTCTTGTCTTAATTTGAAATATGAGCTTAGAAAAGCAGATAATCAATGGTAATTACTGGTATTTTTGTGTAATTACTGTGCTTATGATTGGCTAATT
>JAKQHQ010000016.1 GCA_029557995.1 archaeon | reverse complement strand
GGTTCGAATATCATACAAAGCATTACCCCCTTTTCCAAAGAAAAATCAATGGTTATTACTTTTCTTGGGCACAGAAAACTTAAGACATAAAAGAATTATTTAGTTTTTAAAAGAAGTTTTTTCCCAGAAACACCAACTGCTTTTTCATTAAAGTTTGTTTTTATGTTATTTTCTAACATTTTTTCATAGAAATCTCTATAACTTAACCCAGCAATCTTAGCAGCATTTGCAATTGATTCTTTTCCTGATTCTATTCCATTAAATGCTTTTTTAAGTCTATATTCTTCTATTGCTTTTTCAATCATGGATCTTAATAGCTCAGATTCACTTATCTTTGTTTCATTAACCATGTAATTTATGTTTTTAATTGCTGAATCGGATAATCTTATTGTTTTTGACTTTTTTAATTTATATTCTGTTTCTTTAGTCATAATTTCTCACCTTAAATAACTTTTTTGCTTTTTCTATATAACTTAACTTTATTCTTCTTTGTAATTTATTAATATAATTTATTGATTGTTTTGAATTGATTTCTTTCTTTAAATATAAGAAATAAATAAAATCAATTGAATTAACAGGGGATAACCCTTCTCTAAAACAAAAATTATAGGGGTTCCCATCATCTATACAAATGCTTATTTTGTTCTCAATACCAAGAGCAATTGTGTACAACTCTCCTGAATTGCTTTGTAAATTATCAAGTAATTTCTTTGGAATATTTATTGGATTTTTTATAAATATCTGTTTATTATTCTTTAATTCTAAAAAAATTTCCATGTCTTCTGAATCATAAACTTTATGCTCGCTGTTATTTAATATTTCTTCTTCGACTTTAGAAACCATGTAAATATCGAAATATTTAACTAAGTATTTATCTAGTTCTAGATAAACAATATTTATCCAAAATGATGCGTCAATTACAATCTTTAGTTTTATTGATTGCCCCATAAATATATACTGTCAAACATATATATAAATGTAAGCATTTGTCTTACAAAAAAAATCATTTATAAATAGTACCTGTTTCTAGATACCATAAGTAAAGATCAAGCTCGCCTAGGGTTAGCTTAGATTTATTGCCTAAGACCTGTAGCTTTTTTTCAATAGCAAGATAGTTTTTCTTATTTAGATTCTTTGGACGCTTGATTACCTTGTTGCCTGCAAGGATATCAATTATATGAAAATCAATAATTGCATAATCAAAAAAACCAATATTACGTAAGAAATGACTAGACTCCTTAAAGCCAAGCCCTTTTATGTTTTTTACAAGCCACTCCCTTTTTTCAAGCTTACCATTGATTGAGAAGAGCTCATCCCTTAGAGTGTCTTTATGAACTTGGGCTAGATAAATGAAACGTGCCCTTGTATTCGGAAACCTGTGCCCCATGGCTTTAAGAAACTTAGAAATTTGCTTTTCTGTGCCTGTGAGGAAGAGAGTGCCTGCCTTTCCCTGAATCTCCAGTGATTTTTTGGCATTGAAGTTTGCGGTAAGCAGACAAAAGCAAAGCTCGTTAAATAGGTCTTGGCTTTTGCTGTCCTGAAAAGAGGAGAAAACCAGCATCTTTTGCCTTATCTCCCTAGCGACTGGTGTGCGTTGAAGGGAGGAGATGGAGGGGAGAAGGGAAGGCATCGTGTCCAAGAATTAGTGTGTTTTTACTGGGATTTCCAAACCCCGTGGATGTTGCAAAGACACCTTGCGCTTATCTTGAAACCGCTTCCCTTGAACTCTGCAACTGGCTCTTCTCCAGGATTTAGCTTCTTGACATACACAGAACCGTCAATATTTACTTCTATCCAGTTGATGTGATGCTCAAAAGTCATTGGGTGTGGTATCTCCCCTACCCTGACAACAACTGAATCAACTGTCTTTTCTATGATTGGAATGTGCTTTTCCTTTAACTGCTCGTCGCTTGTGTCATGGTATAACTCCATATTCACACCGCAACATACTAGCGTTCCACCGCCAGCGTCTAAGACCTCAACTACGTTCCCACAAACCGAGCATCTGTAAATCTCGCCTTTCTTTACCATATCTACTCAAACCCCCTTTCATCTTAATAGCTCTCATCCTTAATCTTAAAATAATTTGTTGGGTGCCCACAGGATGGGCATTCCTTTGGAGGCGTCTTTCCCTTATGCATGTATCCGCACTTCATACAAATCCAGACAACCTCTTTTGTTTTCTTGAAAAGTGTGCCTTCCTTCAACCCTGAAAGCAGTTTCTTGTAACGCTCCTCGTGGTGTGTTTCTGCGACAGCAATCGCTCGAAGCCTTTTTGCAATGTCTAAAAACCCTTCTTTTTCAGCAACATTTGCAAAGTCTGGATACATCTTACTGTATTCAAAATGTTCGCCAGCTATCGCTGCCTCCAAATGCTGTCTTGTGCTTCCATAAATAACAGGCACTTCTGTTTCAACCTTTGTCTCTGTCTTTATGTGATACTTCTCCTTAAGCTCTTTAATCAATACAAACAACTGCTTAGCGTGCTCCCTTTCCTGCTCAGCTGTTTCTGTAAATATGTCTGCAATCTGGTTGAGCCCTTCCTTTGTTGCAACCTTTGAATAAAATGTATATCTGTTTCTTGCCTGGCATTCCCCACAATATGCCTTTGCCAGATTTTCTATAGTTTTAATTTCCATAATTTCCCACCATCCTATGTAAATATATATAAAAGCATAAATATTAAATATATTAGTATATATAATGATATTGGGAACTCGTGAAAAAATATGGGCGAAAAGATAATTGAGGACATCATTGACATAAAGGCGCATGCCGAAAAGGTTTACAACAGCTTTGTCTACCCCTTACACAAGCTTGGAAAAACAGAGCGGGCTGAGTTCCTGAAAAACCTGAAAGACGAGCTTGAAAACCTTTCAAGAACTCTTGGCTCACTTTTGGGTTACTCAGCAATACAGTTCTCTAAAGAGATTGACTCTGAAAAGATAAAATTGTTCCAGAATGATTTTTCAGCATTCTGCGGGAAGATACAACAGCAAATATTCCTTGAGCTACACACTAAGGAAGTAGATAACTACTTAGTTAACATCAAAAACGAAATCTCCTTGCCAGAAGCATACTTTAATCTTGAGCAGGCAATCAAAAACGAGATAAACAACCTAAATCTATATCTGGACAGCGTAAGAAAACAGATTGAATACAAGTATGTGGATATGATAAACAAGAAAAGATCTGTTGAGGAACTGCTTGCCTTGCTTGACAAAAAAGAAAACCAGATAATTGAGCTGAACAAAAAAATAGATGAGCTAAGATATATAGAAGCAAAAGAAAAGTCAAAGAGTTCAAGAATTTCAAGCTTAGAGGAGGACTTACTTAAAAGCTACAAGGCCTCTGAACAAGATCTAACTATCTTCAAACTACATGTGCTACAGATAGAAAAGACATTGGAAAACTTAACTAGGGATACTAAACAGCTTGTTTACGACATAAACCAGCTTGAAGCAAAGACAATGCTAAAAGAGCAAAACTCCTTAGACCTTATAAAAGAGCTTAAAAAAGAGCTTCTCGCAAATAGGTATATGTTGACTAAAAAGTGATATTATGCCTGATTTTGACCCTTTTTCTGAAAAAGAAAAATTTAAACCAGCTACCGCGCAATCCAAATCAAAAAATGGTAAAAAACTAATATTCAAAATAATGATTATTATAGCTGTGCTTGCTCTTGTTGGGCTTGCTGTATACTATCTTTTCTTTAACACAGTAGAAATTGAGTTTAATGTCAAAAACACAGAAAATCAGTTTGTTAACGCAACCATAAAGCTCACCAAAGAAGGAAGCACCAAAGAGATAATTGTAAACCCAGGTGATGTAATAAAGTTAAAGAAAGGTGGTAGCTACCGTTACAGAGTTTTGGCTAACGGTTATTCTTCAGAGATAAACCAACTTCTCAAACCAAGCGAAGACGATGTTGTTAATGTTGTTCTTAATAAAGACATAAAGCTAAGCATTGTATCTTTTACCTGCCCAGAGAAGGTGTATTTGGAGCAGATAGTATCTTGCGAGATAACTGCAGAAAACAAAAGCTCAAGCGAGGACTATAACACAGATTATTTTGTGTTTTCCGGTCTTGATGATTTTGACGACTTCAAGAATAAAACTTACAAGTTTGTGGACCAATATGGCGAAGAGCTATCGCCCACAAGAAAAACCATATACCCAGCCAGAAGCACAAGCGTTCTTGTGAGCTTTAGGGTACCTAACGATAAGAAACACCTTGGCACCAAAAACCTGGGCGTTCGCGTAAAATACAAAAGTAAGAAAGAAGAATCACGTTTTGAAGTTGTTAACGCGCCTGTAATAAACTTCTCCTCTGAAATAGCAAACGCTGGGAAAATGGTAAGTGGCGAGGAAAAGAGATTCAAATACGTTGTGGACAATACAAAAAACAACACAAGCGTAAGTGATTTGCAGCTCTACATTGATGCAAACTACATAACAGACACTGACTACAACCTTGATTTGCAAAACGCGATAAAGACAGACAAGCTTACTCTCTGGGTAGATGCAAAAGACAGGAGTGAAGGGCAGATAACTGTCAAGCTCCCAGCTGACGCAAGGGCTGGAAGGATTGAAGGTAATTTGGTGCTTTCTGGGGTAGTTCTCCCTGAGCCGAAGACATTGCATTTCACAATCATTATAGAAGAACCAGAAAACAAGTTCTTGCTATCACTCTCAAAGACAGCTGAAACCCTTAGCTATGATTCAAACACAGGAAGCACAGATGAGAAACTTGTTACTATAAAGGTTGATAACCAGAACGCGATAAAGGTTAGGATAAACAGCATAACTATTCTTGACCTTATGGATAACAATTGCATAAACTGGATTGCTGTCACAAATGCCTATGATAACTACGATATTCAGCCAAAAGATGAGACAGACATACCTGTAATAATTAAAGGCAAAAGCTTGTCTGGGCTTTCTGTGGTAACTGGCACCAAGCTTTGTGCAATCAAGGTAAGCTACCAAAACCCTTTCACTGAAATAAACATTGAAAAGATACTTAATTTAACAATAACAGTTGGATGATTTATGGATTATATAGATTGGATAATCTCAAGCTTTTTGTTCTTGATAATGGTGGTCTTGGTTCTTTTGACAATCTCATCTATCCTGCCTATAAATACTGACGATGACTTCTATTCAGGCACTGCCTTTCTAAGTGCTGTTGAGAGTGTGCCTGTCTACAATGTATCCATAGCTAACCCTGACTGGGGTATATACCCATATATGTATAAGCTAGAAAATTATGTTGGGGTAAGCCAGAACATAGGGCTAATGGATGGCAACTACAGGTATGGGGTTATCAAAGACAAGGATTATTTTTATGATGTGAATGTTTCTGCAAACGCGCCTTATGGGGTTCTTGTGATGTATGAAAACTTTGATGACTTTGATTATTTGGACAACCTGACTGTAGAGCCAGATGGAAACATCAATGCTGGAATACTGCTCTTACAACAACCGTCAACTCTAACTACTAACGAAAGTATCTACGACTATTTTGGCTTTTTATCTACTACTTCTGATTTACTTACTGTTTACATTAGCCATTCAAGCGACAGCAACAATTACTTCTGCAGGTTCTCAGATTCAGCGATATATATCGGTAAAACAGAAAACGGTACGCAAACACTGTTAAAAACCACAAGCTATTCAAAGACAACTGACTGGCACAGGGTGTTTTTCGGTTATACCAAAGACAACCTGATAACTTGTAATGCTGGGAACACTGACAGTAACTATAGTGACACCAACCAAATCCCAAAAGCAAAGCTTGTGTTTTCAACAAGCTATAATAATGCATTGATTGACGAGCTTTACATTTACTTGAATAACGACCTAACCTCTGACTCCAATTCCCAAAGAGTCACAGGCAACTACATTGACGCAAACTTCACAATGGACCTTGGGGCTATAACCATCAAAGATGGAAACAAGACCTCAATGCTTGGGCTTGACTTTGATAGGAACCTTAACAACCCAGACAGCCAAGGCATAACACTAGTAAAGGCAGACGCCCAGGAAAACAAGCTTGCCTTCTTTCCGCAAAGCAAGGAATTCTGGCTGTTTAAAGATGCTGATGAAAACATAGGGTTCATCTTAGACGAAAACACAGGTCTAGACCTTAACATTAATGGAATAGGGAACCTAGGCCTTTGGCTTGATGCCTCAACGCTTGAGCTAAGCGATGGTGCCAGTGTAGGCACATGGCCTGACATGAGTGGCAACAATTATGATGCAACACAAACAGACGATGGCAACAAACCTATATTTAAAAAGGGCATAATAAATGGAAAGCCAACAGTTAGATTCAATAACTCAGCCTTGCTGACCCCAGAGATGAGCTTTGACGACTGGACAATTTTTGTTACCTTTAACGACTTGTCAAGCGTGACAACTTTTGAAAGAATATTAGACCATTCCTTTAGCAGTGGTTTTTGGTTTGGCAGAAACCATGGGGTTTCAAACTCTTGGGGTGGCGGGGTAAAGGAATCATCCGAACCATGGGGGCGGTACATAACTGTTAATGATGGACAATGGAATATCATAGAAAACATAAGGAACGGAACCACACACACAATAAGGTCAGGAAACGCTGTTGCCAGTGGAACAGTGACTTCTGAGCCAACAGATACTAAAACTATTGGCATTGGCGCTTGGCAAACACAGCAGACTGACCAAAGAGCAACAAACATGGATATCGCAGAGATCCTAATCTATAATGTAGCACTCCCTGACTCCAACCGCCTGCTTGTGGAAAACTACCTCTCACAAAAGTATGACATCAATGTGGAGAGTGGGGTTGATTTCATAGGTAATAAGATTGAGTTGATTGACCTTAATTCCAATCTGAAAAAGATGCTTGTTGAGTTTTTTGATAAAAACACCTTGCTTCCTGTTGACTGTAACTACAACTACAAAAACAAAAAGATAACTATCGGCTCTTGCCAGTCTGATACTGTTATAAAAATAAGGTTTCAGCTTGATGGAATTGCAGGGGATTTCCCAAGCATCCCAAAGCTAAGCATAACCAAAACCACAGAACACATAATAAGCAAAGAAAAGTTTGATTCTCTTTCCAGTCAGTCCTTTTACATAAGGCTATACAACAAAGTAACTTACTTGGAAAACAAAGCTGACAGACCAACCGGAAAGGTCTATAAAAACTTCACAAAGCTTTTATACAGTAACGGCTTTGCAGAGAATGTTGCTGTTGAGCTCAAGACATTTTAATTAAAGTGAAAAGGCGAACTTTGCAATCAATATTACTATAGCTACCCCTATGGCTATACCAATTACAAGCTCTGGGGTCAAGCTTGGCCCTTTCGTGCCTTCTTTAAACTTCATAATCCCAACTGCCGAGCTTGGACCTTGCGCTGTGTTTTTTGAGTACTGCATTTTCATAAGCATTCACATATTTCTTGGTTTTATATATATTTTATAAAACCAAAAGCATTTTATATTAATCTATTTTTATATTTTATAGGGGAAACTATGGGAAAAAAACCTGCTAACAATAAATGGCTTGTGAGGTTGATATTTCTTTTGGTTGTGGTCATCATAGTCATATTTATCTTTATCTGGACAGGCAATATTAGATGCAGGGCAATACCAGGTGCCTGTGAGGTGTATTGGGGGGTTATGACAATAGTGACTGGCAGAAACCAGCCAAGTGTTCTCATACTTCATGACCCAACTGACGATGAAGGATTGGGAAACCCAGAGCTCCTAAAGCAGCTTCTCTCTGACAAAAAAGGTATTGCAATACACCCAACAATTGCAGACATAAGGTATCTAAATCCAGAGCAACTGAAGAATGTCAGTTTGGTGATTGTTGAAAAGGCAAAAAAAATCTCAACCATACAACTTTTAACCTTCCAGAACTATGCATCTCAGGGCGGGCGTATTGTCTGGATAGGCGATGCTGGGACTGTCCCTTATGACGGGGACAATCTATTAGGTCAAGAAGGTAGTGTGGACGCAAACAATCCTTGGGTTAGGGTAACTGACGAAAACATGATAATCTACTTCAATAAATTCTTGGGAGTAAACTATATCACAAACTTCTGTAATGTGCGAAACTGCACAAAAGAGGTATATAGTGGCAAGCTGGTTGTTGTTTCTGATACGCACCCTTTGACCTATGGAATTAGAAGTGGCCTTCAAATATATGACAACTATTCTATAGTCAAGAAAACAGAACCAAACCCAACACCATTGATGATAGAATATGGGGCAAACCTCTTTGACGAGACCGACAAAACCAAAAATTACGGCAAGGTGTTTGAGGGCATAGTCACAAGCAACTCTAATTTGATTGCCTACTATGCAATACCGCCAGAATACCTCGCAGAAGACGACGATAAAGAAAAATACTACTCTTTTGTATGGAATATGTTTGATGGAATGGTAAGGTAATATGACAAAGACCTTTGAAGTTGCAATCGCAATAATGCTTTTGCTTTCGTTTGTTTTTTTTGCAATTGAAACTTACACTAGCGAGTACAAAGCTATTGAGGTACCAGATTATACAAGAACTTTATTACTTAGCAAGGGACAAGATGATGGGTTCAGGCATTTAGTTGATGGCAAAGATGCAGAAAACATTTACCGCCTTCTTTACAATGATATGGACCTGCAGTTTGGCGTAAGGGTTTGCGATGGCTTTGATGAAGATTGTATCACCTCCAACAGTAACTGGATACATAATCCAAAAAAAAACATAAGCTATTATTTCTATGACCTAGACAAAACATTATACCTTTTGTTTTACTAAATTTAGGGGATGATAGATAAACATGAAAAAGGGATTCACTTACATCATAACAACTATGATATTGATATTACTTATAACTGGCATACTGGTCATCAACAAGCCGACCAAACTGCCAAAAATAAGCAGTCCGCAATTCCTTATTAAGAACTACCAAATAGAGTTTTCAAAACTGTGTGCCAAGAGCGATATTGATGAAAACACCATAGATACCTTCAATACGGTTTTTTCAAACTACATAAGCTCTTACAACTATGATGTAAAGATGTGCAATATTATAGAAAAAGAGACAAGCATATATTTGAGCAATTATACAGGAGAACCCTGCGATTTGGTGGTTGATGGGGTTGTTTTACAGACCATAAATGACAAAACCACTGAGAAAATAGATAGGTTTATAAACAATATGAATATATATTTATGTAATTGTGAATATAAAACAGGAAGGAATGTTTACTATATAAATATCTATAACAATAATATAGGGACTATATATAAAAATTAAAGGAGTAGGTAATTATGGCTGATGTAACAACACTTTTAGATAAGATTGAGGAGAAAAGTAATGTGGTCATTGCTAAGCTGGAGCTTTTGAGGTTTGCTGAAGAAGATGCCCAGGCCATCAAGAAGGCATTGGACAACATCAAGAAAAAACTTGACAATGGAGAGATAAGCAAATTCTCTTATGCTACAATGCTTGAGATGAACAAGAAAAGGGCAACAGAAAACACTACTGCCAAAAAGAAAACATGGGATGAGATTGCTGAAACCATAAATGAGATCACTGATGTTCTTACAACTCTAAAAGACATTTACAATGCGAAAACCGATGCCTATGGCGGGGAAGAAATAAAAGAAAAGAAGTAAAACTGCTTTAAAAGATGAGTCATGGAATTACCTACCCAAGAAGAAGTTTCAAAGCTGCTGGAAACGATTTATAAATTAAAAGAAATAGAGAATAACAGACCAAAAGAAGAGCAGGAGCTTCTATCTAGGTTCTACAATAATGAAGTTAACAAAAAAGAGCTTGCAAGGTCACTGAAAGCAAAAAAGCTTGTATCTGATTCTAAAAAAAGAGATTCTGAGTTTATCAAAGAATTTATTAATTACAATGTAATTTTAACTAAACTCACGAAACATCTTGAAATCAACTATACCAAGCAATATGTCTCTGTCGCAAGAAACCCTATAAAAAACCTGCTTAAAAATTTACTCCAGCCTCAAGAAAAGCCAGTAACCAAAGAGAAAAAGAAAACTACTGAAGAGCCACCAAAGCTAAAGAAACTTGAGATAAAGGTTCCAGAGACACACAAAAACATATTTCAAAACCTTCTTCATACATTAGGTACTAAGAAGAAAACGCCTGAGTTAAAGATAGTTGCTGAACAAACAGCACCAGCCTTTGAGGAACCAAAGGAGCTTTTGCCAGAAAATTACCAAGTACTGATTCCTGGCTTTGCCTATACCTTTATTGAAGAAAAAGCAAGTTCACGAAAATATATAGTTGCAGAACCTGAGCTTACGCAAGAAGAAGAGAAAATATTTGAGGCTGTTATGCAGGAGTTAATCAATAAAATCTCCCTTATTGACCTAAAAGAGGAAAATCAGCTTACAAAAAACATTGAAAAATCATTGAGTAAAACAAAGATAACCCCTGCTCAAAAATCTAAGATTATCTACTATATAATCAGGCAGATAAAAGGGCTTGACAAGATAGAACCTTTGATGCATGACCCATTGATTGAAGATATTGAATGTGATGGCACAAACATCCCTATATTTATTGTACACAGAAAATACGGGCACATAGAGACAAACGTGGTATTCAAGACTGAAAAGGAACTACAGCAGTTTGTTATAAAGATGGCACAGTTAAGCAGAAGCTATGTCTCTTACGCTAGTCCTTTGCTGGATGCTATTTTGCCAGATGGCTCTCGTGTCAATGCAACACTAACAAGCAATGTTTCTACAAGGGGTCCAACATTTACTATAAGAAAATTCCCACAAAAGCCATTGACTGCTATTGACCTCATTAATAACGGTACCATAACCCCTGAGATTGTGGGCTACCTTTGGACTGCTATGGAATTTAAGCAGACTGCGCTTATAATCGGCCCGACAGCTGGCGGGAAGACCACACTATTAAACATTATAACCTCTTTTATCCCATCTGGGAGAAGGGTTGTCTCAATTGAAGACACTCGTGAAATCAACCTTTTGTTGGACAACTGGGTACCACAGGTAACTAGGGCTGGCTTTGGTCCACCTGACTCCTCTGGTAAAAAATACGGCGAAGTCACTATGCTTGACCTAATGAAAGAATCATTCAGGCAAAGGCCAGATTACTTAATAGTTGGGGAAGTACGTGGCGAAGAGATGTCAGTTATGTTCCAGGGTATGGCATCTGGACATTGCTGTCTCTCAACAGTGCACGCTAAAAGTGTAAATGACTTGGTCAACAGACTTATAACCCCACCTATTTCATTGGAGCCATCGCTTTTAACTTCTCTTGACCTTGTGATTGTCACAGGGTTTTCCGGAGGCAGTGAGACAAAAAGAACAATCAAAGAGCTGGATGAGATACTTGGGTTTAATGTTAAGGAAAACAGAATAGAATACAATGCGGTTTACAGCACAGTAGCAGATAGGAAAAAGGTTCCAAGAAAAGAAGGCGATTTATTTACAGGCGAGCTTCCGATTACTTACAGAAGCGAGATATTAAAAAAGATAGCTAGGGAATACAACCTTAATCTAAACACCATTCTTGAGGTTATAAATAAAAGGATTGCTTTCATAGAAGAACTTACAAAAAGACCACCGAAGGATTATGTTGAGTTCAAGCTGGAATTGAATAAATACAAGCAGACAGAGGAGCAATTAAAGGACATCATTTGAATGGGTCTCTCTTGTAGAGCAAGGTCTCTGGGTCTGTAAGGGCAATTACATTGCTTTTTTTCTTCCTGTTTTTTTTCTTCTTGTTGATATCCTTGAATAAAACGATAAACAACACCAAGACTAGCAAGGCAATACCAACAAACATAAGATAGTCGTAGTTTGGCTCTGATAATGCCTCCTGAGTGCCTTCCTTGACGATTTTTTTGACTTGGCTTTTAGCAAGGCTTATTCTTGGTATCGCTTCAGTGTACTTGCCTTTGCTGAACAGCTCTTCTATTTGCGTGTAATTCTGGCTAAGCTCGGACAATGTCTTAGTGTCTTTCCAAGTGCCTGCGTTTTGCTGGCTTAATATACTTGTAATGATGTTGTTTAGATTGTCTTTCAAGTCTGAGTCGTAGCTGTAAAGCGCTGTCTTTGCTGTGTAATAATCATGCCTAACTGCCAATTTAGCTACAAGAAGCTCAATTGAGCTGTTCGGACCTGTTTTATCAAACTCCGAGACGATGTCTTGATAGAACTGGTTGGTGCTTGATAGCCAATCTGAGAGTGAACTGATTTCTGAAGGTAAGGTGCTTGGTGCCTCAATGTAGCTTAGCAAGATGTTTTTGGTGGTTTCGTCTGTGTTCTTATCTGCAACTACAACTTCTATTATCTCATTTATGGAGTCCCTATAGTCAGTGGTAGCTTTTATGAGGTTGTTGTAGCCAGAAAAAGCTGTTTTGTAAAGATAGAGCAGGTCGTCTGCTTTTTTGCAGTTTGGTGTGTCCAAAAACTCAGACTGCTGTTTTTGCAATGCCGAGAGGTTTGTATGCAGTGTTGAGAGATTGGATATCAACGCCCCAAGCAACTCTTTTGTGTTGCTGGCCTTCTGGGTTATTGTGGCAGAGTAGTTTGCACTAATAACTCCATCAAGCTTTGCGCTCTTTGATGTTAATATTGTGTTAAGGTAATCTATCCTGTCAAGCAACTGCTGGGAGAGATAGTTATTGCCTTTTTTTGTTTTAACTACCCTCTGAAGGTAGGCTGTCTTTATTATGCTTTTTGTCTTATCTGTGTCCTGATAAACCACGTTCCCGTTGCTGGATTCTACTGGCACAAAGAAGCTCAGATTCTCCTTGCTGTCAATCACCCCAATTACAAAAAACTCATTGGAGTCGCATGACACATAGTAAAAAGAGGTATCTAAGTATTCCCCCTCTTGCATATATTCCTTTGCAACGCCCTGCGCAGAAGAGAGGGATACTGCAAAGATATTTGGTGTAATCAGCAGACAGATGATTACAAGCAACAATATTCTTTTCATGATTTCTTTTCTTCCTTAAATATCTTATTGAAAACATAGGCAAACAAGGCAAAAAACAAGAAAACAATTGCTAGGTAAGTATAACCCAAGGACGCAATAAGAAACATAAATAACAATGCAAAATAATTCTCAAGCAAAACAATCAATGGCATGCTTTTTAGGGTGTTGACAACTTGCAACTTAATGTCTGTGGACTTGAGGTTTGGGTAGATGGCTTTTATATCTTCTTTTGTTTTTTGGTAGTTGACCTGTTCATATATGCCATTCAAGAGCTCAGTAAATGCAATGGATTCCTCATCTGTCTTTCTTTCTAATGCCTTGAACTGGTTGGATTGCTTTAGATATTCAAGGTTTGCCTTTGTACATTGCGTGCTTATTGCATATGATGTGCCAAGCCACTCACTAAGGTCATCTGCAACAAATATGTTGACTATGCCTAACTCCATCTCTTCTGCTTTTTTTTTCTGCTCTGGCAAGATATAAAAAAAACCAACTATAAAAAAAGCAATAACTAGAAACGCTGTCAACCTTGAAAGCATGGAGCTGGTTAGTTCGTAAAGGTTTTTGTAGCCTTCTTTTGACTTATTTCTAATCATTATCGCTGTAATTATGTGCGCAATAGTGTATAAAACCAAGAACAGAATAAAATAAATATCAATGCCTAAAAACACAGCAGAAAATGATATCACAAACAACATAGAAACAAGTATGGTTATTAGTATCTCCTTATTGTTGCTATTTAATCCAGCACATAGCATTATCACAGAAGACAAGGGAAAAAACAAAAGGAATAACAAGAAGTTCCAGTTGAATATGGAATTGAATATTGAAGCGATATCAAAGATTATCAAAGTGTCTATTGTTACTCGTGAAGCCATCAAGAAGTATATCCAAAAGATTGTGGAGAATATAATTAATATGACCTTAATAATATTTTTTGCTCTGAACAACTCTTTTGACATAGTTAATCATTTTAATAATTCATCAATTTCCACAAGATCTATTGCCTGGTTTTCTGTAACTAAAAATGTGGTTTCAGCTTGAGAGATAAGGACACCTGGCTTTTCAACCAAGACAGGATAGGCTGCGATTATGCCTGATTTCAGGAGCTCTCTTATGCCTATCTTCCTATCAAATGGAGACATATTTTTACCTACCCAATACTCTGAAAAAGCCAAGCCGTTAAATGCTTTTATCTCTTCTAAGAGCATTCTGGCACTTTGGTTTCGTATGGGGTGCTCCTCCTCAAATCTGAAAATATATATTTGTGCACCTTCGGTCACATAACCCTTCCCTGTGCTTGCAAATGGTTCAACAGCAAACCATGAGCCGATGTCTTTTAAAAATATATTGCTGTTGTTAGCCACGTTTGGGATAGATGGGTAGTCGTGTGCTGTGTATCTAGTGATTGTGTGCCCTGTAAGATTTGATATAGAGCTATAACCATAACTCTTTATCTTTTCTTCAATGAGCTTACCAAGCTCAGATATTTTTGCTGTCTTTGGGTTTTCCAGTATATACCCCTTGGCTGACAGCAGGGCCTGTATGCTGGCCTCTCTTAACTTTTCATTTTCTTTACTGAACACAAAGGTCTGCGAAGAGTCTGTTATGTAACCATCAATTGAAA
Source organism: archaeon (assembly GCA_029557995.1). Classification (GTDB taxonomy): domain Archaea; phylum Iainarchaeota; class Iainarchaeia; order Iainarchaeales; family CSSED10-239; genus JAKQTP01. Next base: position 7,663 of record JAKQHQ010000016.1, on the reverse strand, counting down.
CACCAATATCCACTTTTAGGACATCTGCCTCATTGATTCTTGTAATCTCTTCTGGGCTATAGCTGTTGTGCGCTGCTTGCTCATTAACTGAAAGGTTGACTGGCCAGGCAGGGACTGCCCCAGCATCCCTTATAAATGCCTCAATCTTTGTGCCAAGCTCCATAAAGCTTATGCCAGGTCTTGTTATTTTTTGGGCAAGCTTTTGGGCCTTGTTATTTATCAGTCCAGATCTCCTTAAAATTTCTATTTCCTCTTCATTCATAACCTGTTCGCTTATTCCTGTTTATAATAAATAAAACAAAAAACCCAGCAAGTAAGCCCAAGGCTATTGGCATATCTGGCACTGGTGTTTTTCTTTGCCCTTTTGAAACTGTTATCCATTTTTGCATCCTGTTATTTGAAGGATTATCATCTGTGTTTATTATTGTAACACGCACAAGATGTGGGGAATTTGATGCGTTGGTGTCGCTTAAAACTAGGAGATGGGCTACACTTTTAGTTGAGTTCGCGCTAACTGTGATGTTTTGTTTTGTTACACTATAGATTGGGGAGGTTGTGTTTGCTGGTGAGTAAAAATTGATATCAAGGTCTATATCTGCGGTTAATGAAGAGTTGTTTACAAGGTCAATGTTTATCCAAATATTCTGGTCTTCGTAAGCAATCTTTGGAACCTCTATATCGCTAATGTAATAATCTCCTGCAGATACAAAGCCAAGAATCAAAAGCAAGGAAAAAGCCAATAATATCTTTTTTATGTTTAATCACCTTATATTAATATACTATATGTAAGGTTTATAAAAATAGCTAAATTAAAAAGAATAAGAAAAAACCTAAAACAAGGAATCGTATTTCCCAGAATTTAGGTCTTTAAGAGCATCTGCTGGACTTTTCTTGTCAATTGTGAGCCCAAGTGACCTGCATGTGCCAATTATCTCTCTTACAGCTGCCTTCATGCTTCTTGCATTCAACTGCCCATATTTGGCTTTTGCAACCTTTAATAGCTTGTCAATGCTTATGTCTCCAGCTGTTTCGGTTCCAGCTTTGCCTGATGCCTTTTTCAAGGAAAGCTCTTTTTTCAATAAGGCACTTGTGAGCGGAGAGCCAACCTCCACAGAAAAGCTTTTGTCCAGGTTTACATGCACCTTAACAGGCACTTGCATACCGTCAAGCTCTTTTGTCTTGTTGTTTATCTCCTTAACAACATCCATTGTATTGATACCCAAGGGACCCAAAGCAGGACCCAATGGTGGTCCAGCATTTGCCTTCCCTGCGTCTACTAATACTTTTATTGTTGGCATAGTTTAGTTCACTTCTCCATTTTCAATTTAATAGCTTAATGTTTTCTGCCTTCATTGTTATTGGAACCTTGACTGTTGCATCAAACAATTCAATAACAACCTCTTCTTTAGCAACATTCACCCTTGTGACTTTCGCCCTTGACCCCTTGAATGGACCAAGAATTATCTCTACTGTCTGCCCTGGCTTTATAGAGCTCATTAAAGGTCTTGACTCTAAGATACCTGCAATCTCTTGGATGTTTATGTTTCCAGCAACCATTTGCCCACCTTTGATATGTGGGACATTATGTATCAACAGCTCAACTGTTTTTTCAGAGTCCGCCTCTATCAAGATGTAGCCCTTGAGGTCAGCCATTTCAACCAAGGAGTAGACAGACAAACCCTCCTCCTTTGTCTTGTGGTATAAGATATCTATGACTACTCTCTCCTGCCCGACAGTTGTCCTGATTGTGAAAATCATACCACACCACTTACTAAGTTCATTAGTAATCTCACTATAAAGCCAATAACACCAATTATTATCATCCCAAGACCAACCACTTTTGCCATCGCCCAGAACTCTTTATTGGATGGCTTTTTTGAAATCAAGAGTATCCTTTTAGAGGACTCAAAAAACTCCTTTATCTTGTTTGCCATGTTTTAATCACAATTTATAATTTATTATCTTGCTTGGCTTTGCCTACTGAATTTCCAACAATGTCACTCAAATAGGAAATGTCAGCACCAGCAATCACAGTCATTACTTTAATGGTGTTCCTTGGCACGTCCTCATCAATCATCGCACCCCAGATTATGTGGGCGTCAGGGTTTATCCTTGAGGCAACTGTTTCAACAATCACCTCTGCCTCCTTTAAGGTCATGTCTAACCCCCCAAGCACATTCACCAAGGCCTTAGTTGCCAGCCCAATCTCAATGTCAAGTAACGGTGAGGTGAGCGCGTTCTCAACTGCCTCAATTGCCCTTGAGTCAGTGGTTGTCTTATGTACAGAACTCTCGCCAACTCCAATCATTGCAAGCCCACCGTTTGTGAGTATGGTCCTAAGGTCAGCAAAGTCAAGATTGATTATGCCTGCCTTTGTCACAAGCTCAACTATGCCTTTCACTGCCTGCGTCAAGATCTTGTCAACCTCTTGGAAAGCAACCTGTAATGGTAAATCTGGTGCAATCTCCAAGATTTTGTCATTTGGTATTACTATGAGAGTGTCAACCTCTTTTTTTAATTTTTCAAGACCTGACAGAGCATTCTCTATCCTTTGCTTTCCCTCAACAGCAAACGGCAAGGTAACTACGCCTATACAAAGTGCATTTTTCTCCTTTGCAATCTTAGCAACTTCTGCAATCCCACCTGTGCCTGTGCCACCGCCAAGTCCGCAGGTAACAAACACCATATCCGCATTTTTTAGGGCTATCCTGATATCCTCCTTTGATTCTTCAGCAGCCAGCTTGCCAACCTCGGGGTTTGAGCCAGCCCCAAGACCTTTCGTGGTTTTCTTACCTATAAGCATTTTCTTTTCTACCTTTATCTTTAAGAGCGCCTGGGCATCAGTGTTCATTGCAATCATCACAGCGCCGTCAATGCCTGTCTGGGTCATTCTTTCAAGGCTATTCCCACCTGACCCGCCAATACCAACTACATAGATGTTTGGCAGGGACGCTTTTAAAAATTCAGCTAAGTCCTCGTCGTCGCTTAACTGTATCTTTTCGCTGTTACTGTCTTCTGCAACAACCCTGCTTGCTGGTGTTCCATTCAAACTTGCTCTCCTCTCTTCTCTTATATTTAAGCAAACAAAATAAAATATTCTTAAAAAAAGATATAATATTTATAGTGGAGAAAGCTTTAAATATAAATCTATTTTATGATTTATAGGAGGCTATGAACATTTATGATTGATTTAGAGGTAGCAAGGATAGGCAAGGACATAAAAGATATAAAGATACAAGGTGCAAGCAAGATTGAGGCCTCTGCAATAAATGTGATCAAGGAGCTTATTAACAAAAGTAAGTTAGATATGAATGATTTCTTGGGCGAGCTTGTGGAAAATATCAATTATTTAATGTCCCAGAGGCCAAACGAACCAAAGCTAAGAAACTCACTTACCTATATCTGGGATATGGCAAGCAAGTACCCAAGCATCAAAGACAGGAGCTATCTTATTGATTGCATAAACAATTATGAAAGCACTGTAGCAAAAGGCAATGAGCAAATCGCTGACTACGCTGCCCAGCTCATAACTAATGGTTCGGTTGTGCTAACGCATTGCCACTCCAATCTTGTTGAGAATGCGTTAAAGAGGGCTTACGACCTTGGAGCTGATTTTGAGGTGTTCTGTACTGAGACTAGGCCTAGGTTTCAGGGGAGGATTACTGCTAAGGCGTTGTGCGACTATGGGATAAAGACCACGCAGATTGTTGACTCTGCTGTGTCTGCCTATATGAAAAAGATTGACTTTTTTTTAACAGGTGCAGACGTCGTGTTCCAAGATGGCTCCATAATGAACAAGGTTGGTACCTATAGCATAAGCATTGTTGCAAGACATTTTAAGACACCGCATATTGTCTTGACATCAACGCATTGCGTGGAGTCAGATGTCTTTGTTTCACTGACTGAAGAAACAGAAGAGAGGGCTGAAAACGAGATTTGGGATGAAGGGGATGGTAGACCGAAGGGCTTGCGACTGAAAAACCCAAGCTTTGACATAGTTCCAAGCGAGCTGATAGACAAGTTCATAACTGAGGAAGGTGTATTTTCACCAGAGACACTTGCGCTTTGGAGTAAGAAAAAAACTTATTTATAGAAATCATCAAGACCTTTTTGCTTGGTGTTTGTGATAAGTTCATCCTTTGTTATGCCAATCTCTTCAAGTATTGGAAGAAGCGCAGGTAGCAATTGGTTGTTGATATAATAATCTGGGTCATAGTCCTTTTCCCTTACTAGCTCAGAAAGCATGGCTTTATCAGAAACTGTTTTACCTGGCTTTTCTGTGACTATGTATTCTACAAGATCGCCAACCTTGAATGCCTTTCCAATGCCTTTTGCGTTTTTAATAGCTGACATTGCTGGGTTTAATGACTTGTAACTTTCAAGGGACTTGTGCACAAAGGTCTGGATAACAAGTTTAGAGTTTGGTATTTCCTTGCTTTTGAGGTCAGAGATTACAAGCTGAAGGTACTTGAGTGCTTTTTTTGGGTCCTGCTCTTTTAGGATGAGCTTTAAGATTTCCTTTTGCGTCTCTTTGACAAGCAAGCACCAGTCATGCCTGACATATTCAAAGCCCTTAATCTTAAGGTTGTCATTGTAGTCAAGAAGTGCATATTTCTTTTTTGCTACTCTGTCCTTCCCCCTTGACTGCACGAATATGCCTGATTGATATACACCCTCGAGCTCCAAGGACATTGGCTTTGGAAGATTTTCGTTTATCTTTCTAATGTCTTCCTTTAGCTTGTCAATGGACTTGTACTCAATAAAACAGGAGTCCGTATCCCCATAAACAACGATGTAACCCATGTCCTCAAGCTGTTTGATTGTTTCTTGTATCTTTGACCTTACAAGAGAATACATTATCTCCAAGGTTGGTTTTGAATACCACCTTGCACCAGGAAAGCCCATATAACCATATGTTGCTGCAAGAAAAATCTTTAAGGCGTATTGCTTGGCGTAAATTTCTCTGTAATCTGAACTGTCCATTGGCAAGCTCTTTGCCTGTTCCTTGTATTTTGAGCGCAATGTAAGTAGCTCCTCAAGGATTATTGGGACAAACCCTTGCTTCCTGCATGTGTGGTGGCTTCCAATCACTGCAAATGGATTGTCTTTGCAACACTGGCAGTCAACTGTCTCTGGGCTCAAGTTATAGGAAATTATCAAAGAGATATGATAACTGCGAAAGTCAAGCACAGCAAGATTCTTATGTATGCCTGAGATTGGCGCCTTGACAAACGCCCCACTAAACGAGAACTTCTGTCTTTCGGCTATCGTCTCTGGCGTTGGCTTGTTTGGGATTATCTTTTTGTTGTTGTAGTAATACCTGGTAAAAAGCCTTTCAACCATTGCGCCAGCCGAAGAGAAAACTAGATCATAAACAGGGTAGTTGATGAAGTCAGCCAATTCATAGATTATTGGGCTATAATTATCTGCAAGCTCCTGTGTGGCAGAGACATCGTCCAAGTTATACTCAATTATCTTTGAGTAGTCGCCTGACAGGTAGGCCTCCCTCATCTCCTTTGGTGGAAGGGACAGCTTTCTCTTCCCTGTCAACCTTGAGTAAAGAGTGTTAAGGTCAAGCTTAGGATAATTAAATACCTGCAAGTATCTCAAAAGCTTCATGATTGCATAAACATCAATATGTAACGCCCCTTCAAGATTGACACGCTTGGTCTTGGACTTGGGGGTGACAAGCCTATAGTCGCCAAATGTGAATTCCTCTCCAGTGAGTGCCTTGTAGGCCTTTTTAAGGTAATCAAAATCAAATATCCCGTTATAGCTGTAAACAACATCTGGGCTTTTCTGTTTTATAAACTCCATAAAGCCAGTAATCAGCTCCCTTTCTGTCTTGAAAAGAGAAATTGTTTGGAACTTCCCCTTAAGCTCCTCTTGCTTTTCTGCAAGGTTTACATTGTCTCCTGATAGGAAAAACACAGCTGTTTCCTTGTCTGAGTCCATGTAAGAGATTGAAATTATTGGCTCGCTACCTGGTATTGGGAAAGCCAAGGATTTTGAGACAAGTACCTCTATGTCAAATGTGCAGTATTTTGGCTTTGGTTTTTCTGTGTTTAGCTTTGTGATGTCTTTTACCCTTCCGTTTTCTAAGATGTAAGAGACATTACAGTAACTTGCTAAGCCCTTGTCAAGAAAAAAACGTAGGACAAATGGTATATCATATTCATAAAGCCTATAGCTCTTGCCTGGGAAAAAATCTGTCTCAAGTAATTCGTTTCTTGTCTTGACAAGCTCCTCAACTGTGTTAAATGTAAGCTTGCTTATGCTTTGGCTGGATTCTATTTGTCTAACATTGAGCTTGGCTTTTTCTGCATCAGTAAGTGGAGAATCTGTGTAAAGATAGAAATAGGGATAAAAGTCAACAGGTAGTACTTCTTTTTTATTAGTTTTCAGGACAGCAAATAAGGTATTGTCCTTGTAAAAAGAATCAACAAAGATTGCTTCCCTCTCAATTGCATGTTCAGTTTCCAGTTCCTTTCTCTTAAAGATATTAAGCATAATTTCCTACAAATTTATAAAAATATGAAACCCAATAACGCCGTGATGGCTAGCACCAAGAGCATTAAAACAATATTGAGTGCTGGGTTTTTAACATCAAATATAGTTTTGCTGAACTGGTAAAGCATAACTGTAACATACACTAAAAAAACTATAGATACTGCTACCAAGAGTATTATGCCTATTATGTTAGCTGTTGTTAGTGCAGGGTATAATGTCATGCTAGTTGCAAGAAGGTTGTTTTGCAGGATTGCCTGGAATACAGGGATATATGGACTTAAGAAAAGAAGAGCTATTGCTGCTGAGATTATTGTGTAGATTATTGCTGGTATCCTGAAGGCGGAAAGAGAGGAAAGCACTTTCTGGAATGGTTTTTTTGGCAGGTTTTTTGCTCCTTTTATAAAATACATTAAAAGGTAAATTATAATACCTAATAAAAGCCAGTTAATGAGAATTGAAGAGTAGGCATTGTAGGCAGATACCTTGCCAAGCCCTGGAACCTTCAGGACAAGGCATAAAAGCATATTGATAACAAAAGATACCAAGACAACTATAAACGCTTCTGTAATACCAACCTTTTCATAAAAATGCTCAATTATGGCTTTTGGGCCCCTTTTAGATTTATAAACTTCTGTTAACATCAAGAATCACCATTCTCAGTAATAATATATTTTGGATAAAAGATTATATAAATGTTATGAAACGCGTTTAGGGTTAACTTGTTTACCTTGCTTATGGAAACTATTTAAAGATATTGATTGCAATATATTTAACATATTATATAAAAATAAGAATAAAAGTTATGTTATAAGTTATGTTATGAAAATATAAAATATAAAAAAGGGAAATTAATATGAAGATATATACCCATAAGGAGAAAGCACTCTCCACTGTTATTTCTGTTATTGTTTTAGTTCTTGTTGCTGTAATCTTAGTGACAATAGTTCTTACATGGGGCAGGGGTTTTACCACAAGCTCTCTAAACAAGACAGATTTTATTTACAAGGAATCAGAGCTTAGTGGCATGATTAAGGCAAGTGCACCAGGCAAAGGTCCAGCGGACTATACTGCTTTACTTATAACAAACAGAACACCAGACCCGAAAGCCACAGCTGAGATAGTAAGTTACAAGTTTTTAGACCCAAAGACAAGA
>JAKQHQ010000020.1 GCA_029557995.1 archaeon | reverse complement strand
ATACAGCTCCTTGGAGAGGCTTGCAATCGTGTTGGCTGTCTTGATATATGTATCAGCTCTTGCTTCATTTTTTGGTTTGAAATACTGATACTGCTTATAGTAATACAGGGTATGATCAAAAAACAGCTTTGACCAGACATTCTCAGAATTTGCCATATGTGCTGGTGTCCTTAACTCCATGAGTTGGCTGTGTTTTTCAAGGAAGATATTCTCGTCAAACCCTTCGCTTTCGTTTTCTTTACTTGACATTAACACTGCTTTTGCTGAGGATGCATCATAAAGGGATGTGACATACCAACCAAGCTCATAATCTGTCTTTGCTGCTTTAAGGCGCCTTTGCAAATCCTCGTTTGATGTGATTGCTGGGTTTGACAGGACAAACTCGTTTTCTATGTCTACGATATATTTTTGGGCCAAATCCTTAAAATACTCACTTTCAACAAACTTTGGACCGTTGTTTGTGATTGCTATGTCCAAAAAATCGTTAGCAATCCCTAGCCACGCTAAAGCATAGCTGTAATCCATCACCTTATCTATGCCTGTGCCTGTGTTGCCAGTGGAGGATGACTTTATGTCGTTAATCTTGTTTTTTGCCCAGACAATCCTTTGCCTTGCACTGGCACACCACTCTATACGGTCCAGTGAGCAAAGCTTAGATCTGTTTTCAGCTAATGCTATCTTGTTTTCTATGTCTTGTAACCTTAGGTTATAGATTGTTGAATCTATTGAAGTTATTGATGGGTTGCTGACAACCTCGTCAACAGTGATTAAATAAATCTTTGCCATAAATGTCTCGTTAGCAGATGTGTAAAGGTAATTGCCCTCTGATTCCTTTTCTGCAGAGGCAATGGCTTCTTTTGAATAATCAACAAGCGACAACAATCCCTTAACTATTGAGGTATCCTTGATTGTACTATTGCCTATGCTGGCTTCTGTTTTTGCCAAAAGAGTTTTTGCATCGCTTAGATATTTGTCAACAACGCCCCTCATTGGCAGGATTGCATAAGCAACCTCTATCTTCTCTGGATAATACATCTCCTCTTTTTTTTCAGGTATGCTGTTTATGTCAATTTCGTTAATATCCATCTCTATATATTGCAATATATCTTTAATTGTCTCAACTTCTACAATTTTCAAGCCCCAGTTGCTGTAGGCGTAGTCAATAATGTCAACAAGTCGTGATTGCCCATTTTCGTCAGTGATTGCCTGCTGCCTTGTGCCTATCGGTATCATAAATAGTTTGATGCCAACTTCTGAGGCCTTCTTTGCCTTTGCTGAGATCCCTCCAACATCACCTATGTAGCCATCTGCTGTTATTGTGCCTGTTATGCTTACCTTGCCTGAAAGATCTTTATCGTTTAGCATAGAGACAATCAGCAAGGCCATTGCAGCGCCAGCCGACGGCCCATCTATGCTAGTAGCAACAGATGCAATCTCAAAGAAATAATCATACTTACCTTTCGCTGATGGGATTACCCTTTCAGCAGCACTAACTGCATTTCTTTCAGAGTCCTGCGTTAACGAGCCAACCTGCGAATTAACATTAGAGTAAATCTTGCCTGTGCCTGGCTTTATCTCCACAATTAGATTAGCATCCATCCCTTGGTTTGTGCTGGTGACTGCAAAGATTTTCATCTCTCCCCTTGGGATATATGCAAATACATTTGTAGATACCAACACCAAAAAAATAAAAATCAAAATTTTTCTGTTCATTCCTAATCACTACTTTCTTAATTTAATAATCATATTTTCGCTTTTTTGTTATATAACACATCAAATTTTTTGGTTGTGTTTAAGATGTTCTTTCTGCCTGTCTTAGTTGCCTGTATCAACCCAAGCTCTTTTAGAGTGGATATGTGCTCGCTTGGTCTTTTTCTTGTAATCTTGTATTGCGCAACTGGGCTGTTAAGGGCAATGAGAGCAAGCGTCTTTAGCTCGGACTTGGTTAGTTGCTTACCTACTGCAAACTGCGTATACCTAGCATACTCTGGTCTTAACACCATCTCTGCGCTGTCCTCTTGCACAATCACCTTTATAGCAGAGTTCCTTGCCTCATACTCGTTAGCCAGAT
>JAKQHQ010000029.1 GCA_029557995.1 archaeon | reverse complement strand
ATTGAGCACCTGTAGTATAGCGGTTAGTATGGAAGATTGCCAATCTTTCGACTCGGGTTCAAACCCCGGCGGGTGCATTCTTGATTATTATGCCTGAAACAAAAGACAACCTCAAGAAAAGGATTTCCTATTTGATAGATTTTGCTATTTTTGAACAGGAGTGCAAGACAGGTAACCCATATACAGCAGAGTATGTGCAACTGGCTTTTGATATCTCAAAGAAGATAAATTACAGGGTTCCGCAAAGCATACACCTGAAGGTATGCAAATATTGTTATGCAATAAGGACAGCAGGCAACACAAAGGCAAGGGTAGTAACAGAAACAAAAAACCACAAGAAAGTAAAATACCTAAAGCTTCATTGCTTAGAATGCAATAACATAAAGAAAATAAAGGTCTGAATATAAATGCAATCTTACAAGAAACCTAAAGCAAGGCTAAGATTAAAAAAGAGGCCTGTGCATAAAGGTGGTCTAACAATTAAAGAGCTAGAGAAATTTACAAGCAAAGGTGTGACATTATACAGGCAGTTGGCTATGGGGAACACATCTAGGGAAGAGAGAGTATTAAAGGTGGCTAAATTCTTGGAGGCACTAGACAAAAAGTTGATTGCACATGGTGTGCCCTCTACATTGTGTAATGTGGAAGGGTGCAGGCCAAGCAGTATAATAGAAAGAAAGCTGTTATTGAATATGTTTGAAGTAGGCTTGGATAAAGTAGTGGATTTAAAAAAGCCTGAAGAAGTAAAACTAAACAAAGCAATCAAGAGTTATACATGCAAAATCTTTACAAGTGTAGCCAATAGCAATGATAGTCTAGCAAAGCTAAAGAGCATTATAAACACAATAAACCCAGAGGCAAGAAAAGCATATGGAGCAAAGCTAAGGCAATTAAATAAAGAGCTTTGGGAAATATCAAGCAAATACTCTGAGTTAACAAAAGGGAAGGTTAGGACAGACATCATAGCTAATGCAATGACACCGATATTAGCTCATGCCAGCATAATAGAAAGCATGCTATAGTAAAACAATTCATTTTTAAAGGAAACCATTCTATAAATATAATAGTTAATACTTGTTTTTAGCAAAAGTTTTACCTTTTGCTTAAAACTCAGCAGTAATGCGAAACATATTTTTTCAAAATGACTTAAAAAAAGCCGTTTTGAAGAGTGGTTACAAAAAAACATATTGAGGTGAATATCTTGGCGAATGTAAAGGATGTGCCTGCACAGATTATTATTGCAGAGATAGCAAAGGACCTGAAGAATAACAAGAAGGTTCTAGCTCCGGACTTTGCAAAGTTTGTAAAGACAGGCAGTAATAGGGAAAAGGCACCACAGGACAAGGACTGGTGGTACGTAAGGATGGCATCGATTCTTAGAAAAGTTGCAATAAATGACAAGACAACAGTAAATTCCCTCAGAACATATTATGGAGGGAAAAAGAACAGGGGGGTAAAGCCAGAAATATTCAAGAAAGCTGGTGGCAAGATAATAAGGGTTTGCCTTCAAGATCTGGAAAAATTAGGTTTTGTTACAAAGTCCGCTGAAAAGAAAGGCAGGGTAATAACACCGCAAGGACAGAAATACTTAGACAAGATTGCAACTGAAATCTTGAAGAATCCAGACACATACAAAATTGTAAAGAAAGAGAAGGAAGCTAGCTTTTCAAAGGAGACAAAGTCAGAGGTTGTTTCCGAGAAGGCAAGGGGGAAGCCACAGAAAAAGAAAGAGAGCGAGAGTGAGAACTGATGGCAAGGAAAAAGACAAGGGAAAAGAAAGAGTTTTTGGTTGCCCAAAGAGAGAAGGTTGGGCCAGGCTATCTGAACACACCAATATGGATTGTCCAGAAGGCAGGTAAGAGAATCTGGAACAGAAAACAGAAGAGAAACTGGAGGCAGACAGAGTTCGGAAAGGATTACGATAAGCTTTTGCTAAAGAAGAAGGATTCTGTTCTCAAGACAAAAAGAACAAGTGGTAAAAAAAATAAGACAGCAAGAAGGGTTGTAAAGAAAACAAGGAATACAACGATTGTAAGAAATACAAAAGCTGTCAAAAAAAGGAAGTGAGTGTGATAATTTATGCCAAGCGATAGCTATGTAATACCTTTGGATAAGGTTTATACAAACAAGCCGAGAACCAGAAGAGCGAACAATGCGATTTCTGTGATATATAGCTTCATGAAAAAGCATACAAGAAAAGATAGAAAAGATATAGTCCTATCTAATGAGGTTAATGAATATGTTTGGAAAAGAAGCATCCAAAAACCGCCAAGAAAGATTGAAGTGAGCCTAAGAAACGAAGATGGCAAGGTGTATGTATTCTTGAAGGATTCAAAGGCCTTCAAGGAGTTTAGAAAAGCCCCTGAAAGCAAGAAAGCCCCAGAGAAGAAAGGTGTTGCCACAAAGGCAAAGCCAGAAGAAGAAAAAAAATAAAAAGGTAGAAGAATGAGGTTAGATAGGTCAACGATATGTAATACACCTTTCCTTAACATCTATTCGTATTGCACGGAAAAAATATGTATTGTGCCGATAGCAATACAGCCAAAAGAGGAAAGAAAGATTGAAGACACCTTGAATGTAAAAGTAGTTAAGGCAAGCATCAATCACTCGCCTCTTGTAGGGGTTTATTTGTGCGGTGCAGGGGAGAGGGTGATTGCTGAGAAAAACAGTATCTATCCAGAGGAGATAGAGCTTTTGGAAAAGGAAGGGCTTAAAGTCAAGCTGTTAGTTAGTCAAAACAACGCATTTGGGAACCTTGTGGCGATGAATTCAAATTATGCAATCGCAAGCCAGCTACTACCAGAAGAGACCATAAAGAGTATAAAGAGTTTTTTTAATATCCAGATTGAGCAGAGGCAATGCATAGGGTTGGATCTTCCTGGAAGTTCAATATATGTAAACGAGCACTTATTTTTGGTGAATCCAAGGGTTGAGCCAAGGGAGTTTAATTATCTTAAAAAAATGTTTAAGGCACCTGGGGTTGCAATAACAGCAAACTATGGTGACCTTTTTGTAGGTAACGATGCAATCGGAAATAGCCAGGGGCTCTTGGTTGGGCATACCACAAGTAATATTGAGATGACTAAAATTGATGACTTGATAGTTGACATTAAATGAGGTGCTGTAAAAATGAGTAAGAAAGCAGAGGAGAAAGGGAATGTTAGAAAGACCATAAAGCTGGATAAAAAGCAGACGATGAAGCTGTACCAAAGCAAAGAAAAGGAGCTACAGGGGATTACACAAAGGGTTGAGCAGATAGAGGGCATACTCACTGAGATGAGCAAGGCAGAAACTGCCCTTACAGCTATAGAAAAAGTAAAGGACAAAGAGAAGCTTCTTGTCAATGTTGGAGCTGGAATATTTATTGAGTGCGAAATAGTAAGCAAGGCGCAAATAAAAGTTATGCTTCCTGGGCAGGTAATGACAGAAAAGGGTGTAAAGGACGTGCTTGAAGATATAGGGAAGAGAAGGAAGGAGCTGGAAGACACAAGAAAAAAACTTATAAATTCTTATAACCAGACAGCGCAATTGCTTGACAAGATATCGTCGGTGTTCAGGGAGATGCAGTTAAAGGAATCAGAAAAACAAGCAACGCCAACAATCTGAATATTTAATAGTAGGCGATAGGTGCTTTTGAAAAATGTTTGACCTTTTAAAAAGCAAGTTTAAGGGCTTTACAGACAAACTTTTCGGTAAAGCTAAGGAAAAAGCAGAGGAGCAGGAAGCCGCGCTAGGCCAGTCCCCTGAGCTAGGCCAGCCTCCTGAGCTAAGCCAGCCCCCTGAATCAGCTGAACAGCTACAGAGCTTGGCTGAACAGCAGCAGCCAGAAGCTAAAGCTATACCGCAAGAGCAGGCAGAAATCACACAAATTCTTGGACAGCAAGAGGCGCTACACCCCCCTAAGGAACGCCATCCCTTCTTTGGTATATTCAAGCCAAAGCCAAAACCACAACTGCCAGCTGAGGAAAGGCAAGTTCCGCAGTTGCCCTCTGAGCTTAGACCAATCCCAGAAACCCCAGCTAAACCAGTTGAGGAGCTTAAGCCACCAAAGGTTGAGGAAAGAGAGGTTCCAAAAGACATCTCTATACAAGCAGCCCCAACTGACGAGCTTACAATAAAAAAATCCACAGAGCTCAAGAAATCCCTTGCAACATCTATCAAAAGCATATTCTCAAGCAAGGTAAAGCTTTCTGAAAAGGAGCTCTCTGAGTTTCTTAAAGAGTTTGAGTTATCCCTGCTTGAAGCAGATGTCTCACTAATCTCCGCAGAAAACATTTGCAAAGACATGCAGGAAAAACTTGTAAATGCCTCTTTCTCAAAGGACAATACGCTTGAGGACATCAAAAGCCACATAAGGGACTCCCTTAAGTCCCAGCTTGACATTGACTGCGACATCAATAATTACATGAAAAACAAAAAGCCCTTTGTAATAATGTTTATTGGTCCGAACGGCGCTGGAAAGACAACAACCATCTCCAAGTTTGCAAACTTTTACAAGAGCCAAAATCATTCTGTTATACTTGCCTCTGCAGACACCTTTCGTGCAGGAAGCATTGACCAGCTTGAAAAACACGCTAGTGCCATAGGCGTAAAGATAATAAAGCAAGGCTATGGCTCTGACCCTGCAGCAGTTGCCTTTGATGCTGTTACCTCCGCAAAGGCAAACAACATTGACTTTGTGCTTATTGATACTGCTGGCAGGCAGGAAAACAACACCAACCTTATGCAGGAGCTAAAGAAGATAAAAAGGGTTGTTCACCCAGACATGATAATCTATATCGGCGAGGCACAGGCTGGGCAGGCCATAGTTGAACAGGTGTCTGGCTTTGAAAAAGAGATAGGGGTTGATGGCGTGATACTCACCAAGCTAGATACTGACCCAAAAGGCGGTGTCGCAATCTCCATACTTAGCGAGCTGAAAAAGCCAATCTTTTATATAGGCACAGGGCAGGGCTATACTGACCTAGAAAAGTTCTCACCTGACTTCATAATTGACAGGGTTGTTGCCTGAAGCTTGACAGGGTTGTTGCCTGAAGTCACAAGTAATCAGCTTGATTTAAATAGATTTCTACATTATAATATATATTGTGATTAAAACCATGAATAAGCTATTTGTCTTTGTTGCTATAGCATCTTTGCTATTGTTGTCAGGTTTTTTTATAGAAAACTCTATTGATTGCAAGTTTGTTTTTTCAGAAAACCAAACCCCAGTTATCTTAGCAACACTTAACACAAAATCTGGAACGATTTTTAAGACAGCCGGCGGGATAACAAAGTCAATTATTCTCAAATAACTCATTTTCTTAAATCTGTTTGTATTGAGCCGATAAATACCTACAGTAAATATGGCAAATACAAACAAAAAAAAGAAAGCTTGGCAAGTTACAACTAAAGCCAAGAAAGCTTAGCAGTATGCCTAAA
>JAKQHQ010000022.1 GCA_029557995.1 archaeon | reverse complement strand
GTAAAGAATAAAATAGATTAAGTTTTGTAAGCTGGTTTCCCATTACAGAATAAAACACAATTAACGGCAATCTCCCTACAAAGGATATCAGCATGTATTTTTTAAGGCTGATGTTTGTTATGCCTGCAACAAGGCTAAATGTATCGTGCGGTAGCGGAGGTATCAGAAACAATATGAAAAGCGTTTTTCCGATTGTGTTTGACTTGTTATCTATCTTTTTAAACACCTTCTTGTCAAATATACTTTCTAGAAAAGGTCTGCCAAACAGCCGTCCAAGCTGGAAAACAATAAACGAGCCAATCATTATGCCAATAAGCGAGTAGATTATACTAACATTTCCAAAGGCATAGCCACCAGCTATAAGAATGGTTGAGCCAGGTATTACAAGAAAAACCATCTGAAAAACTTGTAGTAATATGAAGATGGCTGGTGCCCAGAAACTAAACTGCTCGGTAAGCGCCCTTAATTGTGTAGGTTTTGTCACATACTTTAATAATGGCCATACCAATATTACAGCAATAATTAAAAAAAAGGCAATAATTACCCCAGCAGATACAGCTTTTTTCTTTGCGGATTTTGATAGGAATAATTGCATATATTTTCAGGATTTTATTCTTTTTTCAAAAATAAGCAAGCAATTTGCTTATCTTAACAACCAATATATAAAGATTTCTGTTCTTTATAGTTATATATTATATGGTAACATAATTTAAAAAATAGGTGCGAAAATGACAACTGCTACTAAATACATAGATAAAACTTTCCAAAAGGAGTTCAAAAAACAAAAGGATGAAGATTACAATTATAAGAAGCTATACACTGAAAGGTTGATTGGTTATAGGCATAGCAAGCAATCTGTGCAGAAGCTTGATACCCCTACAAATATTCCAAGGGCTAGGGAGCTTGGCTATAAAGCAAAGCAAGGGGTAATTGTAGCCTTGGTTAAGTTAAGAAAGGGTTCTGGGCTTATCCGCAGGCCCTCAAATGGCAGAAAGCCAAAAAGAATGGGGGTTAACAAAGTAACTAGGAGAATATCTATCCAGAGGATTGCAGAGCTTAGGGCTGCATCTAAGTTCCCAGGGATGGAGGTGCTTAACTCATACTTAGTTGGGGAAGATGGGCAGCAGAAATACTATGAGGTTATATTGGTTGACCCTGCGCACCCAAGCATTGTCAATGATAAAGACTTAAACTGGATATGCTGGCCACAAAACAGAGGTAGGGTCTACAAGGGGTTGACAAGCGCTGGCAAGAAAAACAGGGGTCTTGACAAGAAAGGCAAAGGCACAGAAAAGAATAGGCCATCAAATAGGTCAAACAATAGAAAAGCAAAGTAGATGAAATAAATGAGTTATTTATTTTTAGCTACAACTTTTGAGGACACAATCTGGGTAATCTTGTTCATAGTCTTTTCCATATCCATCTATGTCTGGACAAAAAGGCAAATAGGTAATGAGCTGATAGCAATCCTAATAACTGGCTTTCTTGTGTTTCTCTTGTTTTACAGGTATCCAAGCATGATATGGCTTGTAGCTCTTGCGGTATTTATTTACTACATTTTTGGTAGTAATATAAAGAGCGGGGTGAAGAGTTTATTTTCTACAAAAAAATAAGGTTGGTGAAACTTTTTGGACATCCTTAACTTTTTCATAATCTCCCTTGTGATGATAATTTCTTCGCAATATAACTATGACTTCTTTTCAGTACTTATAGTGATCATCTACTCCCTGTTTTGCCCAAGCTTGTCAAACCTTATTTTTGTTTTATTGCTTCTTTTGCTTGTTTTCATAAAGACCGGAGAGATAGCAGGATATTGGTGGTATCTAGCTGGTGTCTTGGTATTTATAATCGTGGTGGCCACAAAGTTTGGCTCAAAAAAGAAAGGTGAAGATACTGACGCTGGCAGTTATGATGATTTACTGAAGATGCTTGGTGGTCACTAAACTATTTTAGCTTGTTAAGTATGTTTCTGTTTTCCTCAAGGATGTCCCTCATGATTTTTGTGAGCCCACTTAACTGTGCCTTTATCTCAGAAAGCATGCTATCAAATTCTATTATTTGCTTTTTTATGAGCTCTATGTTTTCATTGTCTTGATTAAGATAGATGGTCTCTTGAGGTTTTGAAACGAGTGGGTTCTCATTTTTGGTTTCCGGCTCAATATCCGTAATTTCGTTTGTTGCTTGTTCCAGCTCTTCGGTTGTTGTAGACGGCGTTAGTGCTTCTACCTGTATTTTTTCCACAACATTTTCATTTTGCGGGGTTGCCCTTTTTTCCACAACATTTTCATTTTGCGGGGTTGCCTTTACAACAGTAGTGCTTTCATTTTTTTTTATTTCCTCTTTTGGTTCGGTCAGTTCTCTATAGCATTTTTCAATATCCCCAAGCTCTGCACCGATATCTTTAAGCGTAGCAAATATAGTGTCCTTATCCACATTTGCACTTAGCAATTCTTCAATTGTTTCCTTGATTATAGAGATATCTACCATTTTTGATCTTTTTTAGGTCTTTTTCTTAAAGATATATAATATATTATTTATTTAAATGTTTTGATTTAAATATAAATATAGCTATGCAATCTATAAACACTTGGAACACCTTATTTGAAGGAAAATATGGAGACAGAGGGCTTTCTATATACTATGAAGAGGACATAATCGTATCAGTTGTAAGACCTAAGGATAGTACAACAGCAATCGTGCAACTTTACAAGGCGTTTTCTGTTGAGGGCGACATAGAGACATTTGCCGAAACACTCCCAAGCCAATGCATAGTATATCAAAAGCATTTTGACATCGGCGAGAAAAATACCTATAAGTTTTTGATATTAAACACAGAGACAGAAGCAATTGATGGGCAAGACCTAAATAATTACATTGAAAAAAAAATCACGCAGTTAAACAAGACCACAGGCTCCATCATATCTATTGTGAAGTCCTATGATATAAAGTTAATATCTCTAAAAATGCTTCCAACAAATGTGAAGAACATTTTCTTTTCAGATCCTTTTGTGGTGAAAGCTTTAGCCAATCAGCCAATCTCCCCTGACTTATCAGTTATGTCATCCATTGACAAGCTGTTACTTGGCAAAAAGAACGGCGTAGCAATCAACACAAGCCTTGAGACCTTAAACTCGGTATGTGTAGTTAATGGAACCCTTGATGAAAGGGTATTTGCAATAAAGCTCATCTGCGAGAACTATCTATTGTCGTTCAGAAAGGTAGTTGCGTTTGATAGTACTGGGGTCTTTAGAACAATTTCTTATCCTCAGCAAAAAGAGGAGCTGTTATCTGACTTTGATATGAAGGTTTCGCCATTTGGCTTTCCATCAAATAACTATGAATATTTCAAGTTTAAGCTACCACTGCATGCGATACCAAAAGGTGCATTCATCAATGAGTTTAGGTTTACTGGCATTTCACAAAAGATAATAGATATCTGCTATACTTCAGACATCAAGGATATCTCAGAGCTGATAGATAAAATCATAAGGCTTGACATCACGGATGAAATAACTGATTTTGAGAAATGGAGAATTATTGCCAAAATGAATATACTTAACGACAAATATGGTTCTTGTTTTGGGGATACAGATATCTCCCAGGTTTTTGAAAACCCCTACAAAAACATAGGGGCTGGGAAGATTTTCCAAATTAATACATCTGACCCCTTTTATGTTTACTATGTGTTTTACATGATTAAAAAGATTTCAGAAGAAACAAAAGAGGAGCTACTGATTGTGCTTCCTGAGTTGCCAGCTGTTGTAAACAATAGTTTTATTGGTAATGAGCTGATAACGCTCTTGCAACAAAACCCAAAGCTAAGCTATATTATAAGTTCAGAGCACCTTAATGACTTTTTGAACAAAAATATAACAGATGTCAGGATTGAGATGATATATGGTAACGATGCAGTAATAAGATATCCAGAAAAAGACCCACTAAGGCTTCTTTTAAGACCCACACTTACAAGTAGCAACATAGACATCAAAAAAGAATGAGCTCGGCACCTGATTCTATAAAGCCGAGACCTTGCAAAATCTTGAGAAACGAAACCTATATATATAAGGTAAAACAATATATATTTATATAGATTTGCTTTGTTATGGTTTGTTGTGATTGCAAGTTCTATTTTTGAAATACACGAAAAGAGAAATTAAAAACGCAAAAGGAGTGATTAGAATGACTATGAAATGTCCTGAGTGTGGGAAGGACAAGGTATACAAGGACCCAAGGACAGGGGAACTCATATGTAAGAACTGTCATACGATTATAAGCGAGGACATGGTTGATATGGGCAAGGAATGGAGAAACTTTGACCAGTCCCCTATGTCTGAGCAGACCAGGTCTGGCTCACCAATGAAATATGTTAAGATAAACAAAGGCCTTGAGACAATGATTGAGAGGTCAGGAAGGGACCTGCGTGGAAACAAGCTTTCCTCAAAGTCAAGGGCACAGATGTATAGGCTTATAAAATGGCATAAGAGATCATCAATCTCAAACTCCATGCAGAGAAACCTTTCAATTGCCCTTACAGAACTGCGAAGGATGGGCTCCTATCTTAATATCCCAGACTCTTTAGTAGAGACTGCTGCCTTGCTTTACAGAAAGACAGTTGAAAAGGGCTTGATAAGAGGTAGGTTGATTGAGGCAGTTGTTGCTGCAGTGTTATACTCAGTATGTAGGACCTATAATGTGCCAAGGACATTAAACGAGATGGCAGAGGCGTCAGGGCTTACAAAAAAAGAGATTGGAAGAACATATAGGTTCATAGTCAAGGAATTGGACATAGCAGTACCACTTACTGACCCAACCTATTACATCTCAAGGTTTACCTCTGTCTTGGGGCTTTCTGGGGCTGTTGAGGAGAAGGGAAAGGATATCGTGAAGAAGGCAATCAATTCTGGGCTGATCTCCGGCAGGGGTCCAACTGGCGTTGCTGCTGCTGCTGTCTATATAGCTGCTTTGATGGTTGGGGAAAGAAGAACCCAAAAAGAGGTCGCGACGGTAGCTGGGGTAACTGAAGTTACAATCAGAAACAGGTATAGGGAGCTAAAGTCCAAGCTAAAGCTTGACATCGATACTTAAAGGCACATAAGGCTTGGCTTGCCTTTAGGCTTTTCTTTTTTTTTCTAAACCGTTAAAAAGCAGTTTCATTAGCCAAATTACTTATTTATTGTTGGAGGCAACTAGAATGATTACGCAAGCTTGCAATGGAAAAGAAATTGGCAAAACGATTTATGATATAGTAATTGTTGGTGGCGGGTCGTCAGGGCTTACTTCAGCAATCTATGCCTCAAGGTATGGGCTAAAAACCATTCTATTTTCTGATTCTTTTGGCGGGGCGATGGGCTTGGCACACATAATCAGCAACTACCCTGGCTTTAAAGAGATTTCAGGCCTTGAGCTTGCTGATAAGTTCATTGAGCAGGCTAAAGCTTTAGGAGCTGAGATTGAATTTGAAAAGGTAATGGATATAGCAAAGAATGGTGATTGTTTCATTGTTAATACTGACCGGAGAACAGTGAACGCAAGAAAAGTAATTTTGGCTATTGGACGTACAAAAAAGAAGCTTGGCATTGAAAGGGAGGGCGAGCTAATAGGCAAGGGCATAAGCTATTGTGCAACATGCGATGGCTGGCTTTACAAGGGCAAGGTTGTTGGAGTTGTGGGTGGGAGCGACTCAGCAGTTACTTCTGCACTTTTATTGGCAGACCTTGCAAAAAAGGTTTATCTTATCTACAGAAAAGATAAGTTAAGGGCAGAGGATGTGTGGGTCAAGCATGTCCTCAGTAACCCTAAGATTGAGGTTTTGTACAACACAGAGATAACTGAGCTTTTGGGTTCTGGGCAACTAACAGGCATCAGGACAAGCGCAAGCAAGGTGATTCAGCTAGACGGGCTGTTTATAGAGATAGGTATGGTTCCAAACACAGAGCTTTTGGCAAAGCTTGGTCTAGTCTTGGATTCTGAAAATTACATTGTTGTTGACAAAACCCAAAAGACAAGTATTTCAGGCATCTTTGCTGTTGGGGATGCGACAAACAGCACAGAGCTAAAGCAGGTGCTCACCTCTGCAAGCCAAGGAGCGATTGCTGTATATCATTGTCATCTTGAGCTGAAATCGCGTTTTTAGAGTTTTTTTTCACAAAAAAATACCTTTAAATATAGTTTCTTATCTAAACATATATAGCTATTTTAGGAAATAGAAAAAACGAGGTAAGTTTATGCCAGAAATTGATTCTAGGTTGTCCAAGTTGTTTGATTCCCTTAATAAAGGGCTTTATAAGACAAATAAGGTTTTGGAGCTGTATAAGCCTATTAACGAGATTCTTGATTCTATATCAAAGGACATCAGATTGCTAGAGGATCTAAGTGAGAAAGAGCCCTTGTTTAACCCGATTGTTGAAGAAGAGGTCAAGAAGCGGGAGCTTGTTGGGCTTTACAAGAAGATGCTAGCCCTCATTGAAAACTTAAAAGACGAGATTGATAGTTACGAAAAGATATTACATGAAGGGAACGACTTTCTTGAGACATTCAGGAGTTACAGGACTGTTGTCTTTGAAAACTCCAAGAAATCAAGGGAGTACCTTAAAAAGATTGTTGACTCTTTTAACCTTGAGGAGTTTGTGCTTAAGTTTTCTGTTGTAGGTACTATTGACCTTACTAACATAGCAACGCTAGTTGGTGGGAGAAAGGCAGGAATTGACATTATTGTCCCAGCGTCTAACATTGACCTGATATTTGACGAGATCCTAAAATCTCAGAACCTAAAATTTAGATTAGCTTGCGAGGGTTTTGTAATCTACTTTGAGAAGGACAATGTCTTGCACATAGAGGCAACAAGCCAGAAGATCAAGCTTGCTGACTCAATAGCTAAAGAGTTTGATGGCAAGTTGCTTGATGAATGAAAGCCAGCCCCATAAAATAGGGATTTTCAGAAGCTTTTGAATCGCAAAGTTAGTCAATGAACACGTTTGCTGTCTTTCCGCCATCCCAGGTAGTTCTTGGTCTGATTTTTATAAGCATGACCTTTTCTGAGTTGTCGTCTAACAGTATTGCATAGCCCTGCTCTTTTGGCATCTGTCCGTAAAACTTGTCCATTGGTATGTTTAGGTAGCTTGGCCTTATGGTGGAGACTGCCATTATGTCTTCTTGGGCAGTCATTCTAGTGCTTAAAAAGAAATCACATTGCGAGATTGCTTCGGAATGAAGTTTGTTAGGTCGTTGTGTTGCAAGAAGCAGGGAAAGCCCTGGCTGTCGTCCTACCCTCACCCATTGCAGTAGCACATCAAGTGCCATTGACTGCCTGTCTGAAGGCATGAACATATGTGCCTCATCTATCATCAGCCAAACAATTGGCATCTCGCTTTCTTTTCTCCCGCCAGACACTAAACCCATTTCTTCCTCCTTTCTGTAAAGCATTCTCTCCTCGTAAAGCCGCTTTCCAAGTATACCCACAATAAGCTCCTTAATGGATTCCATACCTATTGACTCTTTGTAAGTGCTTGTGTCTACAATTGTTATTGTTCCAGGCTTTGCAAACTCCTTCATAGTGGTTCCTGTCTTTGAAAAAAGCCCCCAGGACTTAGCCACAAGCATTCTGTTGTTCAGTGAGTTGATTACATCTTTGGTGGTCTCCTGGTCTTTTTTTATCTCGTTGATTATGTCGTTAATGTCATAGAGAGTGCCAGTCTTTTCCTTGATCTTTTCCAAGGTCCTTGAAAGCAAGGCGGACTCCTGGTCTTTCCAAGTTAGCCTAAAGATTCCAAGCCAATCTTCAATATCCATCTGCGACGTCTTGATTGAGAAATAGCCATCATATGGAAGGTTCTTCATGCTGTAAAATTCTTTCTTGCCGAAAGGCACAAGATTTCTAATATCTATGGCTTCTGGCTTAAGCCCCCATTTCTCAAGAAGCCCTTTCTGCTCTTCGTTAGGGTATTTCATTGTCCAGAAAATCCCTACAGTATCAATAACAATCACAGAAAGCCTTTCCTTGACCTCAAAGGGTTGCTTAGCAAACTCCTCAATAATCACAGACATTGTGTAGGACTTCCCACCACCCCTTTTCCCACAGATGATTGCAACATGTGGTCTTGAAAGGTCCATTAGCACATTTTTCCCAAGCACAGGCTCGTCTCCACCAGATACCACAACCTTGCCAATATAGCCAGTTGCGGTCTTACCGTATTTTTTTATATGGTCAAGGGTTCTACCTACAATGATGTCTTTGTCTTCAAAGTCCAAACTCATAGTTTCTCACTTCCGCTAAGCGTTTTTATGAGGTATCTTATAGTTGTATAGATTACAAATAAGGACACAGCAACAAGCATTAGATACATCAGGACAATTAGCACATATGTTATGAACTGGAAGTTTATTAAAAAAATGAAAAACACCTTTGAAAGGTAGGTCTGTATTGTTGTCCCAAGGGCAATGCTAAGCAGAGCAAGATAGAAAAACAGTACATCATCTTTCCGGAAAAAGACGATTTTCGTCTTGCGTGACTTGCCTTTCAAGAGCCATTTGTTTATTACAAAAAGTATGATTGTCGCAATCAATTTCAACCCGATTGCTGAAAACAAGATAAACCCAATAAAATAAAATATCTGCGGTATCAAGAGCACAGCTAGCTTTATCTGCCCCAAGAAAGGCGATATAAGATAACTGGCATGGGAAAACCCATAGTTCGTGGCTATGATTATGTAAGAGAAAGGCAATGGCACTATCTTGGCTGAGGTGACAAGGTTTTCAGTAAACAGCTGTTTGAAACTGAATTGCCCAGTGAGGTAAAACGACTTGGTTATATCCTCTTCTTTTATAACAGCATCTTGCGACCAGTTAACCACAAGCCCTGTGACAAGCCCTATGAAATAGGCGATAGCAAAAGTGGCTGCCACAAACTTGTAGATGTTGTCTAATTTCATACTATAAATTTACTATAGATGAATTTAAAAAGATTAAAGAAACCAAGTTTATGCATTAAACTCAGTCTTCTTCATCTTCTTTGGTATCACAAAATAGTGCTTTGCCTTGCATACGGTACATTCAGCTGTAAAGACAGGTTTTTTGTTCTGTTTTTTCACAGTTGCTATGTGCTTGGCCATACCGCCGTAGCCGGTCTTGTGTTTTCTTATATTTTTTCTTGTGCCTATTGACAGCTTTCTTGCACTTCTTGCCTTGTACTGAGTAAGCTTGTGCTCAGTATGCTTCTTGCATTTTTTACAATATGTTTTGATGGTTTTTGGTATCTTCATATATATTCAGCATTTGATAGTTTTTTTTAAAAAAAGAATCACTCCATATAATATATAGTGTTCCATATTTATTTAAAAAGATTGTCTATCATATAGATTTGAGGGGAAAGCCATGGCTGTGCATCAAAGGACAATAAAAAAGTATTCTCTAATTAGAAAAGATGGCAAACATACAACCCTATTCCGTATAGGGAAAGGCAAGAGGCTTGAGCTTAACAAGATGAGGGTCTCTGATTTTATAAAGTCCTATGGGGACATGACGCTTGAAGAGTTTTTCAGTAAACACACTTATATGGGTAACCCAGTATACTTTACAGATTATTATAGCAAGCACTCCAAGCAAAAGATCAGCGACTTGATGAAGAGAGACCAGAAGTTTTTAGCATTTTTTAAGGATTGAGGGGACTATGAATTTTAGCAAATACAGAAAGGACTTCCCTGTCTTGGACAAGGTAGTGTATCTAGACAATGCAGCAACAAGCCTAAAGCCAAGACAGGTTATTGAGGCAATGGATTATTATTACAAGGAATGCCCAGTAAATATCCATCGAGGGGTTTATAGGCTCTCGCAGGAAGCCAGTGCTGTTTATGAAGAATGCCATGAAAGGCTTGCTAGGTTCTTTAATTGTTCTCCAAGGGAAGTGATACTTACAGGCAACAGCACGGACGCACTTAATATGTTAATGTACATGCTTTACAACAGCAATTACTTCAAGAAGGGAGACGAGATTTTAACAACAGTCTACGAGCACCACTCTAACTTAGTGCCTTGGCAATTCCTTTGCCAGAAGCTTGGGCTAAAGTTAAAGTTTGTTGAAATCACGCGGGATTACAACTTTGACCTTGATGACTTCAAAAAGAAAGTGACTCCAAGAACAAAACTTGTAACCTTTGCACACATCTCAAACACCATAGCAACAATAGCACCAGTTAAGGAGATTGTTGATTTTCTAAAAGGCAGAGGCATACTTGTCTGTGTTGACGGTTCACAATCTGCCCCGCATAAAAAGATTGATTTTAAAAAGCTAAGAGTAGATTTCTTTGTATGCACAGCTCATAAGATGCTTGGACCAACAGGTGTAGGAGTGCTGGTTGCTAGGGGAAAGCTTCTTGAAAACCTAAGCCCAGTAAGGTTTGGTGGGGACATGATAGCCCATGTCAGTTTGGAAAAAGCAACATGGAATGATTTGCCTAGCAAGTTTGAGGCAGGCACGCCAAACATATCTGGTGCTTTTGGGACAATTGCTGCAATTGATTACCTTGAAAGGCTTGGCATGGACAGCATAGCATATAATGACAAAAAACTTTTGGAATACGCATTAGACAAGCTAAACCTTGAGGGCGTAACCATTTACAACCCAAAGAACCCTAAAATGCAAGGGTCTATCGTGCTGTTTGATATGGAGGGTATAAACTCTAGGGAGCTTTCCACACTTTTGGGGGATTACAGTAACATAGCCACAAGGGCAGGGATGCATTGTGCTGAGCCAATTATTTCAAGGTTCAACAAAGAAGGGCTTGTGAGGGCGTCCTTTTATTTTTACAACACAAAGCATGATATTGACTTGCTTGCAAAAGCCCTAAAGGAAATACATAAAAAATTCTAAAATGCCTGTTTTTAAACATTTTGCTTGAATATTATATATACCTATTAAACAATATGAAAAAGGGGGAGAAATAACTATGAGCGATATAGAAGGAAACACAATATATATAGGGAAAAAAGGGACAATGTCCTATGTTCTTGCTGTGATAACTCAATTCAACCAAGGGACAAACACAGTGGTCATAAAAGCAAGAGGGAAGACAATCTCAAAGGCAGTAGATGTCGCAGAAATCGTCAAGAACAAGTTTGTAAACTCAGTGAAGGTTACAGACCTTTCAATCTCAACAGAAGAGATAACTACAGAGAACAACACCCCGATGAAAGTTTCGGCAATAGAGATAAGATTGAATAAGTAAGTTTTTAAGCTTACTTTTCTTTTTCTTTCTTTTCAGCAAGTCACAAGCCGAGGTATTGGTAGGTTCATTCTTGGGAAGGCCTGATTGATTTTCACAAGAAGCTTCTTGTTTCTCAATTGCATGCTATTTTTGTTTAATAAAAGCACTTCGTTTCCTTTGTTTATCTTGCTTATAGTGTCGTAGGTTATTGACCTTATTGCATTGTCAATTTCCAAAGAATAGAACTTTGTGTTTTTATGCTGGAGAAATCTTGGGATTTCCTCTATAAGTGAGTTGAGCAGAGAATATTCTGTAAGATATTGTATGTACAAGGGGTTTTCCTCAAGAGCCCTAGAGCTTTTGAAATCCCCAGAGCCGTAGCCAAGGGTTGAGCTTATGTTTATTGAGCCCTCAATACCTTGTTGCTTTCTTATAAGCTCGTTGATTAGCCGTGAGACAAATGACTCTTGCCTTTTGCAAGTCCAGGATAGCCAATCCTTGCAATCAAGTATCTTGCATTCGTTGGTATTGCTCATCCTTACTGCATCTGTCAAAAGGATATATTCTGTTTCCCCTTTTGTAAAAGGTCCTATTGGATAGGAAACTAAGCCATTCTGTTTTTTATAGTATTCCCTGTTTTCTTTTTTCTCTTTGCTGTTGTGGTATTCCAATGCCCAAGATTCGTCGCAGGACACAAAATAAAAGCCTGACTTGTTGAACTCCACCTTTACAAGTGAGGAGGGCAAGACATTCTCGTCAAATATGTCTTTTGGCTTACAGCAAGGGCAATTAAGTGTGTCATAGCCGATGTTTCCGAACCTGTTAGTCAAGAGGTATGGCAGGACATTTGAGAAGTCAAGGTTGATATGCTCCTTGATATATTGTTTTTTTGTCTGGTAGTAAAAATTGTTTGCGTTTCTCAATGTCAGTTCAGCATAGAAAAACTCGTTTTCAAAGAGGGTGTTGAGTATCTGATCGTTCTTGATATTACTTTCTGGCTTTACTTTCAGGAGGTTACTTAACAGCAGTTTTCTAGTGAGTGGTACTACAAGTTTTATCCTCTCTTCCTCGTCTATCCGTTTGGTGTAGTTGCTTATTGCAGAATGTATGAAATCTTCGCTGTTGACTTTATTGAGTATGTCTTTAGAGACAAGGAAAGAATCGTAATAGCTCCAATTATTTCTCACCAGAAACTGTCTTTCAGGTTCTATAAGTATTATGTTTTTGCCTGTTGTCTGTTGCAGGAGTTTTGCTGTCTTTGCAAGAGTTTCAAAATCCCTTGCTAGCACCTTTGTCTTGTCTTCAATGCTCTTGATGGAGATGTCCTTTTTAAAATCAAAGAGCAGTTCAGACACAAGTTCGTTTTTCAGTCCGACAGTAAAATATGGGAAAAACGAGCATTTATACACAAACTCATAGGATTTATCAAGAGGGTCTTTACCAAAGTAAAGCACAACCCTTGCCCTTTCCTTCTCATAATTGCAATCAAGCAGGCATAATCTATTCTCCATGATTTCCACATCTTTTCATTACATTTCTTTTCTTTCCCTTTAAGGCAGATAGTAATATAATAGACCTTAAGGGGTAGTATCATTTTCGGGAGGGTAGATGTCCGAGAGCCCGTTGCGGTGAGCTCGCGCCCAGCCAGATTGGGTATTGCTCTGACTGAGCCCGTTGCGGTCGTGCCCAACAAATCGCATCAGCGATTTCTTGGCATCCTAAAAACCATTGGGTTTTTATGAGCTCGCGCCCAGCCAGATATTGTATTGCTCTAGAAGCCCTTTCTTTTTACAAAAGAAAGCGCTTTC
>JAKQHQ010000009.1 GCA_029557995.1 archaeon | reverse complement strand
CTCAGGTAACTGATGCACTTGATATATTAGGGAGCTTATCATGCGCAGTTGCAGTTGTGCCATTGGTAATTTTAACTTAAAAAAGGGTGTTAGAAAGATGATATCCACGAAGAGAGGGCAGGGTTCTTTAGAAGTATTGATTATTTTTGGTGTGCTTGTGATCGGTTCTGTAATCTTTGGCATGTTTTATCTTAGCAATGTGAGGAACATCTTTGTTACAGACCCAGGCACACAGCAAGACAGAAACAGCACTAATGGAGACATCTATAATAGCATAGAGGGTTCTTTAATCTACAACGACGAACAGCAGATAGCATCCAGCGCTATTGGTATGGAAGAACCTGGTATGGAAGAACCACCCGAAGGGTCATCTTGTGGGGATGGCACATGTGATGCCACAGAAACAATGATTGATTGTCCAGAAGATTGTAGCAGTGGGTATTCAGAAACCATTACTTTAGAATTAATCCCAAACAGCAGTTCCTTACTCAATGAATATTTTGAAATTAAATTATCCACACAAACACCAGATATGGAGCTAACTAAAATCACAATAGAAAAGGATGGTTTTGGGTCAATGAATTGCAAATACAATGGAGTGTATGGTTCTACATTTGAAAATATTGGTTTATTAGAACCAGAAGAAGCATCTGGGGTATATAGTATAACAACAAGGTTTTCTTGTAAATCCGCAGGGATATATTTATTTACATATTTTGTGTCCCCAATAGGAAGCCCAGAGCAAGAGATTATAAGCTCGATAAGCAAAGAAATAAAAGAGCCAAGTTATATTGTATCAATTCTATCTCCAACCCTTCCAGGAGGCATTCCGTTTGAATTTTTAGCAGCACACACGCCAATGTATTTATATGCAAAAACAACAGACCGGTTTGGGCAAGATGTAACTAATGATTTTAACTACAATTGGGCATATGATATGCCAAAGGATGGAATTGTATATACAGGAGACAATTTTTCGGAGTTAGTTCAAGTATGTTATAACCCTTCATGTAATGGCTTTTGGTTTGATGGTTCATCCCCAGTTAGCATGTTTCATTTTTATGTTAAAGCAACTAACGGTATAGAAGAGATAGTAAGTGATGGATTAACAGTGATAGCCGATCTTAGGAGTAATTGGGGTAATGGTATTTTACCTTTGGATATGCAATTCCCAGCACGGGACACATTATATACACCAGTTGATTGGATTAGCGCTAGGACAGGGTTAACTCAAAGCAACATATCTAATCTTTCTTCGGTCTCATGTGATTGGTATTATCATAATTTAACTACTGGGCAAGAAGGAAGCCTGATTTTAGATACAAATTGTCTTGATGCAATAGGTTATCCTGCCTCAGCATTTGGTGGGCACGGCGAGGTTTTGATTTATGTTCAATTACATGCAGAGAAAGAAGGGAATACATTTACAGACACAAGAATGACAAATATTACAATTACAAAATAATATTTCAATTATCTTTCTTTTTCTCTTTTCACACCACCAAGCAGTAATATCTGCTTGGAGAGTGGGTCCCCATAGTTCCTGAGATAATGCACCTCGCTAAAACCAAGTTCCACTAAAAGCCTTGAGCAGATAGTGCATGGAGAATAACTGCAATAAAGTTTAGCTTCATTTAAGTCAATGCCTTTCTTTAATGCAGTAATGATTGCCCTTTGCTCAGCACACACACCAGTGCACAGCTCGTTTCTTTGCCCAGGCCTGACCTTAAAGTAATTCTTTGCGCAGCCAATATCCTTGCAGGGCTTTAGCTTTTTGCTGTTCCCATTGTGCCCACAAGCAACAACCTTTCCATCTTTTACAATAACAGCGCCAATTTGCCTTCTTAAGCAAAGGGAGAGCAGTTCCTGCGTTTTTACTTCCTTCAATATTTCTTTTGGTATCATAAACTAATAAAACTATAAATCTATTTAAAAAGCTTACTTTATAATAAATATATTATAATACATCTTTTTTCTAAAGAAAAAAGCCGATGAAAAAAAGTAATTTGGAGGTTTTAAAATATGCAAGAGTTTGTTAAGTTTTCAGTACCTGAGGAGCTTAGGAATCTTCAGATAGACACCCTCACAAAGATTTCCAAGTCAGGGAAACTAAAGATTGGAATCAATGAGGTTACAAAAGCAATTGAGAGAAGCACAGCAAAGCTTGTGGTTCTTGCCCAAGACATTTCCCCAGCTGAAATTGTAATGCATATTCCTGTAATCTGCA
Source organism: archaeon (assembly GCA_029557995.1). Lineage (GTDB taxonomy): Archaea > Iainarchaeota > Iainarchaeia > Iainarchaeales > CSSED10-239 > JAKQTP01. Next base: position 35,029 of record JAKQHQ010000009.1, on the reverse strand, counting down.
AGGAAAAGAACATTCCTTTCACCTATGTCCAGACAAGGGAAGAGCTTGGGAAGCTAGCTGGTATCTCTGCAAAGGCGAGTGCAGTTGCAGTTGTAGATGAAGGTGTGCTAAAAAAAGAGTTTAGCTCCTTGCTTTCAAAGATAGAGGAGATAAGCGGTGGTGCCTCAGCTAAGCCAAAGCCAGAGGAGAAGAAAACCCCTGAGAAAAAGCCAGTTGAAAAGAAGCAGCCTGCTAAAAAGGATGTCCAAGAAAAAAAGAGCGCAGAGGAAAAAAAAGAATAAAAACAGGAGTTGAATAATTATGCCAGATGAAGGGGTTCCAGCCGAGGTTGTTGAGATTGTCGGGAGAACTGGCTCAAGGGGCGAGGCGACACAAGTCCTTTGCAGGATACTAGAGGGCTTTGAGAAAGGAAGAATCAAGAAAAGGAATGTAAAGGGCACTGTAAAGAAAGGCGATGTCCTTGTCTTGATGAATCCAGAGTCAGAAGCAAAGGATGCAAGGGGTCGGTAATTGCAAAAGGGTAGGTGAAATCAAATGAACTGCACATTCTGTGGCAAGGAAATAAAGAGAGGCACTGGCATCATCTTTGCAAAGAAAGATGGCACAGTAAGTTATTTTTGTTCAAGCAAATGCAAAAAAAACCAATTAAATAAAAAGTATAAGCCATTAAAGACAAGATGGACAGATATATATCACATAGAAAAGCAAAGACACAGAAAGAAACAACAGAGCGTGCAATAATTTTTTTCTCTATTTTTGGTTTGGTGCGCCCTCTGAAATTTCAGGATGTGATTGACTATAGTCTACAGACAACCGATAATTACAGTTATGGGTCATATAGACTCAGGAAAGACCACTTTCCTAGACATGATCAAAGGTACCTCCATAGTAGACAAGGAAATCGGTAAGATAACACAGCACATCGGCGCAACAGAGATAACAATTGAGACAGTAAATAAATTCAGTGGGGAGTTAATAAAGAAATACAATTTTGAGTTGAATATACCTGGCTTGCTGTTCATTGACACACCTGGGCACAACGCTTTTGACAACCTAAGGGAGAGGGGTGGGGCATTGGCTGACCTTGTGGTTTTGGTTACAGACATCAATAAGGGTCTGCAGGCGCAAGACATCCAGACAATAGACCTTTTGAAGATGTACAAGGTGCCTTTTATTGTAGTTGCAAATAAGATTGATTTAATTTTCGGGTTTGAAAAGACAGTTAACAATATAACTGATTGTTTAAATAGTCAGACAAAGGCAGTTTCAGATAAAATAGATGAGCTTGTTTATAGGATTGTCGGACAACTTTATGACAAAGGGTTTACTGCTGAAAGGTTTGATAGGGTTACGGATTTCACAAAGCAAGTAGTTGTGATACCAGCAAGCATCCTATATGGGCTTGGGCTTTCAGAAATCATCTTGTTTCTTGCTGTCTTAAGCCAGAAATTTCTTGGTAAGAGGCTAACTATTGATGAAAACGATTACATGCAGGGAGCTGTGCTGGAACTAGATGAAGTTAAAGGGATAGGAGCAACAGCAGATGTTATAGTCTATCAAGGTTGTTTAAAGGTGAAAGACGAAATTTGTTTTCCTACAAGAGGCGGGATAATGACCACGAAGGTGAAAGCCCTGTTAAAGCCAAATTTCATGTCTGCTGTTGATAAAAAATGCAAGTTTGTAAAATGTAACGATATATGTGCAGCTGCAGGTGTAAAGGTTGTTGCCCCAAACATATCGGAATGCCTTCCAGGCGCTGTGATTGTCTCAGCAGATGATAATAAAGCTGTTGAAGACCTAAAGATAAAAACATATTCTTGTTTAACAAAAGGTAGCACTGGTGCGTTTGTCAAGGCAGACACTTTGGGCTCCCTTGAGGCCTTACACAAATTGTTGGACACAGAGTGTATTCCAATCGCCAACTCCGGTCTTGGTGATTTTTCAAGCAAGGACCTTTTGGAGCTAAAGATACTTCACGAGCAGAACAAGGAGCAGGGAGTTCTTTTTCTATTCGACGTGAAGATTGAACAAGAATTTCTGGATGAAATAGAAAAGTTGCAAATCCCTATATTTAAAAACAATATCATATATAAATTAATTGAGGACTATCAAGATTGGCTAGAGAAGTTTAAAAGACAGGAAAAAGACAAGTTGCTAAAAGGCATAGTTTATCCCTGTAGCTTCAAGGTACTTCCAAACTTCATATTCAGGAGTTCCAAGCCAGCAGTCGTTGGTGTTCGGGTTATAGACGGGCGCTTGGTGGTTGGAGCAATAATAGAGCATAACGGAAATATCATCGGTAAGGTGGAAGGAATTCAGTCAAATGGCAAAGCAGTTGACATAGCAAAAGAAGAATCCGAAGTTGCTGTCTCAATTGCTGACGCAGTTTACCTGAAAGATTTCAAGGAAGGGGATATTTTAGATGTGGCTCTTTCTCTTGAGGGCATAGCTAAACTAGAGAAAATAGAGGATGACCTATGCCAAAGAGAGATAGAGATGATAGATAGAGCAAAAGAGAAGATATTGAAAAAGCAAAATCAATGAACGAGGTGTATGAAATTTGAGATTAACATTATCTGACCCTAAAACAAAGAAAAGCTATAATGTTGAGGCGGACGAAAAAACCATCCTACATTTGCTTGGGAAAAAAATCAAAGACGAAGTTGACCTAGGGATGATTTCGCCTAACTTAAAAGGCATAATCACAGGTGGCTCTGATAAGCAGGGTTTTCCTATGCATACTAAGCTTGATTTTGAAAACTCAAAAAAGATACTTACTGCAAAAGGCGTTGGTTTCAGAGCCTCTAAAAAAGGCGAGAGACGAAGAGTGAGGGTTGCAGGGAGATTTATAACAGACAAGACCGCGCAAGTCAATATTAAATTGACTGCTGGCGACACGACCGGTTTTGATGAGAGGTTCCCAAAGCAAAAGAAAGAAGAGGATACATTAGGTGCTTCTGGGAAAGGCAAAAAGAAAAAATGAGTGAAAGTAATTGGAATCTGTGCAGTCAGTAATGAATATTGGTGTGGTTGGGCATGTTGACCACGGAAAAACAACACTTACCTCAAAGATAACTGGGCAGGCAACAGACAGATATTCTGACGAGATTAAACAAGGGATTTCCATAAAGCTTGGTTATGCAGATGCCTGCTTCTATAAATGCAAGACCTGTAAAGGCATCCAGGCCTATGGCGTGACAAAGAAATGCCAGTTGTGTGGCGGTGAGAGAGAACTTATAAGGAAAGTGTCCTTTGTGGACGCCCCAGGGCACGAAACCTTGATGGCAGTCATGCTTTCTGGTGCAACTTTACTTAATGGGGCAATACTTGTTATTGCAGCTAATGAAGAGTGCCCGCAGCCAAGGACCATAGAACATTTTTCTGCTTTGAAGATGCATGGCATTAAGCACGTTGTTGTAGCTCAGAACAAGATTGATCTTGTAACAAAAGAAGAAGCAATAGAAAATTACAAAAAGATAAGAAAATTTTTAGATGACGAAGGCTATAAAGATGTTCCAATCATCCCAACATCAGCTCATTTTGATATAAACATTGATGCACTGATTTATGCAATGTTAGAATATATACCTGTGCCAGAGCTTGATATTACCTCCCCTTTAAAAATGAGGGTTGTAAGATCTTTTGACATAAACAAGCCAGGCTCTAAGGTGGAATCTCTTAAGGGCGGAGTACTTGGTGGCGCAATAATTTGTGGAACCATCTGTGAGAAGCAAAAGGTTTGGCTTTATCCAGGCATAACAAAACCGATTGAACTCACTGTTGAATCCCTAAACTCAAATGGAGTGCCATTTAAAAAAGTGCATGCTGGTGGGCTTATAGCAATCGGTACAAAGCTTGACCCATTCTATGTCTCTGGTGACCAGATGATTGGGCAATTGATATGTGAAGAAGGCTCTAAGCCATTGATGACCCAAGAATTGGAAGTGAAATATTCCAAGATAGAAAGATTGCTGGAATCCAACAAGGAGCCGTTAAGATGTGGGGAAAACATAGTCCTTATAATTGGTACCGCAGCACATTTAGGCACAATCCAGAAGATTAAGGGCGACATTTTGTTAGTCACTCTAAAAAACCAAGCAGTATATTACAAGGGCGAGAAAATTGCAATCAGCAGACTTGTGAACGGGCGTTGGAGATTGTCTGGGTATGCAGAGACAAGATAGTGGCATAAGCGTAATCATTGATACAAATGTGTTAATTTATATGTATGAACATAAAAGAGACATTTTTGAGTTTGCCCAAAATATTCTACCAAACGCAAGGTTTTTTGTGTTGGATAGCTCGCTTAGGGAAATAGAGCAAGTCTATAAAAGCAAGCCGATGAAGTTAAAGTTACTAAAGGCATTCTTAGATAAGCTTGAGGTAGCACATAAGTTTGAAGTATTAGAGGTAAGCCCAGAATTGCGTGGGAAATATAGAAATGTGGATAATTTATTAATTTATTTTAGCAATAAATATATAATATACACAAACGACAAAATACTCAAAAGCAAGATTAAGAAAAAAGGCAACACGGTTTTAACCTTAAGGTTGCATAATGTCTTTTTGAATTGAAAGGAGTTTTAAAGAATGGGTTACAAAAAATATGTACTGGAAGGCATTGTTTCAATTACACCAGAACGATTGTCAGGTGAGTTGAATGACATAATCCTTGACCAATTATGCTATGACTATGAAGGGGTAATAGACAAGAACATAGGCATAGTTGTGGCAGTAACTGAAGTCATCTCCCATGACATAGGGGAGATTATCCCTGCAGATCCGAATGTTTTCTTTAGGGCGAAGTTTTCTGTAGTCACCTACTATCCTAAGCTTCATGAGATTGTCAATGGGGTTGTGACTCAGGCAACAGACTTTGGGGCATTTATTAGGATAGGACCGCTTGAGGGGTTGTGTCATATTTCTCAAATTATGGAGGACTTTAATTCTTATAATGCTGAGTTGCCAGGATTTACAGGCAAAGAGACGAGGCAGTCCCTTGCGGTTGGCGATGTAATCTTAGCTAGGATAGCAAATGTCAGCCTTAAGCCCAGCATAACAGAAACAAAGATTGGTTTAACAATGAGGCAATTTGGGCTTGGAAAACCAGATTGGCAAAAAGCAGTGCAAAAGAAGGAAAAGAAGCAAGTAAACAAGAAGGAAGACAAAAAAGAACATAAGAAATTAAAGTCGAAAAAGAAATAAAATTAGGTGATTTTGATGGTGTATAAGGCATGCAGAAAATGTAGAAAAATATTGGAGGACAATGATTCTGAGGGCAAGGAAACAGTAAAGGAGTGCCCAATTTGTGGGCACAACACATTTACCACCTTTTGGAAGGGCAATGCATTGGTAATAGACCCAGAAAATTCGGAGATTGCAAAGGTGATGGATATCAAGACCCCAGGTAGATATGCCTTGAGGCTAAGCAGGTGAATTAAATGAATATAGAAATTGAGAAGCAGAGAAACGAACTTTTGCATAGGACAACAGTAATTGCAAAGGTAAAAGATGAAAGGACAATAAGTAGGAAGGAACTTTTGAAAAAAGTTTCCGCAATGCTTGGAGTTGACGAGAATCTAATAGTTGTGGATAAAATCCATCAGGAGTTTGGAAAGCTATCTTGCGTTGCTTATCTTAAGGTCTATGATTCTTTGGATTATCTTAATAAGCTAGAGTTATCCTACAAGCTAAAGAGAACAGAAAAGAAAGGTGAATGATGTTATGGGTAAGAAAAAAGGAAGTGGGCAGAAAAAAGGAAAGACAAAGCACAGTAAGACAGAAAGGGTAAAGGTAAGTAAATTTTACTCTGTGTCTGGGGACAAAGTGGATAAGCTTGGTAAGGAGTGCCCAAAATGCGGAACTGCCGTAAAGATGGGTGCACACAAAGAGAAAGATGGGAAAATAAGATACGCCTGTGGAAAATGCGGGATGAATATTTTTGAGTGAGTATGCAATTTATACCGCAAGACATTATTTTGGATATCTTTTTATTTTTCATACCTTTCTATTTTGTTTTCCTATTTGACAGGACCACAAATCTTAAATCTGTTTTCTCTTCGCTTGGCATAAAGGCAATAAAGCCAAAAGATTTAATAAAATCAACTTTAATTATTTTTATATTCTTGTTCTTTTTAAGCAACACCCTTAGTTTTTTTTCTGTGTTGTTTAAAGTATCAGATCTTGATGTTGTTGGAGAAGAGATATTAAGTTATTCCCTTCCGGTGGTAATTTATTTTTTTGTTATTAGAGTGTTTTTAGAGGAATGGTTTTTTAGGGGCTTTCTTGTTCCAAAGGTTGGGATAATATTTTCAAGTGTTTTTTTTGCGTTAGGGCATCTTGCATATGCTTCTGTCATTGAAGTACTCGGTGCATTTGTAATGGGTGTGTTTTTAGCAAGTGCCTACAAAAAAACAGGAAATCTTTTACCAAATTTCTTTGCTCATGCGTTTTATAACTTTGCAATTTATTTTCTTCTATTTTGATTGGTTATTAATTCAAGTTAATTAGTTTTAACTGCTTGTTTTTCAAAACGATATGCCACAACTTAAGTTTTAGTACATATTTCTCATAATTATGTGCCATTTGGAACACAAAAACATAGTTACTATATATATACTGTTACTACCCATATATTTTGGAAATTGATACAAATCCAATAACATCTAGGTAAACTAGAGAAGGAGCATAAAAGGATTTCTAACGATATCATCCAGGGGGGGGTTTTATAGTTGCTGTGGCTAAAAAAAATTAACCCTATGGCGGGGTTGGCATAGGCAGGAGGAACATGCTATTACCTGGCTTGAAGGTCGAAACAGAATTTAGTTTGGTTTCCTCTCTTGCCTAACACTATTTCTATTTTTTTTGGGTTTATAAGAAAAAACAAAAGCTTTTAAAATATCTTTTGCATTATTATTTGTATTTGTGGTGATTAAAATTGGTTAAGAAAAAAATTGCATCAAAGGCATCTTTGAGAAAACCAAAAGTTATGCCTAAACTCAAGAAAAAGAAAACACGCAAGATGCAACTAAAAGAAGCTCCACTTGCCTTAGGCAAAGCAAGTGACTATACGGATTCTACAGAGATCATTAGGGCAAAGAGAAAGCCAACTCCAGTGCCAGACATTTCTGCTACAACTGAAATCACTAGGGCAAAGAAAAAAACAGAAGCCCAAGATATAAAGCTTAAAAAAATCGGCACATCAGATTTTTTTGTTATAAAGAAAAGAATACATGAAAAAGAAGAAAGTGAGTTTGGAAAGTTTGATCTGCACACCCACACCAAGTTTTCCCCATGCGCTGTGACAGAACCAGAAACTCTTGTAAGGAAAGCTAAACAAGCTGGCTTAAAGGGTTTTGCAATAACAGACCATAACACAATAAGGGCTTGGCCAGCATTAACAAAGCTTGCAAAACAATATGAGCTTATTTTTATACCTGGGCAAGAAATAGATGTGACATTTGAAGGACGAAAGATTGGGCACGTTCTTGCTCTTTTTACCTACGATAAGATTGTAGTAACAGATATATTAGATGTAATAGATGAGATTAAATCACAGTCAGCTCTATTATCAGTTTCACACCCCTTTGATTTTGGGAGGAGCTTTAAGGGCTTTGACAAGCTATCTGTTACTGGACCAATATCCAAGTATATCCCAGCAGTTGAAACATTCAATTCAAGGGTCTTGAAGGAAGAGGCAAATATCAAGGCAAAGGACTTTGCTGAAAAGAATGGGTTGTTCCAGACAGCTGGTTCTGATGCCCACATGCCTTACGAAATTGGCAATGGTTACCTTATAGCAAGAGCAAGCACTGAGCTTGAGCTTTTAAGGGAGATAAAACTTGGCAGGGTTGTTGCTAATGGTAAGTTGTCTGGCTTAGCTCCAAGATTACACACTCTCGGCGCATACATGCATTTAATCCAAGACAAGAATTTCAGATAGTTAATATTTTTTTTATATCTATTTGTTTGTAGAGGTTTTCAATTCAAGAACTTCAAATAGTTAATATTTTCTTTATATCTATCTGTTTGTAGAGGTTTTCAATTATCCCATCAATGTGCCCAGCGCCTACAACTACAACGATATTTTCTTCAGGAATTTTCTGCAGGTTATAAGCAATATATTGGTCTCTCTCGTCAATAATTATTTCTTTGAATTTCTTGTGTCGTTTTGAGTATAGTTTCATTATCTCTTCTATGATTTCAGACTTCTCTTCTTCGGATTCAACTTCAGACATGAGCTTATTTATGTCAATCTTTTCAATCTCCTTTTTTGGTATGAAAAGCCCACCAAAAACAAGCTTCCATTTCTCCCAGATGCTTAATCTTTTCAATAGCTTTTGCAGGGTGATATTAATGTCCCTGTCCACAAGATATATTTTTGCATTTATCTCTTTAGCGGAATTTACTGCTGCTGTCATCTCCTCTCCAGGGTTTACATTATATTTTTTTGCAATGCGTCCCTGCAGTCCACTAAGGATATAACTCAATAGGAAAACAGACTTGTGCCTTGCTTTGAATATATAGCTGAACTTTGGTTTTTTTTCTTCTTTGTTTGGCTCCAATAGCGCCTGTAGCCTGTTAAAGTCAAGCTCAACGCACACTGCTGTTGGTTTTTTTTCCAAAATCGTTTCCCTGACAAATTCTGCACTTTTGGAGGATACATGAGCTGTGCCAATAATAGTTATGTGCCTATTGTTTAAGTCAATTTCTTTTATCATAAATTATCATAAAAATTGAATTGTCATAAATACTCTAAAAGGCAAAATTTTTTAAATATATAACCTAATATATATTATTATAAACAATTAAAATGTGTTAGACAAATGAGAACAAGACAAATGCTTTTGCTTTTGGCAATGGTTTTAATGACATCAACTGTCTTTGCAGAGGTTACAGAGATTACAATAACTACAGGGGATTACATCAATAAAACACAGGCAATCCAGTTTACAGTGAAATCAGACAATTATCCAACGCTTGTCAAAATAAAGTCAAACAAAGATGCAACTGGAGTGGATTTTAATGTTTATTCCAATCTTAGTCACACAGCAATCGTTTCCTTATCTGCAACGCAGTCCTCCCTTGATGCCAATATCCCAACGATTATTTCAAACCCTGAAGATGACATAGTGATTTCTGACATTAGCAACACCATAAGCGATTCAATAGTTATGGACAGTGTCCAGCCAAACAACGATTCAACACTAACAATAACCCCACTTGGTGGCTTCTATGAGCCGTTTTATTCAGGGGATATAAACCTAAATTTCACATTATTTGATGACAACAAAACATATATTGACAAATTTATTGTCTATCTTGTGCAGGTCTCAGCAGTCAACGACTATGCAACCTCATTTACAAAGAAATATCCAGATGCAAACACAATCTCATATAGGGTAATCCACACGATTTCAGAGGGCATACCTGACGGTAATTATTATTTATTGGTTGATGCTAACGATATTGCTGGGAACTATTGTGCACCAGCAGATGTTCTTCCCAAAAAAAAGCTAATTTACATTGATAACAACGCTCCTACGCTCTTATCTGTAAATCTTGGGGCAATAGATAACAACAAAATCTATACAGACAAGAATGTCTTTGATTTAAATGTCACCTTAAGAGATGCCTCAGGGATAAAACAGGGTAGCAACATGACAATTACACTCCCAAATGGCAACTTCAACTATGGCACATTGCTTGGCTCAAGCTTTTTTGTATCCATGTCCGAGATGAGTCAACGCTTGGTTGGCTACACTGTTGAGGATGGGAATGTATTCAGGGTGGCAATTGATGCAAATGATAATGTAGATAATAGCTATCTCTATGATTTTAACATAATATATGATGGCACACCACCCACTAAGCCAAATAAAAACAACTTGGAAATAGAGGATAGGGACAAAAACGTCACAATTTCCTGGGGCGCTGGTGCATCCACGGATTCTGGCTCTGGGTTAAAGGAATACAGGGTTTACAGGGACACATCCAACTTGATTTGCGTAGCAGATACAACAACCTATGAGTGCGAGGATAATTCAGAGAAAGAGCTTGATGAAACCCTTTCCTACAGCTTGGTTGCAGTTGACAAGGCAGGGAACATTAGCGATGCCAATGTGCAGTCCATCTGGACAGGACCAGAATGTGACATTACGATAAATGATGGTAATGATTTTACGAAAACCCCAACAGTGACTATTGACATAAGCTATTCCAATGATGTCAATGAAGTTGCATTCAGTTGCAATGGCATTTCTTTTTCAAGCTATGAGGGCATGGACACAAATACATTTAACATAACCTCAGGAAACGGTTGTAATTCATATAGTGAGGAAAAGATGGTCTATGCAAGGGTCAGAAGCAAGGAGCACACAGATAGAACATCAATTTGTAGCTCTGAGATTTATTACGACAATGTTGCGCCAACAGTCCCCACAAATGTTAAAGCTACAACCCAATCAAGTGGGGCTGTAAGAATCTCATGGAATGAATCTGAGGACGAGAACACAGACTCTGATATCACCTATAAATTGTATTATTCCCTAGAGAATGATGTGACATCATCATCACCATTTTTTGAGACAGATGACACAAGTTACCTCCACACATTAAATAAGGATTGTAACATATATTACAGGGTAAGTGCGACAGATGAGGTTGGAAATGAATCAGCCCTTTCGTCAGTAGTTGTCGCTAGTGCAAGGAAGATTGGGGCTGACTTAACCATAACAATAACTCCATCTAACGACATCAATGACATAATCTATGTTGGCGCTGGTCTAAAAACAATAAAATATGTTAGCGATGAGTCCTTATTGTTAGCTCCGCAAGTAAGCGTAAAACAAGGGGCGGACTCCTTTGTGTCTCTTGGGACAACCTATGACAATTCCACAAGAACAGGCGAGAGTGATTTCAATTTTACAAAATCTGGAACTGGCGTGGTTAGAATCATTGCAAAGAACAATAGCAACGAGACATCAACCTCAGAATTAGAGTTTGTTATTGACACCAACCTTCCAAGCTTTGACCACGAGCACACAGTGCAAGGCGCGATATTTGAGTTTAAGATAACTGGTTACCCACAAGATATCTATAGGGTGCAGTACCTTCTAAACAATGCAGATGAGCTGTGCCTGAAAAGCAAGGCAGACACAAATTTCAATTGTGTCTATGATTTCTCAGCGATACCAGATGGTAATAAGTTGATAACTATAACTGTCTATGACACAGCCCTAAACTATGTCACGAAAGAATTTACAATAGTTGTTGACAACATAGACGAAGACATGGTTTTAGCTACGCAATTAAAGGAAGAGCTTGATACAAACCTTCCGCAAATTGAAAGTGATTTTGAGCTATTCCTTGCGTTAGGATTACTAAGCACACTGGACACTACAGTTCAGACAAAATTGGATTTTGCAAAGGTAAGTAAAGCAGATGGTGACAAGTTGTTTTCAGACTCCAATTATTCCGGTGCTAAGGAGGAATATATGCTTGCAAAAGAGCTTGTGCAGGAGATAAACCAAAAATTACCACCAATTACAATTGAAACCACAAACAAGGTAGCAGAGACAGTTTATGATGCTAACACAGTTCTTCCTACAGGTACAGTAAACGATGCAAACATCTTAAGAGACACCAATACACTTTACGCAACAAAAAGCATATCTATAACAAGAAACTTTGATATTACCAAGATTGGCACCCAGAAATTCTTTTCTGTCACTCTGATTTTAAAAAACACTAGCAGTTCCGCAAGAACAATAACTGTAATTGAGGATATACCAAAGTCATTTTCAACTGACATTGAGGATTTGTCTTTCACAGGGATGGTATCTGCCTTGAATAAGGATCCAGTGGTAAGTTTTGTTACAACAATACCAGCAAATGGTACAAAGGAGTTAACATATAGGTTTATAAAACCAGTAACTGATGTGGATTCTGTAACTAAATACAATGTGATTAAAAACAACTTTACTCCAAGCATAGTTTTAGACGGCAATGTCAGTACAGAGAAAATAATTGTTAAAAAAACAGTTGACAAGGACGTTTTTATCTACCTTATCTCAATAATCGTGTTGTTCATAATCGTATTGTTAATAATAAATGCAATCGTTACCCATAAAAACAAGTCAACAAAAGTGGTGGTTAAGCCAGACGCCAAGGCAGACATGGCTAAATATTTAGGTTTAATCAGAGAAAACAAGGGTAGCGAGAAAAGCGAAGACGAGTCAGAAGATGACACAAAAAAGCAGCAATCCCCAGACACATTCCAGGAAAATTACGATTATATACTTTCTGCGATAAAAAAAAGATAGCAAATGATAAAAGGATTAGAAACAAAGGTTGTGATTGTTGGCGGTGGTCCGACTGGTCTATATTGTGCCTATCTAATTAAAAGGTTTAACCCAAGGGTCTTGGTAACAGTTTTGGAGTCAAAAACTGAAAACCAATCGTCCTGCTGTAGTGGGCATGTTTCTATCAAGGGGATAAATGAGTTAATGCTTGCGCCTTTCATTGACATTGATAAGCTTACTAAAAATAGGGTTAGGGGTGCCTATATTTTCGGTCCAAATGGCACGCTCTTGCAAGTAAGGACCAAGCAGTTCCAGACGCTAGTCATTGACAGGCAAGGTTTTGACAAAGAAATAGAGAAACTTGCAAAAAATGTTGGTGTGGAGATACTCTACGGGCATTCTGTTGTTGGTGTTGACGAGGATTACGTTATTGTTAGCGTGTCTGGGGGAGATCGTCATATCAACATAGATTACAATTACCTGATTGGGGCAGATGGTCCTAACTCAATTGTTAGGGAAAGCTTCCCTGAAAAGCAAGACAACCCTGATTTTGTAAGCACCTATCAGTTAATAGCAAATGGCGACTTTAAAAAAGACATGGTGAGCATGTATTTTGGGGAGTTTGCCAATGGTTTTTTTGCATGGGTGATTCCAGAGTCTGCAACTACAGCAAAGGTAGGTATCGGCACAAGGCTTGGCAACAACCCACAAAAGGCAATGGAGTTATTCCTTCAAGTCTCTGAGCTAAAACTCTCAAACACCTCTTTTCTATGCTCTGGGTTGATTCCAATATCCAAACCGCTTGACAGTTACATTTACAAGAACAGGTTGCTTGTGGGGGATGCTGGTTATTTTGTGAAAGCCACTAGTGGCGGAGGTTTAATCTTTGGGCTGAAAAGCGCTGAGATTGCAGCTACAACCCTAACAGACAGATTTAAGAAATTCAAGAATATAAACAACTACAGCAAAAACCTAAAAAGAAGTATTTCTGAGTTAAGGTTGCATTACAAGATAAGAAAATATATATATAGTAAGACGCCCTACGAGTTTGACGAGCTTTTAAAGAATCTAAAAGACGCAGGTATTGAGGACTTCCTAAACAATTTTGGGAATATGGACTACCCAAGTAAGATGGCCCCCCCACTTGTATTCTACCCTAAATTCCTGAAGTTTTACAAGGAAATCTTAAATTTAATAAAGATAGATTAAAACTATATATTTTTATTTAGGTTGTTTATTAAATATTAATATTACTTTAATTAATAAATAATATATTTTAATTAATTTACTATAAATACTTTAAATGGAGGGATATAAGTTTATGAATAAAGGCTCAAAGATTGGAATGGTTGTTGTGCTTTGTTTTTGTATTTTAGGAACAATTTATGCACAGGAACCAACAGATGATTTATTGGTACATGCGTCTGTCAATGCTGGTGATGTTGTATGCACTATGGAAGTTATGATGTGCCCAGATGGCACTGCTGTTTCCAGGCGTCCTGAGCTAAACTGCGAGTTTGCGCCCTGCCCAGAGCATATAGCAGATTCTATAGAAGTAGACAGAGAATTGTGTGAGCAGGAAATCTTGGAGATTAACTCCATGGTTAAAGAGATTACTGAAAGGTATGAGGCACAACTAAAGCCACTTTTGGCTGATTACAACACAAAGCATTCGCTATATCTAAAGGCAAGAGAGGACTTTTTAAGATGCCTAAACCAGAAAGTTGCAAGCAAGATAACAGCGAATATGATGGTATCAGCAATAGGCAACTCCTCAAAGGCGCAGGCAACCAAGAATATGATTGAAGAAAGGCTTGCTATTGATTCAAAGGCAGGCGCTATCCCAAGCACCTCATCAGTAGCAAGCGATATCTTGTCTGTTGACCCAGACGCATTGTCTAGGAGCATAATTGCAATCCCAGAAACCGTATCTGAGAGCTGTAATGACGAACGGGCAAAGGCAAAGCTTGCCTATACAGAACTTTCTCTAGAAATTGCAAAGATAAGAGAACTAAAGCAAAGCAACAGTCCAGATTTAGAGCAGATAGGCACTCTAAACGAAAGAAAGCAAGAGCTGTTGAAGGTTTGTGGGGAGACACAGAATATAGCAAACACGAAAAATAAAGATTGCGCAGTCCCAGACAAGCTAATAACCGAAGAGCAAAGGTTGGTTAAAGAGATGACTACAATACAAGAAGAATATCTTAAGGCATCAGACAGTAGGGAGATAAATAACGAGTTTTTAACCAAATATCAAGAAGCTAAAGAACAGCACATTTTGATTCTAGAAAAGATAGATTCCATTAATAAGCATTGCGAGATACCACAATTAGATTTGTGCCAAGACCAGGAAATAATTACAGCAATAGAGGATCTAAAAAAACAGCTTTTGGCTGAAACAGACAAGGCAAAAATCTATGAGCTTAAGGCAAAGTTAGACAATTACTATCTAAAACAAAAAATTTGTGGCTCAGGCGCTACAGGCAGGGAAACAAAGACATCAGCATACAAAACTCAGATATCCGACTTACAGGGGGATATCATTGAAACAGACAAGGCAATCACTGCAGTAAAGCCAAGCATTGAGGAGTTTAAAGTGGAATACAAAAATGCAGGGCAGGAAAGGAAGGCAGAGGTTTTGGCAAGCAACTCTGAAAGGTTGTTTATCCACACTAGAGAAATCTTAGACAAGAGAATCGCAGAACTAAAAGAGAAGATATTACGTATTGAGTCAGAACAGAGCATAGCAACCGAGCAAAAGCAAAGCATAATTGATGGCTTAACCAAGAGAATTGCAGAGCTGGAGCTAAACAAGTCAAATCTTGAGCTTGCCATGACACCTGACGATGTAAAAAAGTCGATAAATGAGGCAAGGAAAACCGAAACTAAGGCAATTGCCCAAAACAAAAGAGCAACATTATACGAAAGCACGCACAAGCTAGGCTCCATAATCAAGAAGCACTTTCCAAGCAATGTAGAGCTAAACGAAAAGGCAAAGCAGTTGACTGAAAAGGTAGACACATTGACAGAGCAATCATCCATTTCTGAGATTAACAATGTGATTGAGGAATATAGAAAATTAAAGAGTGAGTTGAATAAATGAAATTTGGTGAATTGAATGAATAAAAAACAATTAATCATTGCTGGGTTTTTGGTTCTGGTGCTTGTGATTGTTTGTGTGTGTATAATTCTAAGTGGAAATAATGGTACAGCTAAGCAAGACATAGGCGATGCTAGTCAGGAAAGCCCAGACCTAGACAACACTAATCAATCCAATCAATCAGGACTAAACGCAGACATAGAAGAGCTAAACCAGATTGATTCTGGGCTTAGTGACCAGCAACCGGAAATAATTGAGATTGAATAGTTTTTTCTTTTTTTTTAATTGCTTCTCTTTATAAAAATAACTGTGCTATAGATATATATCCTTTTAGCTACATTTCATAGTCCGGTGGTGTAGTGGCCAAGCATGCAAGGCTTTGGACCTTGCGACAGGAGTTCAAATCTCTTCCGGACTACTTGTGGTACTTTTAAATAAATTACTTAGCCTAAAGATATATACTGGGAGTGTAGCTTAGCCTGGTTGGAGCACCCGACTGATAATCGGGAGGCCGCAGGTCCGAATCCTGCCTCTCCCATATTTCCTGGGCTATAAAAAGAACAACTTTTTTTGTGGGTATTATGCTTCAAGCCATAGAGAATTACCTAAACAAGGGCTATTACTGCAAAGGCAGTGACAACAGGGAAATAGCAATCCTAATGATACATGGCTTTGCTGCATCTCCTGTTGAGTTCCAGCCACTTTTTGATTACCTTAAGAACGACTTTGACATATATGCCCAATCCTGCCAGGGCACAAGACAAACATAGAGGACTTTTCAAGGCAGAAATACGTTACCTGGCTTGATTTTTCAGAAAAGATATACAACAGGCTTTTGGAGGAATATAGCAAGGTAGTGCTATTGGGTTTTTCCATGGGTGGCACAATTTGCTTGTATTTAGCCACAAAAAAAGAGCCATACAAGCTTGTGACTCTGTCAGCCCCTATCAATTTTTTAAGCCCTGATTTTGGGAAAATAATATTAGCCGGCTGGAAGAGAAGCAACCTAAGCCTTGCAATGGTAATCTCTGAGGTCAAGGAGATATCCAAGAAAGAGCCACATCTTTCAGCGAGCACTGGCGAGAAGATAAGATACATAGTAAATGACATTTACAAAAAAATAAGCAAGGAGTTTACAGGGCACAACAAGGAGATGCTAGCATTTGTGGATACTTACGAGGAGATTTCGTTTGCGGCCATACAGGAGATATTCAAGCTTGTGAAGTTTGTCAGAACCCAGATATCTGTTGTTGACTCAGATATCCTAGTTATTCACAGCAAAATGGACTCTCTAATCCCGCTAAGCAATGCAAAGGAAATCATAGATAACATCTCTTCAAACGATAGGGAGCTGTTCATGCTTGAAAACTCTGGGCACAACTTATTACTTGGCACTGACTACGAGCTTGTCTTCCAGAAAGTGAAAGAGTTTCTTAAAAGAGAAAAGATAGTCACTTGATTTTTTTGTTAACATATGTTAGGTTTGGCACAAGGACCTCCCTTTCTTTGTCATACCTTGCAGTGCCTATCACATAGTTGCAGTAGATGCAGGCAACATAACCAGCTGAAAGCAATTTTTTGTCTTTGACTTCTTTGACTTGTATTTCCTTGTCATTAAAGTAGGCTTGCGCCAAGCCCCTATCCAGTATAGCAAAGTTTGTCTTAATCTGACAGGGCTTGAACACTCCAAAGCCAAGTGATGATGGGGTATAATCTCTATAGTCCGAGAACAATTCAATGCCAATACTTCTTACAAGACCACTCCTCAACAGTTGTATTACCTTGTCTTTCTTATCTGAGCAGATCATTGAGACAGATGCCCCAGAAATTGCAAACAAGTAGTTCTCAAAAAAGGACTTGTCTATCCCATATCTTGAATGGGCATGATTAACAAGTTTTTCCCTTGTCTTAAAGTCAAGAACTCTTACCATACTCACGCCTCTTTTTTCAGTTTGCATATGAAAAAGCCCTCAGTTCCGCTTTTGTGTGGCCAGAGCCTCATAGCCCTAGATACATCTGGACAGTATCTTTTGTGATTATACTCCAAAAGCCCATTGCTACTTGGGACTCCAGGCAATCTAATTTCTTCGGTTCTGCAATGCAACTCAGTTACAGCATAATCAATTACTTCTTCATCTTCCTCAGGGGACAGCGTGCAGGTTGAATACACAAGCACTCCATCATCCTTAAGCAAACTAACAGCATTACTCAATAATCTTTTCTGCACAATAGCTTTAGATTTCACAAGTGCCTCTGACCAATCCCTTAGCAAATCTGGCTTTTTTCTTACCATGCCTTCGCAAGAGCAGGGCGCGTCAAGCAGTATCCTATTAAACAAAAAACCTGGGTTAAAGTTGATCCCGTTTTGGCAGGTAACAACTGTGTTAGTCACACCTTGTTTTTTCAAGGTGAATATAAGGGTATTTAACCTGCTTTTGTCAATGTCATTAGCTATAATCAAGCCCCTGTTACCCATAAGCTGTGCAAGCACAGCTGTCTTGTTCCCTGGGGCAGCTGTAAGGTCTAGGACTATGTCGCTTGGCTTTGGGTCTAATACAATTGCAGGCAGTATGGATGAGACCTCCTGCATCTGGAAAAGCCCGATATTCTGCTCAATCAGGTTGCCAAATCCGCTCACCTCTGATTTTATGAAGAATGTGTTGTCTATGTATCTAACTTTCTCAAAGGACGTTTCAAGCTCTTTTAGAAAACCATAGTCATCAGTTTTAAGGCGATTGATAATTAACGATTTTGCTGGTTTAGTCATGCAACTCTCAAAGAATGCAGAGGATTCATCCCCAAGTAATCTTTCATATTTTTCCTTGAATTCCTTTGGCAAATACGGTTTAGGCATAACAGATTTAGTTGTTGAATGTGTTTATAAATGGCACCCTCAAAAACAATAGGTTATTTAAACTTTATGCCTCCATATTTTCTTAAGAATAAAAGCGTTTTTTAAATAATTCCATAAAGAGGTATTTGGCTATGGTAGCAAAAAAGGAAGACCAAAAAAAGAAATCTGAAAAAGAAGTAAGTTACGCTCTTAATGAGTTTGACTATGATGGGGATGAGGTCCTCAATGAGGAAAAAGAAGATATAGAGATGGAATACAACTCAGATGACTTTGAGAGTGAGGATGAAGAGGACTTTGACACAGACAGGGAATATGATGAGGACTAAGGTTATTTTAAGTGCATTAAAAACAAAAAAAAGGTGAATGTAAAATGTATGTGATAAATAACTATGGTGCAGGGCAGGTTTACAAATGTGAGGAAGACGAGGACGAGAGCTTTGAGGACTTTGACGAAGACGAGGGCGAGGAAGAGACAGAAGAGAGCGAGGACGAGGACTTTGAGGATGAGGGTCTTGATGAAGACGAGTACTGAAGTTAATGCAAGATTTTTAGGTTTTTTATTTTCTTTATTCTACTATTTTTTTTATTCTTTTTAATTGAGAAAGCAACTAAAAAATATATATATTTAAAGCCTTCTATACTTATATATTATTATAGGTTAGAGCTATTTTTATAACAAAAAAAAGAGGGATATAGATGAGTGAGCAAGATTTTGAAAAACAGGATGTTGAAGAAGAAATAATAGACGCAGTTGAGGATGAGGGGGTTGAGCTTGATGACGATAAATTACCATTCCCAAACGCTACTGTAGTTAGATTAATGAGGAAAAACCTTGACAAACATAAACAGATAAAGGGTATTGTCAAGAGAGAAATGAATCTTTTTTTAGGTAGGATAGTTGAGACAGTATGCAAGAAAATGAATGGTTATGAGTATAGCTATGTTGATTATGGAATGTTCAAGCAGGCAGTTGAAACATTTGAGAACATTCAAACAATAGAGCTTGAAAAAATGAAGATTATCAAGAATCTGGAGAAGATAAAAGCAGAATGCGATTGCTTGATTGATGATGTTGAAAGGAAGTTTCATGAATAGAGAGGTGGATAGATTATGAACGACAATCAAAGCCAAAACACAACCTTCTTGCCAGAGGGTTCAAAAAGAGAGAGAGGAAAGGACGCCCAAAGAATGAATATCTTGGTTGCAAAAGCTGTAAGCAATGCAATAAAGACAACACTTGGTCCAAGGGGTATGGATAAGATGCTTGTTGATGAGATGGGGGATGTAACTATAAGCAATGATGGTGCAACCATACTCAAGGAGATGGCAATAGAGCACCCTATCGGAAAGATGCTTGTGGAGCTTGCAAAGACCCAAGATGACGAGGTTGGCGATGGAACTACAACAGCGGTTGTTATTGCAGGTGGGCTTGTCTCAAAAGCAGAGAACTTTCTAGATGAGAGCATCCATCCATCCATAATCATTAAGGGTTATAAGATGGCTTCAGAAAAGGCAGTTGAATATTTTAACGAGATTTCAGAGAAGGTGAGTGTTGACGACAGGCAATTGCTTTTAGATATCGCAAAGACATCAATGACAGGCAAGGCAGCAGAAAACAGCTCAGCGCTTTCAAACATTGTTGTGGACGGCATATTAAAGATATCAAAGGGTAGCAAGGAGCTTGAAAAGGATCAAATCAAGATTGAGCAAAAAATTGGAGGAAATTTGGCTGACACAAAATTGATTGATGGAATTGTTTTGGATAAAGAGATTGTGCATCCAGAGATGCCAAGGGCAATAAAGAACGCAAAGATACTTTTGGTGACTTCTGCGCTTGAGGTAAAAGAGCCAGAGACAGAAGCAAAGATACAGATAACTTCTCCAGACCAGCTACAGGCGTTTATTGACCAGGAAGAGCAGACACTTAAAACAATGGTTGACAGGATACAGGCAACTGGTGCAAACCTTGTAATCTGCCAAAAAGGCATTGACGACCTTGCTCAGCATTACCTTGCAAAGGCAGGGATTACTGCAATAAGGAGGGTAAGGGAGACAGACATTGAAACACTTGCAAAGGCGACAGGCGCAAAGATTATAAACAGGCTAAAAAATGTCACTGCAAAGGACTTAGGCACAGCAAGTAATGTTTATTCCAAGAAAATTGCTGGCGACGACATGCTATTTATTGAGGGTTGCCCAAATCCAAACTATGTCACTATACTTCTACGTGGTAGCTCTGAGCAATTACTTGCAGAAACCGAAAGAACATTAAATGATGCGATTGGTGCAGTGATATCCACAATCAAGTCAGGGAAGTTTGTTGCTGCAGGCGGTTCTTCTGAAATTGAAGTTGCCCTAAGGTTGAAGAACTTTGCTAAAACAGTTGGCGGAAGGGAGCAACTGGCTATTGAAGCATTCGCTGAGGTTTTGGAAATCATCCCAAAGACACTAGCTGAGAGTGCAGGTCTTGATGCCATTGATACTATCGTTGCCCTCAGGACCAAGCATCAGGACCAAAGCAACAAGGGTTATGGTGTTGATGTGATTAACAGCACGATTGCAGACATGAAAAAGAAAAGAGTGATTGAGCCCATAGCTATAAAAACACAGGCAGTGCTGTCAGCAACAGAGGTTGCGGAGATGATACTGCGGATTGATGACATCATTGCAGGGCAATCAAGCAAGTCAAAGACCATGCCTGGGATGCCAGGCGGTGCAGGCATGGATGAAATGTAAGCTTTCTTTTTTTTGCTATTTCTTTTTCCCATTGCCCCACATATTAAAACCAGAAGGATTTTAATAATATCTTAGCTAAAATATATAGATACTCTTCAAGGGGGGGTAATGTTAAGATGACAGAAACCATATCTGATATAAAAAGCTTTCAAAAAAAGATAGACCTCATAGCAAAAGTCATTGACAAGACGGCTGTACGCGAGGTTGTCTCAAAGCTTGATGAGACAAAGCACAATGTCTGTGAGATTTTGATAGGCGATGAAACAGGCACAATCTATCTTACTGCTTGGGATGACGCAATCAATAAGATTGAGTTAGGAAAGACATACTCCTTCAGAAACCTGTTTTCTTCTGTGTTTCAAAACACCTTGAGATTAAACATCGGGAGGTTTGGGGAATTTGAGGAGGTATCAAAGTCCATAGATGTGAATTTGGATAACTTTATGTCTGTTAGCAAATAATGGCACATAAAGGTTTTTGTTTTTTTTTGGGAGTATAGCTCAGCCTGGTTAGAGCAGTGGTCTTATACACCAAAGGTCGCAGGTTCGAATCCTGCTTCTCCCATAGCTGTTTTCTTTTGAGTAAATATGTAAACGAAGGTAAAAAGCCATGCAAGAGCAGTTTAGCAATAAGACAGAAAAGGAAATATTTGATTATTGGGAAAAGAAAGGCATTCCAGAGAAGGTACGAACTAAGAAAGCTAGCAATAACTATTATTTCACAGATGGCCCACCTTATGCTTCTGGGCATATTCATCTAGGCACAGCAATGAACAGGATGCTTAAGGATTTGATAATAAGATATAGGCGCATGTCTGGGTATTATGTGCAGGACATACCTGGCTTTGATACGCACGGTGTGCCAATTGAGGCAAAGGTGCAAAAGAAGCATGGCTTGAAGTCAAAAGAAGACATTGAAAGGTTTGGGGTAGAGAGGTTCACGAAAGAATGCTTTGACTTTGCAATAGAGCATATCGCAGATATGTCTAAAGAGATATACGAGCTTGGGCAATGGATGGATTGGGAACACCCATACAGGACCCTTGACAAAGAATATATGCTGAGTGCATGGTGGGCATTTAAGAGGGCTTTTGAGAAGGGGTTGTTATACCATGACAAGTATCCAGTGCATATTTGCCCGGAATGTGGGACTGCTGTGTCGTTTAACGAAATTGAGCACAAAGATTTGACAGACACATCCATATATGTAAAGATGAAACTTGTTGGAAGCACTGACACCTATTTTGTGGTATGGACAACAACACCTTGGACTCTACCTGCTAATCTTGTAATTATGGTTAATCCAAACTACACTTACATTGAATTGATACATTCTGGCGAGAAGTATATAGTGGCGCAGGAGCTTGTTTTAAGGATTGTTGAGGACCTTAACTGGGGTGGGGACTACAAAATAGGAAGCAAATTCTCTGGCAAGGAGTTAGCTGGAAAAAAGTATGAACCAATCCTAGGGGAATGGCTAAAGGATATAGATAGCTTAAAGAAGGAATGTTATAAGGTTGTGCTTTCTGCAAGGTTTGTGCATTTAGAGGAAGGCACTGGTTTGGTGCATTGTGCACCTGGGCATGGAAGAGAGGACTACATAGTGGGCAAAGAATACAATTTGCCTGCATATTGCCCAGTAACAGTAGAAGGGGTTTACGATGACACACTTATGGTGCACCAGGGCAGGAAAGTGAAGGATGTAGATAAAGATATCATCAGCTATTTGGAAGGCAAAAATGCGATACTTGGTAAAAAAGCGATAACACACAGCTACCCAATATGTTGGAGGTGTTATTCTCCATTGCTTCAGGTTGCCTTACCGCAGTGGTTTCTAAGTATAGAAAGCATGAAAGATAGGTTAAGGGAGATAAACAAGCAAGAGGTTGCCTGGTATCCAGTGTGGGCAAAGGAGAGGTTTGATAATTGGTTGGAATCACTTTCTGACTGGCCAATCTCAAGGGCAAGATATTGGGGCACGCCGATACCAATCTGGCAATGCGACAAATGTGGAGAGATTGAGGTGTTTGGCTCCCTTGAAGAGCTTAAGGTGAGGGTGCCAGCTCTTGACACAAGCATGGATATCCATAGACCAGCAATTGATAAAGTAACTTTTTCCTGTAAGTGTGGTGGGACAAAAAGAAGGATACCAGAGATTTTTGATGTGTGGTTTGACTCGGGTGTTGCATCTTTTGCAGGTCTTGGCTACCCAAAAAACATAGAGCTATTTGAGAAATTCTGGCCTGCTGATATCAATCTTGAGGGCTCGGACCAGATAAGGGGTTGGTGGAACTCCCAGTTGATTTGCTCGGCCATATGCTTTGACAAGGCGCCATACAAGTTTATAGCACTTCATGGGCTTGTGCTTGCGCTTGACAGAAGGAAGCTTTCAAAGTCACTTGGCAACGACAAGCAACTTTCTGAAAGGTTCAGTGAACACTCAATTGACTATTATAGGTATTATTTTGCAAGGGAATACAATGGAATGGATGTGGTGATTGACGAAAAGAAGTTTGTAGATATCAAGAGGGTATTCAACCTTTTAGAGAACATCTTTTCCTTGCTTGCGCTCATGGACGACAGGCTTATATTTTTTCCAAATATAGACAACCAAAAACTTCAGGCAGAGGACAAGTGGATTCTTTCAAAATACAACTCAATTGTTGAGGATTACCACAAAAGCTTTTGTAATTGTGAATTTTCTAAAGCAATAGCAGATATTGAAAAGTTTATCTTAGACGATCTAAGCAGGACCTATATCAAGCTTGTAAAGAAAAGGGATGAGAGAAATAATGTTTTGTGCCATATTTATTCTGGGCTTTTGTTGTTGCTTTCGCCTGTGACCCCGCACCTTACAGAGTATCTTTTCTTGAAGTTTAAGGGGGCTGGGGAAAGCATCCATCTTGAAGGGCTACCTGTAGCTGAGACAAGTTACATTGACAAGGGTTTGGAAGAAAGCTTTGATACTGCTCTAAGCATTGTACAGGAAACACTGTCAGCAAGGGAAAGATTAAAGAAAAGATTAAGGTGGGTTCTTCCAAGGCTTGTTGTTGTTTCCACAGATTACCAAAAGCTCTGTGCCACAAGGGAAATTGTTGAGTCAATGGCTAACATCAAGGAAGTCATTTTCCAAAACTACAAACCAGAGGGTGATTTTGAGATTGGGAAAGTAAATGACAACATCACAATATACCTAGACAAAAAGCTTCCGCAAGGCATAGAAGACCTTTGGGAGTTAAGCGAGCTGACAAGGGCAATACAGGCAGAAAGGAAAAAGAGCAACCTCACCCCAAGCCAAGTAGTGAACTTAGAGATCTCTTGCTCGGATAGTGGTTTTCTTGAGTCCAACAAGCAGGCAATAGAGCAGGCGACCTCAACTAGGCTTGTTGTTGTCCAATTTGACAGCAGGCGTCAGGGCAAACAAAAGCTTATAGGCAGGGAAGTTTGTTTTTCCTTTTAGCAATACAAACTGAATAGAGACGCTAGAACAGGCAAAAGCTTTTGTTTTAATATTTTTTGCTCTACAATAATAAATGTGAAACTGGGGTTGAAATAGATACATGGAAACATATATTAGTGTCAAAGAGGCATTGCAAAAAAAAGCTGGTAATGTTTCGCTGAGAGGTTGGGTCTATAGAATAAGAACCCAAAAAAGCAATGTCTTTATAATGCTTAGGGATGAGAGCGGAATCATCCAGCTTGTTGCATGGAAAGACAAGCTAAGCGAAAAGGATTTTAAGACAGCACAGTCGCTTGGGATTGAGGCATCAATTTTAGTAAGCGGTGCCTTAAGAAAGGAAGAAAGGTCCCCACAGGGTTACGAGATAGACATTGATTCCCTTGAATTAGTCGGAAGCTCTGATAACTATCCTATCTCCAAGGATTTCTCTGAGGAGTTTCTTTTGGATGTAAGGCACTTGTGGCTGAGGAGCATGAAGATGAATGCAATCCTGAAGATACGCTCAACAGTGATTGGCGCAATCCACGAGTATTTCAGGAAAGAGGGTTTTTACGAGTACCAATCCCCAATCCTGCAGTCAGTGCAGTGTGAGGGTGGTTCAACTCTTTTCAATGTGGATTATTTTGGCGAGAAAGGAGTGTTCTTGGCGCAGACCTGGCAATTGTATGCAGAGCCAGCGATATTTTCTTTGGGAAAAATATATACAGTTGCCCCATCATTTCGGGCTGAAAAGTCAAAGACATCTAGGCATCTTACAGAATATTGGCATGCGGAGATGGAAGGTGCGTGGATTGATTTTGAGATGCTTCAGGACTATGCTGAAGGGCTTATCAAGTTTGTGATAGGCAGAGTGCTTGAAAACAATCAGGAGGAGCTCCATGTCTTAAAACGAGATAAAAGAAAGCTTGAGACGGCGATATCCAAGCAGTTTGTGAGGATGAGCTATACTGATGCATTAAATAAATTGAAGACTAAAGCAGAAATGGATGTTGAATGGGGCAAGGACCTAAGGACCATTGAGGAGGATAAGCTAAGTATGCTTTACGACACCTTCATAATAGTTACAAGGTATCCAAAATCAGTTAAGGCGTTTTACATGAAAGAAGACCCAAAAGACCAAAGAGTTGTTCTAGGCTTTGACTGTATAGGTCCTGAGGGCTATGGCGAAATCATTGGCGCTAGCGAAAGGGAGTCGGACTTGGGAAAGATAAAACAAAGGTTAATTGAGCAAGGCGAAGACCCAAGGCAATATGAGTTTTATCTAGACACACGAAGGTACGGTTCTGTTCCACACTCTGGCTTTGGGATGGGTGTGGAAAGGCTGATTGCTTATATCACAGGCGTTGATAACATCAAGGACACTATACCATTTCCAAGGACTATAAACAGATACAAGCCATAGATGTGTTTTTAAAGTTAACCAATCTAATATATTGTATTACTTAAAAAGGTGAAAATATCATGCCAACATTGAAAAAGCCAGTAAAGAGGCCAGCAAAAAGGATAATCCCAGAAAAAAAATTTCAGGAAGGATTGCGTTATGTTGAAGGTCTAAAGCCAGGGCAAGAGATTCCAAAAAGCAAAATACAACACACTAAAAAAACACTTAATGAATTAAACAGGAGAGTAACTGTCTTGAAAAGACAAGCAATTGAGCTTAAAAAAAACATGGATGTATCACGCTTAGACCCAGATGTGGTTAGCGAGGTATCTGATAGAAGAAAAATAGATTTGTTACTTGTCAAAAAAGGCATTAGAAAAAATGTTTATGAAGGCGTAAAGGAAAGATTGGAGGAAGGTTTCTCTCAAGAAGAAATCCTTGCTGCTGGTTACAGCCCTGATGAATTGGCTGTCGGTTACTTTAGGTATGAGCAGGCAAAGAAAAGTAAAAAGGAGCCAATACGTAAAAAATTATAGAAGTAACATAAAATTACTCATAATGCCAAGATGTTCCAGATGGCGAATCGCTTAGAAGCACGCCTTTCTTTTCAAGGTTTAGCCGTATCAAATCTGCCTCTTCCCATTTTTTCTGTTTTCTCAGCTCGTTTCTTTTCTGTATCAGCTCTTCAATCTCAGCCCTTTGTATCTTGTTTTTGTCTTTTGTGGTGGCTTGCTCAAAATTAAACACCTTGAATACAAGATTTACCTTTTGCAGGAAATCAAGTACGCTGTTTGCCTCTTCCTTTGTAAGCTGGTTATTGCCTATAAGCCTGTTCGCCTCTTTGACTAAAAACCATATGCTTGCCCAAGCTGAAGGAGTGTTGAGATCATCGTTCATTGCGTTCTTGAAGTTTTCAATGGTGTTGTCTATGATTTCCTTTGCATAGCTTGTATCCCTGTCGTTATCTATCTCCTGAAGGCGCTTGATGAAGTTGTTTATTCTTTCAATCGCTACTTCAGCATCCATAATCGAGCTTTCAGTGTAGTTCTGCGGTTTCCTGTAGTGCCCACTGCTGAAAAGATACCTTAGGGATTCAGCTGAATGTTTTTTTAGGAACTCCTCAATTGTTATGAAGTTTCCAAGCGACTTACCCATCTTTTTTCCATCAACCATAAGCATTGCTGTATGCACCCAATAGTTTACCACATCGTGCTGGTAATAGCCGTAGTTTTGTGCAATCTCGTTTTGATGGTGTGGGAATATATGTTCTATGCCTCCACCATGTATATCAAATCTATCGCCAAGGTATTTGGTGCTCATGACTGAACACTCCAGATGCCATCCAGGATAACCTTCGCCCCAAGGCGATGTCCATTTGAGGATGTGCTCTGGCCTTGCCTTTATCCACAATGCAAAGTCAGCTGGATGCCTCTTGTTCTTATCATTTTCAAACCTTGTGTCTTTTTCAAGCTCGTCTATATTCTTGTTTGCAAACTTTCCATAACCCTTAAACTTGGATATGTCATAATAGATATTTCCATTCACCTCATATGCAAATCCGTTATTCAGCATTTTTTTAATCCATTCTTGCATCTCAAGGATATGGGCCGAAGCACATGGTTCAAGGTTTGGTCTTGATATATTAAGGGCATCAAAATATTTCCACATCCTGTGGCTATAGGTGTATACAAGCTCCATTGGATGCATCTTTCTTTCAGTTGCCCTTTTTTCAACCTTGTCTTCCCCAGAATCGCCACCAGCACTATCGTCAGTCAGGTGCCCAACATCTGTTATGTTTCTCACATATACTATGTCATAGCCAAGAAAATGCTTGAAATAATTCACCAAAATATCGTAATTTATATAGGAAAACGCATGCCCTATATGCACGTCATCGTAAATTGTTACCCCACATACATATATTTTTAGTGTATTTGGGAGAATTGACTTGAATGTCTCTTTTTTTCTTGTAGCGGTGTTATAGAGTTTTATTGCCATTTCCTATCACAAATATAATTTAGGAATAAAGCTATTAAAAACATATCCCCTCAAACATATTTATGGGAAAAACAATTTGCCTTGGGATTGAAAGCACAGCACACACATTTGGCGTTGGGATAATAGATTCCAAGGGAAGCATTCTTTCTAATCCAAAGAGCCAGTATACAGTAATTGGCAAGGCAGAAGGCCTGAGGCCCTTTGACGTCTCAATGCATCACTACAATGTTGCTCTGGATATTCTAAAACAAGCCCTAGGGCAAGCAAAGTTAAAAATTAATGATATAGATGTCATTGCCTTTTCGCAGGGGCCTGGGCTTGCGCCATGTCTAACAGTTTCAGCAACTGTTGCTAGAGCATTGGCAGAAAAATACAAAAAGCCAATCATTGGGGTTAACCATTGTGTAAGCCACATAGAGCTAGGGAAAACCATACTAAAATGCAAGGACCCGCTTGTAATCTACACTTCCGGCGCAAACACGCAGATAATCGCTAAAGACAGTGGCTATTACAAAATTTTAGGGGAAACTCTTGACATAGGCATAGGAAACCTTTTTGATTCTTTTGCAAGGGATTTGGGTTATGGTTTTCCAGGCGGGCCAATACTTGACAAGATATATATGGACAACAAGAAAAGACATTACATTGATTTGCCATATTCTGTGAAAGGTATGGATTTGGCGTTTTCTGGGCTTTTGACAGCCACGAAAAAAAAGATAGGCAAAGAAAAAACTGAGGATTTAATATATTCATTTATGCACACAGCTTATGCAATGCTTTTGGAGGTCACAGATAGGGCGCTTTCATACACAAAGAAAAAAGAGGTGCTTGTTATAGGCGGGGTTGCTGCAAGCAGGGCTCTAAAGGAGATGCTTGAAAAGCTGTGCTCGCAAAGCAACGCCACACTCTACATACCACCAGAAATTGTATGCTTAGATAATGGGGCGCTTATTGCAGACCTTGGCTTGAAGCATTATATTTATAGCTATGGAAGGAAAGGCGGGATGAGGCTTTGCGATACGAAGATAAACCCAAAGTTCAGGACAGACCAGGTAAAGATTGATTGGTGAATTTGGTTTTTATGCAAAACAATGCAAAGAACTAAAGAAAAAGCCAATAGCTAAAATTGAAAGGATAGCAAAGCCAAAAAGGGTCTTGAAAAGGCAGAATTACCTTAAAAGGACTTAAGAGAAATCTGTTTTTAAACTTATTTGTCTTATTGTTATTAAGAACTACAAAAAATTCTAAATTTTTTAAAAAACCATAGGAGTGAAAAGAAGTATGAAAGCGAAATTCCATATACTTAAAAAAGTGGTTGACATGGAAAACCCAAAGAAAAGCTCAAGGGAAGAGAAAGCGGTTGATGTGAGTGTTGATGAGCAATTTGAATTGGACAATGGGCTATATGTCTTCAAGTTGCTTGCTGCTCGGGCAAACGGCGCCCAAGTGGAGTATGATAGGCATTATTCAGTGAAAAACGAGCATAGGGGTTATGAATATAGCACTATTTTCTATATTGGTGAGCCAAAGGTAGTTACCTCACTGTGGGGCAAACAGCAAGTGTCCTATACCATGACTTACCTTGGGATGGTTAATGAAGATTCAAGCTGAGAACTGAAAAAAAATGTATAAGCAAGTTATTATTTTCAGGAATGATTTAAAGCTTGGCAAGGGAAAGATTGCTGGTCAAGTCAGCCATGCTGCAGTTGAGGCGTACATACTTACTTCCAAGAAAGACCCAAAAGCTGTTGAGGGCTGGCTAGAAGAAGGACAAAAAAAGGTAATCCTCAAGATAGACAGCAAAGAAGAGTTACTGGGGTTATATCAGTCAATAAAAAACAAGTTCCCATGTGTCTTAATAAAGGACGCAGGCAGAACCCAGCTTCCAGGACCAGACATCACTTGCCTTGGCATTGGTCCAATCAAGGAAAGTGAGATTGACCAGTTTACAAGAAAATACAAGCTATTGTAGTTTTGTACAATGGTAGTTTTGCACAATGTTTATTTGTTATTTATTTTTCTAACCTTTAATTCATTTAGTGCCTTTATGGCTGTCTCGTAAAGACATTTGTTTCTTAAGCTTTTCTCTTTTTTTGCTTCTCTGTCAAGGGAGTTGATTATATCTTCAATTTCCAAGTAAGCCATTTAAACCACATGTTTTCAAGTTAGATAATATATATATTCTTATGTAAGAAACAATATTTAAAGCCCTCTTTTTTAAGAGAATTGCTTTACAAATTCCTGGAAATTCAAGCCAATCTCCAGAATCTCTGCCCTTTTTATGGAATATGCCTTTTTTGTGTTTTTAAGCCCGCAAAGCCCTACAAAATACCAGTTTCCCTTCCCAATCCTCCAAGCAATGTAGGCATTAAGCCCGCTAAGCTTTTCCCAGAGTATAAGCTCCTCTATTTGCTCTCTTCTTATGTTCAGGTATTCCCCTTTTTTTGTCTTGCACTCTATTGCAACTGCCTTTCCGTTCTTAAACCCAAGTACGTCTGGGGTTGGCAATTGTGAAGAACCAGAGCCAGCAACCCTAGACACTGCAAAGCCCTTCTCAAAAAGTGCAAAAAGAAGTTCCCTCTCGGCGTTTGAACCCTTCTGTTTGTTTTTCATAGCAAGTTCCTGTTTAATATATAAAGAAAGGACTTATTTATATATGTATTTGTGCATAAATTATATATTAATTAATAAATTAAAATATTCAAACTATAGATTAATTAAAGATTGTTAAAGGCAATTAAGCTTAAAGAAATGTACAAATGTTTCAAAAAAACCAAGTATTGACTTTGCATGTGATTTGCAATGCAAAAAAGACAGATTTGCAAAGGCTGGATGAGGGAAACTACAAGCTGAAGCTTGACTCCCTGCCAATAGCCGGAAAGGCAAATAAAGAGATAATACAAATCTTTAAGGACATGGGTTATAACATCAAGATAATTAAAGGCGAAAAGTCTAAGATTAAACAGATTCAATTTCTTTAAGCTCTTAGCTTTTTATTAATCTAAGAAAGATTAATCTATTTTTGGATAACCATACAATAAAAGGAAGTGACATTATATTATGGGAAAGACATATATAGAGACAATTAAATACTTGATTGTTGCAGATTTTGAGGTTAATGGGCTTGTGGAGAGACCAGACATAATTGGTGCGATATTTGGGCAGTCTGAGGGGCTTCTTGGCGCAAACCTTGACATTAAGGAACTGCAACAGAATGGAAAGATTGGAAGAATTGAAATTGAGTCCAGTCAGTCACAAAACAAGGTGAGAGGGGTCTTAAAGCTACCCTGCAGTATTTCTATGGTGGAGACAGCAATAATCGCAGCATCAATTGAAACCATAGAAAAAGTAGGACCTTGCGACGCAGTATTTAAGGTAAGGCAGATAGAAGACACAAGGGGGCTAAAGAGGCAGCTGATAAAGCAAAGGGCTATAGAGCTTCTTGGAAAGTTGATGCAAGAAGAGATTCCAGACACAAGAGAGCTGATGGATGAGATAACAGACACATTAAAGACAAAAGAGATTGTGTCTTACGGCAATGAAAGGCTTGCTGCTGGGCCTGCAATTGATTCAAACAAGGAGCTTATTATCGTAGAAGGTAGGGCTGATGTACTAACACTTTTGAGATACGGCTTCACAAACGTTATAGCGACAGGTGGGGCAAGGATACCTCGTACCTTGGAGGATATCGCAAGGCAAAAGACAGTAACCATATTTTTGGATGGAGATCATGGTGGTGACATCCAGCAACAGCAGTTGCTTAAGTCAATAAAGGTTGATTACATTGCAAGGGCCCCAGATGGGAAAGAGGTTGAAGAGCTTACGCAAAAAGAAATCAATCAGGCCTTAAGAAAAAGAGTGAAAGCAAGCTATGTTTCAGGGAATGCACAGGTTTACGAGCAGAGGGAGTTGAGCATAAGCCCTAATCTAACAAAGCAACCAGGTATTATCAAGGCCACAAAATTCTCAACAACAGCCTCAGAGATTAGAAATCCAGGAAAGTTCTTGGAAAACACGCAGGAGCCAAAGTTTATGCCACAAGCCCAAAAGCACAGCGTTGATTCAGATAATTTTTTCAGTAATCTCTTGTCTGAGATACCAGACATAGAACGGGTTGATGTGACTAAAGAATACAGGGATAGAGACAGGGGGCGCAGGGATAACCAAAGAAGAGAGCAAGGTAATAGGTTTGAAAAACACAGATGGTTTGATAATCACAATAGACAGGAAAGCCAGCAGACGCAGGTATCTGAGTTTGGAAAGCAAGAGGCACCGGCTGCATTTAACAACCAAAAAAGCGAGTCGCTGATGAAATCGCAACAGGTAGACGACAGCAACAAGAAGAAGGTGATTGCACAGAAGCCAAGTTTTGAGGCAAAGACAATCTCAAAGACAACAATCTCAAAGACAGTGGATTCATTTAAGGAGGAGCTGGATAAAAAGATTGAGGAGTTTGCTGAAAAAGTAGTGGTTGAACCAGAAATTGAAGTTAAAGCACAAACTGAAAAAAAGGTAGAGCAAATAATTAGAAAGGAAGAATCAAAGCCCAAGCAGGTTACTCTACCAAAAATAACTGATGAGATAAAGCAAAACCTTTCAAAAATCATAGCAGAGATAAAGGACAAGAACGAGGCGAGGTTTCTAAACGAGAAGTTTAGAAGGATAAGCAGTTGCCTTGCAAACGATGTGGAGCACAAGCTAAGGGAGTTTGAGTCCGACAAGCTGTTTGCAATCGCTGTTGATTCTGAGTTGAACGACATGATTAAGGAGCTTGCTAAAGAAAAAGGCGCAAGTATTCTTGTTGTAAGAAGCTCAAACGGAGTCAAAGACAGCCAGATACATGTCTTAACCTATCAGGAACTTGGGATATGAAAAAGAAAGGGGTTATCTTTTACCTTTCTTTATAGGTCTTGTTACAGCCATTTCTTTTTTTTCTGTCTTTATGTTATAGATGTTTTCGCCAATAATTAGTAAAGTGATTGAAAGCAAAATCTTGACTAATGCGCTGAGATACACCAAGAGATATTGCGATACAGACAAGTCCAGCTGGTTTTCCCTTATTTTAAAGCCAAGTCCCTCTGTTGCGTTCTCTTTACAAGTAGTTAGTTGGTTTTCTGTCATTGAGATATCTGTGCATATCTTATATTCTGTGATGTAATCCACTTTATTGAATAAATCAACAATGGATATCATCAAAAGCAAGACAGATATAGTGACAAGAAACGCACCAACAGTCTTTTTAAAATTTATTTTATCCATACCTTTTATCCACTCCTTTTTTTTAAATATTATAATATTATTAGGGGGGTTATGTATTT
This sequence comes from archaeon, assembly GCA_029557995.1. GTDB lineage: Archaea > Iainarchaeota > Iainarchaeia > Iainarchaeales > CSSED10-239 > JAKQTP01. Next base: position 1,881 of record JAKQHQ010000009.1, on the reverse strand, counting down.
AAATATTTTTATGTTTTTATAATATATACTTAATTCTTGTATTTTCTATGGGATCTGTGGTCTAGCGGTTAGGATATCACCCTTACAAGGTGGGGATCGGCGGTTCGAATCCGCCCAGATCCACTTTTAATTTAGATTGTGTGCTAAGCTTGAGCGCAGCAGTATAGTAGAGCTATACACAAATAGGCTGCGTGCGAGCTGAGCGCAGCAGTATAGTAGAGCTATACACAAATAGGCTGCGTGCGAGCTGAGCGCAACCAGCTCTTGCAGGAATTCCCGAGCGGTCAAAGGGGCACGGCTAAGAACCGTGTGCTTAGTGCTTCGCAGGTTCGAATCCTGTTTCCTGCATTTACTTGTTTTTTGTATTTTATGGCATAAATCACAAATACAAAAAAGATTATAAATTGTTGTTTCTTTAATTTTTTATAATGAAATTAAAAATCAAAATAATCTGCGTATTTTTTGTTCTGTTGCTGTTACTAAACCAAATCTTTGCAGAAGATAATAACAATAGTTTAGAGTTTTCTGCAATGAAAACCAAGCATATGTCTCTGGATGTAAATATAGTGACGCCAATCTATATAACCGGCTATACCAGTACAGATAGTTTTACCTACAAGACAAGCATTTTCCCAAGCACAAGGACACAGACAGTTGATGTGAATGCCTATTATATTGATGAGAATGGGAACAAGGTGTTTGGGGAGATAGTCTCGGAAAACGATAACAGATATGTTATATTCAAAGTAGATTCAATAACAAAAGACGAATATGTATTTTACACAGCTGGCACGATAGTTTCAGAAAATAAGATTCTTTTAAACAACCTTGAGCATAGTTTAAGCAATGGTATCCAAGAAGAAGAGGATTACCAGAAGCCAACAAGGTTTATCCAGTCGGACTCTCTTGAGATAAAGACAATAGCAAACAATCTTAAAACAACAGATGACGCTTTGGAAAACCTTGTAAATGTCACCAACTGGGTTTTTGACTATATGGAATACAACATAGATTATGTTGAGAGTATCAATGATTCAAAAGAGGTATTGTCAGACAGGAAAGGTGTCTGCGACGAGTTTGCAATACTTGAGGCAGCAATCTTAAGGGCACAAGGATACCCAGTGAAGTATGTGGTTGGCTACGCAAACACAAGCGTTGAATGGGGGCCACATGCATGGTTAGAGGTCTATGTGCCAAACCAAGGCTGGATTCCTGTGGACCCAACATATAACGAGGTTGGCTATGTTGACTCTAGCCATATAATTTTAGAAAAGTTAAAAGACCCAGTTGAGTCCAAAGACAGCATAAACACCCAAAGTAACCTAAATGTAGTGTTTGGCATAAAAGAAATAAACTTCATCCACAAAGACATAAAAACCTATGAAGAAAAGGGTTACAAAGATATATTGGGTATGGACTTAGATTATACCCTAGACAACATTTCAAACAGCCCTTTTGCAGTCAAGCTCACAATGCAGAACAAGACGCAAGACCAATTGGCAATATTAGTGGTAAGCCAAGTATCACAGGAATTTAAAATGTTATATCCAAAGACAAAAAAAAGAGTATATTATTTCAAGCCATTTGAAGAAAAAACAGTATATTATTACTTCGTTCTCCCAGATGTAAACAATTCCTATAGATATGGCTTTGGCTTCTCCTCGCAGTTAAGCGACATTACTGATTTTGTAAATATCCACGAAAACAAGGGAGTTTATCTTGAGCTGTTTTTGGCAAACCCACCTGTGCTGTATTTTAAAGATGGTTTTTTTTACTTTGAGCAGGAGTTCTTCAACTATACAAACAAGGACAAGAACCTAGTGTTTGAGTTTGACTACAATGGGGTTAAGACAAGTGAGCCACAGGCAATCCAAAAGAAAA
>JAKQHQ010000003.1 GCA_029557995.1 archaeon | reverse complement strand
TCTCTAGATTCTTGTGCCTATCTAGAATTGTAGCAAGCCCATTTTCCTGTTTTTTAAGCACTAAAATCTGCGAGTTGAGAGTTGCGCTTCTTTCAGAGATGCTTTTGTAATCAGTTGCTATTGAAAGATACTGCTCTTCAGAATAGCTTAGGCAGTTAAGGGAGCTAGTGATATTAGATATTGAGGCTTCAAGCTCAGCTTTCTTATCTAGGAGGGCTAGACAATCTATTTCAGAGTCAATTGCTGAAAGCAAGTCAGAAAATTGCTTAGTGTCCTGCTTCTCTGGAAGCAAGCTTAGCTTGTCTTCAATGTCTTTTATTGCTTTGGATATGCACTCCTGCTGGTTTGAGAGCTCAAGAACCTTTCTCTCCAAAAGCTCGCTTTCCTGGGCAACCCTTTGTCTTTCCTTTAAGGTTTCTAATTCCTTTAAAAGCGCCTCTTGTCTTGTCTTCTGGGTTTTTAAGTGTTCCATTGCATTAGTATGTAGGGCTAACTTCTCTTTTAGGGTAGCTTCTATTTGCTGTTGGCTTAACAAAGAGTCACAGACAGGGCATCTGGAAAAACCCTTTTTAAGCTCTGCTATGGAGTTAGATAGCGTTGTAAGTATTGAGTTGCTTTCAAGGATTGATAAGGTAAGTGTATCAAAATTACTTTGTGCAACTTCTATCTCTTTAGTTAGCTTGTTCTTGTCTATGGAGACCACCCTTGACTTGAGGCCAGCTATCTCCTTGTCTATTGCCTGCAACTGTTCCTTGTAAAAGCTAATTTTGGTTAATAACGCATTATACTCAAGCTCTGTTTTCCTGTTGCTTTGCTCAGTGTCCTTTATCTTTAGCTCAAGCTCCTGCCTTTGAGATAAAAGCCCTTGCTTGTCTTTTCCAGAGATTTGGCCTCTCTCACTTAGCTTAGTTGTGACTTCCAAGAGTCGCGAGCTTAAAATGCTTTTTTCTGTGTTTAGATTTTCAAACTGCTTCTTTCTATCTAACTCTTTACTATATTGTGTTTCAAGGGCCTTAGCTACACTAGCTAGTTTAGATATTTGCAACTCAAGAGAGGCAATGGACTCAGTTGTTGCCTTGTATTCCTTTTCTGTTTCTTGTATATCAAAGCTATGCAATTGGTTAGTTATCTGAAGATGCAAGGACAAAAGCTTTTCCTTGTCAAAGCCAACAAGCTTGGACAGCTCCTTGGCATTTGACTTTATGCTGTCCAAGTTACTTATGCCAAAAAGCGAGTCAAACTGCTCTTTTCTCTTGCCTGGTGGGATCTTTAGGAAATAATCCATCTCGTTTTGCTCGCTATAGACAATCTTAACGAATAGGTTATAGTCAATGCCAAGAATGCTTGTGAGTGCGTTATTTACATCTGTTTGTTTTGGACCTGCTATCAGTTTGCTATTGGAATACAATTTAGCTGTGTTTATCTTCTCAAGGTAAATCTCCCTTTCAACCCTGTAGTACTTGCCTTCGTAGTCAAAGAGAAGAGTGACTCTTGCCTGTTCTTTTTTGCTTGGCTTAAACATTATTGTTTCAGAAAGCGTAAGCTTTTTAGCCTGAAGAGCTGGGTAGGTGCCGTAAAGTGCATAGCAAATCGCATCAATA
>JAKQHQ010000015.1 GCA_029557995.1 archaeon | reverse complement strand
ATTCTCTGGGAAAGGGAAGGTTTTTTTTATTAAATATTGTTTCTGATATTATTGTTAGCCATTTGAAGTGTAAGATTACATGAACTAAAGACAAAATTATCATTGTAAATCATAATAACATTCCTAATGCTTGATAAAATGAAATAATTAATAAAACAACTATAAAATAATTGGTTTTTAATTTATTCATATTATCACTATAATATATATTAGTTCCAAAACAATTATAATAATTTATAAAGATTATGTTACTTAAATATACTGTCAGTTGCTAGCAAGTTCGTTTGGTATCCAATCCAAAAGGGCGACCTAGGGTTGCAATATCCTTTGTGATATTCTCTGACTCTTTTATTAAATCAAATATTTTTCTATTTCTTCTAAACTTATATCAATATAATTTGGCATTAACAATACAAATTGTATAATCTTTACTTAATAAATCTTCTCCACTTACATCAATATCAAAAATCATTTTAATGAACACTTGCTCCTGATTTTACTGCCTCTGTTGGGAATAATAGTGCTTCAACTTCATTATCTCCTATTGCAAGTATCATCCCTTGGCTTTCTAAGCTAGCAATCTTTCTTGGGGCAAGGTTTGTCACAACAGGTATCTGCTTGCCTAAAAGTTCTTCTGGTGAATACTTTGTAGCAATGCCTGCAAGGACTTGCCTCTTAAAGTCCCCAAAGTCCAAAACCAATCTTAACAGCTTATGGCTATTTGAAACTTTCTCTGCCTCAATAACTGTTCCTATTCTTATATCAAGTTTCATGAAGTCATCAAAAGTGATTATTGGTTTTTCATCTGGCATAAAAATCTTCTGTGTTTTTTTTCTTATAAAACACTCGTCATTTTTGGGAATGAAAGCACTTTTTCTAAAAGGGCTCCACGCAGAGGACGAGATTCGAACTCGCGTAGTCTTGCGACTCCAGCTCTCAAGGCTGGTGCGTTTGGCCACTCCGCCACCTCTGCTCAACTGGTTGCGCGCGGTTGACACGCAGCCAGATTATGTATTGCTCTGACTTCAACTGGTTGCGCTCAGTTGACACGCAGCCAGATTATGCGTTGTTCTGACTTGAGCCCGTTGCGGTGAGCTCGCGCCCAGCCAGATTATGTATGGTTCTGACTTGAGCCCGTTGCGGTGAGCTCGCGCCCAGCCAGATTATGTATTGCTCTGACTTGAGCCAGTTGCGGTGAGCTCTGCTTTTGTGGGTTTATGCAAGATTGCTGATTAAAAACAACTGTGGGTAATATATATCTGTGATTAAAAACTTATATAAATAAATCTGGTTTTTAAACCACAAGATTAGAATGGACAAAGTATAAAAAATGTTTATTGTTTAATTTTTTACGTGCCGTGAGTATAAGGTGAAAAACTATGAACTACAAGGAAATAACTGATATTTGGAAAGAAGCAAAAGAAAAGAAATTGAAGTTTGTTGTCATAACTGGAGGGGTGCTATCTGGGCTTGGAAAAGGGGTTTCTGCAGCAAGCATTGCACTTCTCTTGGATGACAAGCTTAGAAAAGTGCCAATCAAATGCGATGGCTATCTCAATTATGACCCAGGCACAATGAACCCTACTGAACATGGGGAAGTGTTCATCCTTGATGATGGAACAGAGGTGGACATGGACTTCGGACACTATGAAAGGTTTTTGAATATCACCTGCAACGGCTCGCAAAACCTAACTATGGGCAAAATCTATAAAGAGATTATTGAACTTGAAAGGAGTGGATTTTATCTTGGAAGAACAGTTAAGCTTATACCGGAGGTTGCAGATTACATAGCCTACAGAATAATCAAGACAGCCATAGACAATAATGGCAAGCTTATTACCTTGGAGATTGGTGGAACTGTCGGAGACCTAGAAAACGAGCTGTATCTTGTTGCAGCAAAAAACCTGCAAAGGAGGCTTGGAAAGGACAATGTGTGCTTTGTTCATCTTGCCTATATCCCAGAAATCACACCAAGCAACGAGCAAAAGACAAAACCTGCACAAAACAGTATATCAGAACTTTTCAAAAGAGGGATAATACCGGATGCTGTGCTTTGCAGAGCAAGAAGATCACTTGAAAAGAAGGTAGTGGAAAAGCTTTGCGACAATTGCGGGCTCTTGCAAGAGCAGATAATCTCAGCTAACGACTTAAAAAACATCTATGAGATACCTATTAATTTCAAGAGCCAGATGCTTGATGTGCTGATAGGTAAAAAACTGAAAATAAAGACAAACAAAGAATTTTACAAGTTTGCTAGGGCTGTACATAAAACAGAAAACAGCCTGTCTAAAAAGATAACTATAGGGATATGTGGAAAATATACAGGTATTGATGATTCATATGCCTCAATAATTGAGGCGTTGCATCACGCAAAAACAAAAATACCAGAAAGCATAGAAATAAAGCTTATTGACACAGAAAAGTATGATAAAAAAAAGAGCGTTGAAAACTCTAAAGAAATCACTGGGCTAGATGGGATAATCATACCTGGTGGGTTTGGGGCAAGGGGAGTAAATGGAAAGCTAAACATAATAGAATACGCAAGAACTCATGATGTGCCGTTCCTAGGGCTTTGCTATGGTATGCAACTTGCTATTGTGGAGTATGCAAGAAATGTCTGTGGAATAAAAGAAGCAAACACAACAGAAATTGATAAGGACTGCAAAGAACAGATAATTACAATACTTCCTGGGCAGGATGGCAAGACATTTGGTGGAACCATGCGACTTGGCTCTCAGGTTACCATGCTTTCCAAGGGTTCAAGGGTTGCAGAAATCTATGGTAAATTAAAAATAGAGGAGAGGCATAGACATCGTTTTGAAGTAAATCCAAAATATCATAAAATCTTAAAAGAAAAAGGACTTGTACTTTCTGGATTTGACCAAACTGGAAAGCTTTTAGAGTTTATAGAAATTAAGAACCATCCGTTCTTTATCGGAACACAAGCACATCCAGAGTTAAAATCAAAGCTACTTACTCCACACCCTTTATTTGTAGAATTTGTAAGGGCTACAAAAAAAAGAAAAGAAAAAAAATAAAATATAGTTGATTTTATTTTAGTTACATGGATTATTGATTATCTTTTGATTAGGTTTTTACCTAATCTTTCGTGCCTCTATGTAATATCTTTTCTCGTGTGCCTGCCCCATTGAAAAGGTTTTCCGTGGCAAAGCCCCATCTACAATAATTGTTTTGAATAATTGCTTTTTTTGGATTGCTGGGAGATAAAACCCAGCATTGCCTGGTTTTTGGGACAACGAGCAGAAGGCATCGTCGTCATGGATGTAGTCTAGGGTTTCAAAGAGACCGGAGTTGATGCTACTGTCCAAGAATTCCTGTATTGTACCTACTGCAAGACCTGAGCTTGAGTTCGTTATCTTGAGCAAGCCTGTTGTCTTTTGGCTGTCTGTAATAAGCCCTATAAATTGCTTACCTTTGCTTTTCTTTGTCTTGACTGCCTCAATGACTTCCTCTTTTGGCTTTCTTGAAAACCTAAAGGCATCCCCGAAATAAAGTTTCAGCTCTTTTACAATGTCTTTTTTAAGATTGAAAAGCACCCTGTGTATTGCCTCAAATTTTAATGACTCATCATGAAGATTGACTAGCTCAACCATAGCATATCTTGCTGGATGGTTCATTACTTCCTCTTTGTTCTCTGCTGTGCTTTTGATGTTCTCCCAAATTGCCTTTGCTGTGGCTAGAGAGTGATTACCATCACCAACTGCGTAAAGCAGTACTTGGCTGTCGCTATCAAGCTTGTATCTTTTTTTGAATTTCTCTGGGTTAGCTAGCTTTTCAAGCTCTTTGCCAACTTTTTTTTCAAGCTTCTTATTTACTAGGTAACCTTCAATGTGCCCTCCGTCTTTCATAAGCTCAAAAGAATACAACCTTTCAAAATCTTCCTTATTCTCGCTTACTCTTTCTATGACTTTCCCTTTTGGGTCATCAATCAATACTAAAATGTGTGGTAGCTCCAATAACGCATCTTTCCTTATCTCAACCCTTGGTGGGAGCCTTTCAAGAATCGTGCCTTCTGTAGCCCTTACAAGCGTGTGGGAGCCTTTGTTGTAGTCATATCTCTCAAGGTCTAAGGCAACTACAAGCCCTTTCCTTGTCTTACCATTTATCTCCCTTTCAACATATACAAAGCCATTGTATTCATCAAAAAGGCCTTCAGACAGGTATTTTCTCATATATTCCACAATACTTTTTATTATCTCAGCCTTGTCTTTTTTATTAATATAAACCTCAGGGTATATCAGGTTCAGGGTTGATGGGGAGTTACCAACAAACTCTCTTACCGCTTCCCAGTATTCTGGCTGTGATGTGTATTGATCACAAGCAATAACAGCCCATTTCGTATAATCAACTTCTTTTTTTGGAAGAAGTATCCTTGGGCACAATAGCCCTACATTCTCATAAATCCTTGTCTTCATGAATCTTCACCTTTTTTTTAAATCTCCTTTTCTGTAATGACTTTAATCTTGTTCTCCTTAAGCATTCTAGAAAAAACTCCATCTCCACAAACTAATACCTTCTTAAAACTGCCATCATAAATCTTCCCACATCCGCAGGATGGGGAGTTTGATTTCAGGATTGCCTTCCTGCAACCATACATTTTTGCTATGCCTAAGGCCTCCTTTGCACCCCTTCTAAAACATACTGTCAAATCATTTCCATCAATATCAAAAACTTTCTTGCCCTTGCACTCTGCTGGTCTTCTTGGGGTTGGCAAACCACCAAGCTGCTCTGGACAGACAAGTATTGCCTGCTTTTCCATTACAAGCTTCAATACCTTCTTGTTCTTGTTGCACTTTCCATCCCATCTGCAGTTTACTCCTGCTAGACACGCGCTTACTAATATCATAACTGTCACAAAATGCAATCACCGGGATTTGAACCCGAGTCACAAGCTTGGGAAGCTTGTATCCTAACCACTAGACTATGATTGCACGATCGCCTTATATTTCTATGGTTTGATTAATGTTTAATGTAATTTGCCTAATATCCAATTTCTCTTTGGAAATCAATTTCTCAAGCTCCTGTGGAGTTCCGTAAAGGTTCTCAAATGTCCTGTAATGCATTGGAATAACTATCTTTGGCTTTAGGCACCTCAAAAACTCAAGAGCGCCAGCAGGATCAATTGTGTAAACACCGCCTATCGGCAGGATTGCTATATCTGGCATGTATTTCTCTGCAATCTTGGAGCTATCAAAAATATCTGTGTCCCCAGCAAAATACAAAGTGTGCTCTTTTGTTTTTATGACAAACCCAACAGCAACCCCGCTGTCTGAAGAATGCACTGCCTTTACAAAATTAATCTCTAAACCCTTAAGAGCCACGCTGTCCCCCACACTCCCTGATATCACATCTACGCCTCTGCTCCTTAGCCTTTGCGCTAGCCCTTTCTCGCAAAGCACTTCACAGGCATTTGCCTTTGCTATTGCCTCCGCATCCCCCACATGATCAAAATGGTCATGGCTCACAAGTATTAGGTCTGGGGAAAAATCAGCAACCCTTGCCTCTGCCAATGGATTTTTGGAGATAAACGGGTCAGTCAGAATCCTTGTGCCTGACATCTCCATGACAAAACAAGAATGCCCTATATAAGTTATCTTCATACCTTATCAAACCCCTTTTCCTATCTGTGTCTTTCTTGCATAGCTTTCCCTTATGTTTGCTATCTGGCTGTAAGGCCCTGTAAAATATAACCTACCAACCCTTAGGTAGACAACCATCTCCTTGATATATACCTTGAACTTGGTCTGCATAATGATGTCCAGCTTTGATAAAAGCAATTTTTTAAGGATTTCAATATCAGATAACTTAAGTGTGAATACATTGTCCGGCTTTTTTGTAAACTCAGAGTGCATCTCAAAAAGCATACCTGAGTTTATGTCTGTCTTATCGCAATCAATCACAAGCTCAGAAACACTATTAATTTCACATTGCTCTCTTATAAGCTCAAAGGTGCTTTCATCAAGATTAACAACAAACTGGTCCTCAAAGTTAAGCTCCTTTAATGAATTAATCTGCCTTTCCAAAGCGTTCTGGAAATTGCTTAATCTCTTTTCCACAATCTCTTTTAACTGCTCCAAGTCAGATATGTAAAAAGTTGCGCTTGTCTTCCCTATCTTTAGAAGCGTTGGGTCCTCTTTAGATCTTTCAAGGAATATCTGGAGGTTTTTAACAACATCATCAAGGTATTGCAAAGACTTTGCTGGTTGCGATCTCTGTAAAAGGTCGTTAATGCTGTTGATGTTGCTAAGCATCTTGTTCTGAAGCTTTGATTCAACAAATTTTCTACCTTTTTCTGTTATCTCATAAAAGTCCTCTGTCTTTTTTATGTATTCAAAAGACATAAGGTTCTTGATAACCCTTGAAAGCGCAGCCCTCGCTGACTCTGTACTTGAATAGTTTGGAATAAGCCTTGTCAATAGCTCGTTGAATGTTGTGTTCTTCTGACTTATCTGCAAAAGAATAGAATCAAGTAGGGTCATGCATCTCCCTCTTATATATATATTTTAGGTTTTATTTAAAAAGGTTTTGAAGCACTATCCATATTATAAAAAGCGTTATAATTTATCTAAATGCGATAAGGGGGTTATTTTATGGCAGATTTACCGATTGCTGCAATAGACAGGCTTATAAGGAAAGCTGGGGCTGAAAGGGTTTCAGAAGATGCCTGCGAAGAGCTAAGTAGGATTCTTAGCGAAGTTGCTATAGATATTTCCAAACAGGCTATTGAGCTTGCTAAGCATGCAAAAAGAAAGACAGTGATAGGAGAGGACATAAAACTTGCAACAAAGACAATGCAATAGCGCCTGTAAATGCGATTTACATACCCATACATATTTCTCTGATGGCTTTTACGGTCCAGAGCACATTATCCAGCTCTCTAAGGCTTTTGGGGTGACTGCAATCTCAATAACTGATCACAACTGTGTTGATGGGGTAGAACTAGCAAGAACGGTTGCAGAAAAGCAAGGTATTGAACTGATTTGCGGAGCAGAAATCAATTGTGAGGCAACAGAACTACTTGCCTATTTCTTTGAACCAAGCTATGAACCCTTGCTTAGGATACTGGATAGCAACAGGCAGTCAATAAATGATATTGTGATGCAAAAGATATATTGGCTTATGGATAATGGCTATAAGCTATCTGTTGATGATGTGCTAAAACACACAGGACCAACGCAAAACCTTATGCCAACCCATCTAGCTGTAGAACTTGTAAGACTTGGCTACTCAAAAACTATATTTGATGCGTTCTCTAGTATCATAAAAAAAATAAAAATAAACTACAAACCGAAAAGGGCATCAACAAAGAAAGTTATCTCTGAGATAACAAATGCACATGGTGTTGCAGTGCTCCCGCATCCCTGGCTTCTTGCACAAGACCAAAAAGATAATTTAGAAATGTATCTTGCTAAGCTAAAGGGGCGCGGATTAAGCGGAGTTGAGACAACTGGTCCACACAAAAAAGATGATGAAAAGCTAATCAGGCAGGTTAGTGGCTTTGCAAAAGAAGAAGGGCTTATAGAGTGTGGTGGCTCGGATTTCCATTCCCTAGATATCCTTCCGGAAAACAAGATAGGGGATTTTACTGTGCCATATGCTTGTGTTGAAGAACTTAAAAAAAGAATCATCTAAGCTTTAGCTTTGTTTTAAGAAACCTTAACGGCTTGTGTTGAAGAACTTAAAAAAAGAATCATCTAAGCTTTAGCTTTGCTTTAAGAAACCTTACTGTCTTGACTTCAACCTCTTTTATTGAAAGCTTGTTTGTGTCAAGCACTAAGTCAAAGATTTTCTTGTCTTTTCCTAAGGTAAACCCATAGAGGTTATGGAAAAGCGCTTTGGAAAACTCGTCTTTTTCCCTTAGTATTTTATAGGCCTTGCTATAGCTTATGCTGTCCCGCAAAGCCATTCTCTTTGCCCTTTCCTTTGCTGTCGCAGAAAGCCATATCTTGAGTATGTTTTTATTGCCTTTGACTAGATATGGAAGGGTCCAAGAGTCAAGCACAAGATTATCCCTAGTCTCTACAAGCCTGATTAGATAGTTATCAAGCCTTTTGTCAAGTGCTTTACTTTTCTGCCGTCTCTTGTCTAGCCCTGAAAACTCATACCAGCCTGTGTTCATCCTTGTGTTAGCCAGCAGTATCTTGCTTTCAGGAACTCCACAGGCAAGCTGTCTAAGGATGTCTGAGGTGTGTACTGGCTTATAGCCAAGCTCTTTAGCAACTGAATTGACTAAGTAGCTTTTGCCTGATGCTGAAAAACCGCAAATCAATATTATCATCTTTCCAGACCTCTTGTGTATTTCTCTATTGCAGAGGTGAGCTTCTTTACAGTGTCCTTTGTCTTTGGAAGCTTTGTAAACTTTTGGATATATTCTCTGTTGTCTCCAACTATGTTATCATTTGTGATTAATTTCTGGGACATTATGATATTGAAATAGCCCTTTTTTTTAAGATAGCCTGCTAAATAGACCTGCTCGGACTGGTTTGGCGTTGGGATAAGTGTCGCTGGCTTTTCAAGCTCAACCAAGTCCATAATGGTTGTGTAGCCAGTCCTGGAGATTATGTATTTTGAGCGGTTGAAAAGCTCGTTCTTGTCAAGCCCCTTAAACGAGGAATACACCTCAATATCCCCAGTAAGTGTCTTGTGATAATCTTTGAGGTAATCACCAAGTATCACAACCTTCTTTCCTGGCTTATTCTTTAGTGCCTTGATGATACGCTTATAGAAATCTGTCTTGTGCTCAAGAAGAAACCCACTGATGATAACCAAATAATCAATATCTTGCTTTGTCTTTGTTTTCTTGTATTGCGACAATATCCCAACATGCAAAAACTTTCTGCTTTTGGAATGGCTATTGTGCGCCAGCTTGCCAGCTATGCTGTCTTGTTCCTCAAAATCCAGAACAAATACCTTTGTGAATTTCTTAAAGATCCTTTGGTTGTAGGCAGTGCCTAGCTTACCGAAAAGATTCAGGTAGTCACCAAGCTGGAAGGCGATCTGGTGCGTAAGCAAAAAGCAAGGTATTTGCGTGGAATAGGCGCCGTAAACCCCATCAGAAATTATAAAGTCAATCTTGTTATCCTTAATTATCTTATTTATTGCCTTGTTCTCCTCGCTTATGAGTTTTGGCATCCTTAGCCCATCCCTTACCAGATTGACTGCATACTCCAAATTGCTTTTGCCTCTCTCAAGTGCTGGATAGCTTGCCAGTTCTAGGAGCTTTAGGTTCTTGCAGTCAGGAAACTCAGCCTTTAAAAAGTTTAGGACATTTAGCTCAGACAGCACAATAACCTTGTTACCCTTAAGATAATGTCTTATCAAGGAAAGGGACCTTGTCACATGCCCAAGCCCCATCGCAGAAATCACAAACAATATGTTTTGCATATATATAATAGGTAGATGGTTTATTTAAATTATTTTCTGTAATAAACTATTATAGTTGGGAGAAGGTAATTATGAAAAATGTGCTTGTGTGTGGTGGCTCTGGATATATTGGAAGCCATACTGTCAAGGAATTACTGACATGTGGCTACAACCCAATGCTCTACGACAGGAAAGAGCCAGAATTTAATGGGCTTATAAAAAACGTGAAATGTGTGGTTGGAGACCTTTCAGATTATGCATTACTTGAAAAAACTATAAGGGATGGAAAGATAGAAACAGTTATTCACTTTGCTGGCTATATAGAGGTTGGGGAGTCGGTTGCGCATCCAGAGAGATATTACGAAAACAATGTGTGCAATACCTTGAACCTATTAAATTGCATGGTTGCCTGCAATGTTAAAAACATAGTGTTTTCCTCAAGCGCTGCTGTCTATGGCTGCCCAAGAGAGATACCTATTAAAGAGGATGCCTTACTAAATCCAATCAACCCTTATGGTGAGACAAAATATGCAATTGAGAGGATGCTTGGGTATTTTGAAAAGGCCTATGGGATAAGGTATGTTGCACTCAGGTATTTCAATGCTGCAGGCGCTGACAAAAGTGGGCTTATAGGTGAAAGACACAGCCCTGAAACGCATTTGATACCTATTGTCTTGAATGCGCTTTGCAAGGATAAGGAGATAAAAGTTTTTGGAAATGACTACAATACAAAGGATGGCACATGTATAAGGGACTATGTGCATGTAACTGACTTAGCAAACGCGCACATACTTGCAGTCAAGCATCTAGCTTCTGGTGGACAGTCACGAGCTTATAATGTGGGCAGTGGCGTTGGGTTTTCAATAAAGGAGATAATATCTATTGCTGAAAAGGTTACTAACAAGAAAGCAAGAATTAGTTATGAAAAAAGAAGGGAGGGCGACCCATCCGTGCTTCTTGCTGACATCACAAGCATAACAACTGAGCTTAGGTGGACACCAGAAAACTCAAGTATAGAAAATATAATCCAGACTGCATGGGATTGGCTAAAAACAAAGGACAAAGTTTGATTTAAAAACATATATGTAATATATATTATTAAATCTTGGACAATAAAAAGAGAACATTAATATGTATGTAATTAAGGATAGCATTTCGGATTTTTCAAAAATCTCGCAGATTAACCAAAACTGCGAAGAGCTACATATAACTAGGGCTTTCTCAAAGAAGAATCTTTATAAGATACTATCAAGGTGCCAAAGACTCAAGACAATAACTGTTTCTAGCTCAACAAGCGAGAGGATGAGCAAGGCGCTAAAGGAATATATAAAGAAAAAAGGGCTTGCGGTAGCCATAAGGAAAGAGCAAGGCAGGCCAATTGAGATTAAGATGGAAAAACTACAAAAGATACTTGCACAATACAAGGACTACAGTTACAGGGATTTAGAAAAACGGCTTGGCATACCAAAAAGCAAGATACATTATCTTATCAAATACTCAAAACGAAGAAAAATAAAGGATGGAAACAAGATTGTTTACCTTAAGTAGATTTGCTTTTGAGTGGTTGGAAGTGGCGACAGGGAGAATAACTGTGCGATTGTCCAAGAATTAGTGCGTATCTTTGAAAAGAAAGCAATGCCTATTGCACGCCTTCAAGCTCCTCGTTTTCTTCTTCATCCTTGCCCTTTTGCTTAGGCGAGGATGCATTTATCTTTTTTAAGATCACATCTTCCTGCTTCTGGATGTTTTTCAGCCTCAAGTCAAGGGTGTCTTTAAGGTCTTTGGTTTCTTTTATCACATCTTGCTTGTCTGAGTAAATGAACACGTTACCAACGCCCTTATACACCTTTTCCTCCTTTGTCTTCTCCAGCTCTTTAAGCGTGTTGTCCAGAATGTTTATCTGGAACTGGACTTGCTGTTTTTGCTGGGTAAGGTACATAAGCTGTTGCCTGTACATGTTTGCAGTATTTTCCTTGTTTTCACTCATAATTCCACCTCGTAAATCTTTTTAATCAACTCCAAAAGATTAATGTACTGATTTATAGTCGCCTTGTAGGCTGTTATATCCTTGCAATTGATTTCTATTGTCAATTGCTTTCCTGAAACCTTAAGCTTGGATTCAGATCTGTCAAACTTTCTCCTCTCTGTCTCAAGCTCCAAAAGCTGTTTTAATTTTCTTGGATCTTTGCTTTCTATTACAAGCTTGCTTGAGAGTATTTTACCAATCATTTGCTCTCACATTTTTTCCAGATTAAACGAAATGCCAGTTAGTTGCCCTTCAAACAAGAAAACTCTTTTGTTTCCTGTAGTTTTGATTGTTAGAGCCCTATCTGTGTTTTCTGTGGCGCCAGAAAGCAATTCCTTTAATTCTGGCTTTTCTGAGGCAGGCAGTTTCCTTAATCTTGCTAAAGATACCCTCTGTCTTAGGGACAAGTCCTTAAGCTTGTATGAGCCATCCAAAATATATCCACAGTCCCAAAGGCAATAAACCTCCAAGACAATCTCGTTCTTCTCTTTGGAGACAATAAGGAACTGCTTGTAGCCGAGATATTTTGAATCATCAAAAAGCTTTTTGAATGCTGTGTCACCCCTCGGGATGTGCCTTACATCACAAAACAAAACTCCGAAAAGCTTGCAAACCCTTTTCTGCAAAAGCCCAGCATTCCTGCTTGTAGTTATGAACATAGCTAGTTTGCCTTTACCTTCTTGACTATAGGCTGCCTTTTCTTGTAAAACACTCTCCCAGAACAATTCTTGCATTTCTTGCTCTCAGGCAATGTATCATAAACCTCATTGCATTTCCCACAATAATACATGCTTACTCACCATATTATTTTTACTTGCTACCAGCCTTGAATTTATATGCCTCACCAGAAATCTTTGTGCCACATTTCCTACATTGGTAAACCCCGCTGGATACTCTTCTTATCTTGTCTTTTGTTCCACAAGTTGGGCAAACCCTCTTGCTCTTGTCATCAATAGCCAATAGGTATTTTTTCCTTATTCCAACCCCGCCCCTTGAGCCATACTTTCCTGTCACTCCAACTTTTTTCGTGTTCATTGCTCATCACATATTTTGTTTTTTATGTCCTGGTACTTTGCTGTTGCAATGTCCATTATCTTATTAATCTCCTCTATCTTAAAAGTACCCTTGCCTCCACCCTTGTGGTAAGCCACGATATTATCCCCGCACACCCCAACTGTAAACCTTGTCTCTGTTGCTAGGTCTTCAATCTCTGTTGTGTCTAGGATGAGCTTGTCCTTGTATTTGCCAAATGTGAAGGAAACAGCAAGTTTGTCCTTGTTGATCTTTAACTTCTGCTCTGTGTATTCCTTTGGCACAATATTGTTGCTTTCATCAAGCTTTGGTATCCTTGTGTCAAGAAGAGCTGCCATTGCTGCATATTGCGTTGCATCAATTATATTCCCATCTGCATTTATTGTATAGCAGTCAACATACATTATAAATGATTTTTCATTAGTAACTATGCTCAAGCCCTTGAAGTCAATACATTCGCTTGATCTGATGACCCTGTCTACAACCCTTCCATATTCCATTGCCTCAATGCTTGGTGGCCCAGTATCTATGTCTGCTGAGGCAATACCTGACATCTCAAGATTTACCACAATGGTACCCTCGTCTGGGCTGTCTGGGTATGGGGTGCCTACAGCAAACTTTACGCCTGCAATAACCTCTGTGTTACCGAGCTTAACCCATGCAGAGCCATCTGCTGAATTCATCACACCTTTCTTTATATCAAGCTTCCTGATATCAAGTAGCCCCCTATTGTCAGCCCTCTTGGATTGCTCAAAAAGCTTTTTTGCCTTTTCTGCATTTATCACTTTTATCATGTCAATATCACTCATTGTATCTCACCGTCCATTGGGTATTTCTCAACAAGTGCTTTTTTCTGGAGCTCGTAAACAACCTCAGCACCCTTCAAAGCGGTCTCTAGGATTTTTGAGCAATCTTTCTTGTTAACACACCCATCCATCTGTAGCAGTACCAGCTCCCTTTGTGGCATTAAAAAAGCAGTTGCCATGTCCACAGCATCTGGCGTATCCTCGTCCTCCTTATTTAGATCAAGGATAAGCTCGCCGTTTGCCCTGCCTGCTGCAACAGCACTGACTAGCCCCCTCATTGGAAGCCCAGCATCTGCTGCTGCTAAGCTGGCTGCTGTAAGTGCAGCAACACGGGTCCCTGCATCTGCTGACAATATCAAGACATTCACATCAATTACTGTGTTTGGAAACTGCTCAACCATCACTGCAGCCTCTAAAGCATGCCCTGAGACAAGTGAAATCTCCTTGTCCCTCTTTCCAGGCACAGGTGATTTCCTCTCAGACACTGAAAAGCAAGCCATCCTGTACTTGTAGTCAATGACTGCCTTGGTCTGGTCTGCAAGGTGCTTTGGAAAAATCGGTCTTGGACCATTGACTGTTGCAACAACTGTGTTTTTCCCCCATTCCAGAAAACAAGAACCGTCCGCATTCTTGTTAACCCCAAGCCTTATGCTAATCGGCCTTAGCTGGCTTGTGGCTCTCCCATCCGGCCGTTTATTTTGTGACATAAATCAATTTCATCTCCACTTACTATTACAATTCTTTTAAAACTATATTTTGCCTATGAATTTCTCTTCAAGTATTCCTCAACTGTATTTGTCAAATTTGACTTTTGCGAGTTGTTGACAATCATGTTGATTGCATTCTCCAAAAGCGCCAAGTTTTTTGATGTGCACCAAATCCAGCCATTCCTACCTACAATGATGTTTGACTGGGTGTATTTTTTTAGGACATTAAGCATAGAGTTGTTTTTGCCTATTATCCTTGGCACCTTCACAGATGGCACAGCTATGATGTTTGCGAGTGGCAGGATATTAATGTTGTCAAGTTCTGCTACATCCGCCCCATCAACTTCCTTTACCCTAGCTAGTAGCATCTGCCCTGCTGAAAGCTCCTTAGTCACAAGCGACTTCGGCAAGAAGCAATCGCTATGTGAATTGATGTCAATGATATAACCGTTGTTGGTAACATTCTTGATTATACACACTATCGCATCATTTACTATAGGTGTGTATGGGCCGTTCAAGGGCACGACATTTACAAAATCATCGCTCTCGTTTAATATCCCAAGAACCGAGCTGTATATACAATTGCCCTTTATAAAAACATTCTCGCCTGTTTTTACATTCTTGTCTGTTATCAGCTCGCCAGGAACCACAATTCTTTTCATAAATACACACATTCCTATTGCTTCAAGACCTCAATAACCACTGAACCATGTGTGATGCTATTAAGGTCATTAATCAGTTTTGGCTTTAGCCCTACTGGGATAGACAACTTTGCTGAAAGCCCACCATTGGATAGCCATTTCTCCTCAATAAGCTCGTATCTGTGTAGTATAGAGCTTACCTTCCCAGAGTATATAGAGTTCACCTCAATGACTAATGTTATCTTTTCAAGGGATATAGGCATTGCTTTTTTTAAGACAAGCATTACCTCATTAATCTCGTCCTCTCTTTTTCGGTTCATACTAAACTTGTACTTTGCAGAATCCAAGGCGTTGATTATCCTCTGTGGTGGGATTGGTGTCATCTCTTTTGGGTCATGCGCGTTTCTTGCTATAAAGTCAATTATCTCGTTTTTTCTTCTTTCAAGCATTTCATTTCTCTGGGCAGTGGTTAACTGCACCTCACCATCTTGTATTATCCTCTTAGCAATCGTAAGGAAATCTGTTGTCTGGAAAACCTCTTTTAGCACATCCTCAGAGGCAAGCTTGCCCTTTGCGGAATCAGAGTACACTTCTTCCATAGCAAAAACATCGTCAAGGTTTACCTCTTTGCCATGCTTATAGTCCCAGGCCAAGTATGGATCAACCAAAACCTCAAAATGATGTGACTGCCTGTCAAGTCTTGCAATCACTGCATCGTCTAGTTTTACCATGAAATTTCACATCTTTTATTTTATAGCAATTTAGAGTATTTCTCCAATGGCACTACTGAACCGTTTACTCCGTTTTCAATAATGTTTATTACCTCTAAGCTTTGTGGGTTCAATTTCTGCTTTGGCTCAAGGTTCAAGGATATCGCCTTTATGCCAAGCTCCAAAGCGTCCTCAAATGAAAGATTCTCCTTATAGCTTTTTTCAAGGAAATCCATGAGCTTTTGCCTATTCTGGCCTATTGCAAGTGCCTTGTAGGCTGTTATCGCACCGCTTGGTTCAACCTCAAAAATATGTTTGCCCAAGGAATCATAGCCTGAAATTATCAAGGAGACACCAAAAGGTCTACCCCCACCATATTGAGTGAAATACTGTATGATAGAGGCAATCTTCTTAACAAGTGTCTCAACTTCAATAGGCTGGTCAAAAAATGTCCTGTTCTCCTGCGCAAGTTGCCTTGCGTAGTCAACAAGCCGTCTACCATCGCCTATAAGCCCAGCACATGCTGTCCATATATGGTTGTCAATCTTAAACACTTTTTCAACAGATTCTGGTATCACTAAGCTTGAATGAATTTTTTTGTCTGCAACAATTATTACTCCCTGCTTGTAGATTATGGCTACTGCTGGACTACCTTTCTCAATAATCTTAGATGCATAATCAACTTGATAGAGATGTCCTTCCGGACTAAACATTGTTATTGAACGGTCATAACCTGCAGCTGCAGCCGCGCCCATAGAATTTGGTATCAATTTTTCACCTATTTAAAAAACATATATAAATAAAAAAGTGGTAATCTAATATATATTATATACAAGAAGTATTAAAAAGGTTATTTTAAGTGAAATATCCTTTTTTCTTTTAATTCTTGCTTGCAAAGCACTTCTTAGCTGAGTTGCTGAATGTTAGGTACCAAAAGATTATGCAGTTTATCAAAAGCCCAACCACTGATGACCATTGCCCAGAAATAAGCCAAGTTATTTCTGTAAAAATCCCAAGTAATGCCAAAAATATCAATATCCATCTTGCCCAGGACTTCATCTTAAACAAACCAACCCCAAGCACAATTCCAATGACCCCAATCACAAGGAATACAGCCCCTGTGATTACGATTGCACTGTGTGCTACTGCTGGGTCCAGCTCAGAAAGCTCTGGCGCTGATGTCAAGACATAGTTTAATATCATTGATGGAGCAAAAACCGTGATTAAACCAAATATTACTGTCAGAACAGAAAGGATTATGTAATATGTTGAAATAACCTTTATACCTATAGGGCTTTCATTTCCCTTACTCTTTATGTCAATAGGGCTTTTATTTACTTCCTTCTTTGTGTCTATAGAAACATCATTTCCCTTGCTCTTTATACCAATAGGGCTTTTATTTACTTTCTTCTTTCTATCTATAGAAACTTCATTTCCCTTGCTCTTTATGCCTATAGGGCTTTTATTTACTTCCTTCTTTATGCCTGTAGGGCTTTCTTTTTTCTTAACCATTTATCTCACCAATTAAATGCCTTTGATTGTACTTTTTATTTCCAACACCTTAATTAATCCAATCTCGTTTTGCGCAAAAAACAAAGAACCAGTAAACTCATCTATATATTCTTTATTTAATCTTATTAATATAGTTTTCGATTTACTATCTATGTCTAAGATTGTGATATTTGCATCAACCTGTGCAAAAACCCCGTTTGCCTTCTGCATGGATAATGTGAATACAGAAAATAGCTTTTTCTGCTCCATAGTAACCATTGGGTTGATTAGCTTTAATAATATGTATCTTTTCTTGTGTCTTAATGTCGGTCTGATGACGCCTAGCTTTGTCTTTCTCATTTTATACTGCCACCCTCCAGAAACCTAGCGCTTGTGGTTTTTTCAAGCCAGAAGTTCTCAAGAAAGCATTCCAAAATAGTTTGGTCCACAAGCTCATTAACCTTTTTAGCAAATGTAACAAACCTCATCTCAATGCCTTTTGACTTCAATAAAGGTATGATAAACTGCATCTGTTTTATTGCCTTGTGTTGGTTAACTCTTATCTCATTTACATTGAAGTAAATCGTTTTCTTGTTTTGCCTAGCAAGCTCAGCCAAGCCCTCGTCAAAACACAGCTCGCTTCCAATAGGATTAAAAAGCGAGGCGTCCGCCTTACTTGTGAGAGCTGCTGCATTTGCATTCAGGCTACCTCCAGCAATCAGAGTGAGCACGCCCTTTTCCTTTACAGAGCTTAAGAGTGCTGGGCTTTTAAGAAGATATGACTTATTTAAGCAAACCTTTTCAAAAATAGGCAATGTAAAGCCAGAAAGCTCTTCTTTCTTGTCTATTGTTCTGCAGACATAAAGCTTGTCTATGTTTAGCTCAAGCAATGTCTTTTCTATGTTATCTTCCTCTAAAAGCTTTTCAGACACAATGTCAATCACTTACATCCTCTCCGGTATGTTTATCCCAAGCAGGTATAAGGCATTAGTTAAACACTGAAGATATGCCTTGACTAACAAGACCCTTTGCACCTGCAACTCCTGCTGTTTTGAGATGACTGGACAATTAACATAGAACCTGTTAAACGCCCTTGCAAGCTCAAGGCAATAGCCAGCTATCAGGTTTGGCCTATACTCTATTGTTGCAAACTTCACTAGCTCTGGAAACCTGTACATAAGCTCCAATAACCTTCTCTCCTCCTCTGCAAGCGCAAGCTTTTCTATGGTGATGTTATATTCAACCCCAATGTTTCTTAAAATGCTTTTGGCCCTCACCCCACTGTATTGCACATATACTGCAGAATCGCCCTGAAGGTCCAAGGCAGTGCTCATGTCAAAGACAAATGTCTTGCCAAAGCCAATCTTTAGCATCTCAAACTTTATGGTACCAAAGACAATAGCAGAAACCGTGTCCTTTTCTGTGTCCAGTTTATTGTCTTTTAGGGTTTCAGTCACCTTTGCAATCAATGCATCCCTGAAATCCTCGTAAAGTAGCATCTCGCCTTGCCTAGATGCCATCTTTCCTGTGTCTAGGTTAACCATGCCTAGCGATATGTGCCTATGGCTTGTGTCAGGGTATAATATTGAAAAAATCTTGAACATTTGTCTTAGGTAATATTCCTGTTCTGAACCTACTACATAAAGGAAGTTTTTAGCTTCTGGGTATCTTTCCATTTTAAGTTGCACTAATGCTATATCCTTAGCTGCATATAATGGGGAGCCGTTTTGCTTGACTAAAACAAGAACTCCAAGTCCATAACCACTAAGGTCTGCAATCAAGGCATCCTCGCTTTCCCTAATCAGCTCTTTGTGCTCTTTGATTAATGTATCTTTAATCTCAAGAAACCTGAACTCTGTCTCGCTTTCAAAAATCTTGTCTTCTAGATTTACCCCAAGCTCGTCTTTTACAGCCATATACGCCTCAAAGCTCTTGTCTCTTAGCACCCTTAGCTCTTCTTTTATTTTCTTGTCGCTAAGCATCTTCCTTTGTAGGTCGTTAATCTCTGCTGTTGAGTCCATGTCTTCTTTGGCTGTGGCCACAGCCCTTAGGTAAATCTCTCCAAACCATTTAGCTACATCCTTTTCTGGAACTTCTTGCTGACTTTTGGTTAGGTATTTTTTGTAATACCAATACCACTTAGCAACATGCGTGCCAACATCCCCACCATAATAGACAGGAATTGACCTATGCCCGCAAAAGTCAAGCATCCTGTGAATTGCATCACCGCAAACTATCATCCTCAGATGCCCTATATGTAAGGTCTTAAATGTATTTACATTGAATGTGTCTATTATGTAATGCTCTTTGTCTTGGGCTGGCTTACCATAGTTGTCTTTTTTTTCAAGTATCTCGGTTGTGCATTCCCTGTAAAGTATCTCAGGGTTTATCCTTGCATTAATATAGCCGTTCTTTTCAGAAAACTCAAAAAGCTCAGATGATAGTTTTTCTAGGGTTTCTTTTGCAACTTCCTGTGCTGTCTTGCCTTGTTTTTTAGCCAAGGCAAAGCATTGGAAAGAAAGGCTACCAAGCCCTGGGTCTGGCGGGATTTCTATGTATCTAACAAGCTCTTCTTTTTTTAGGTTTGTTGCTTTTTCTAGGCAACCAACAAACTCATTTTTAAAGTTAATCATGCCTTTTTACCTTCTTAAAACGAGTCCGGAGGGATTCGAACCCTCGACCCACAGCTTAGAAGGCTGTTGCCCTATCCACTAGGCCACGGACCCATATATCAATCAAATATAAATAAGAAAGAAAATAAATAAAAAGAAACCCATTTTACTGGGTGTCTTGCGCTTCTGGACTTAGTTTGCTGTATTGCTCGTTAAGCTCGTTTATATCTTTGTCATAGTTTGTATACACTGACTCCATTGCTGTGTTTCCGTATAATTGGTTGTTTTTAAAAAGAGTCCTGTGCGCATCGTAGTACATCCCCTGCTTTTGCGCACATCTGGAAAACACTGCTGGGAACAATGAGGTTGTCTGGTGTGTTATGAAATCCTTGATTACAAGATTAACTAAACCCTTGTCTATGTATTCGGATTTCAGGTTGTCTATCGCCTCGTTATCTAGTTGCGTACAGTATGGACAATCATAGTCTGTAAATATTATTATTGTAACTTGCGTGTCTGGGTAGCCTATTACATAGTCGTCTTCTGTTAGGAAATACTT
>JAKQHQ010000026.1 GCA_029557995.1 archaeon | reverse complement strand
ACCCTTAACATCAAAAAAGAAGGCGCAGGGCAGGTTGTTATACTCGGGCTACCCAATTCAGGCAAAAGCACGTTTCTTTCAAGCTTTACAAACTCTAAGCCACTTATAGCGCCTTATCCCTACAGCACAACAAAGCCAGAGATAGGCGTGCTTAACTACGGTGGAGCAATGATACAGCTTGTGGAGGTGCCTGCCTTTCTGGAATCTAAAGAGATGTCTGGACAGATGTTCTCCATCATAAGATGTGCAGATGCTATCGTCTTTGTTGTTAGGGACTACAACGTCATTACAGAGCTTGATAAGTTAATAGCGCTTTTAGAGGCCCAAGACATATTTGTAACAAAAAAAAAGCCAAACATCAGCCTAAGCAAGAGCCAGTACCCAGGAGTGACATTTGTTAACGAGCAGAATCTTCTTGCCCCAAAGGAGCAGGCAATCGCACTTTTGAGGGACTCTGGCTTTCGCAATATCACACTAATTCTTGGACAGAAGACTGACCTTCCCACCCTCCTCCTCCTCCTCAACCCTCGTGCTGTCTTCCTTCCAGCAACCTCTGTTGTTATGCCTTTTTCTGGCTACAAGAAATACCCAGAGGAATACAAGGGTGTTAGGTTATTCCAGCTTGCAAATGGAAAAGATATAACAGAGTCCATTTTTAAGATGGTCAATAAGATTGTTGTCTACACAAAAAAGCCAGGGCAAAAGGTAGCAGACCTTTCTGACCCATTGGTCCTAGAGAAAGGCGCAACAGTCAAGGACGCTGCAAGGCAGATACACAAAGGCATCTCAAGCGAGCTAAAGTCAGCAAAGGTTTGGGGTAGCACAAGGTTTCCAGGGCAGAATGTCTCAAAGGAATATGTCTTGCAGGACAGAGACATTGTTGAGTTTTCAGTTTGAAACCCCTCAAAAAATAACCTTTAAAAACCAAACACACATATATTTATTTTGAATAAATATATCTTCACTATGAAAGACGAAGAAAAAAAACTAAGCAAGCCAAGTGGCTTTGAGGAGCAACTCTATTGTCTATTCATGCCACTAACCAAAAACATACATATAAAAGAGCTTGAAGAAAAGTTAAGACAGTCAGACAACCCTGACGAGCTTGAATATTATCTATCCAAGTACTTGTTTTACGCTATATTTATCCCTCTTGTCCTACTTATACTTGGAACAGTTTTTTTAATAGCTATTGATAAGTCCAAATATCTTGGGACTTTTTTCATATTTTGCATTGTGTCAATGGCAGCTATAATCATATATGCTATTATCAACCCATATCTCCAGGTTGGCTCAAAGGTTTCAAGCATAAAAAACAGTCTATCCTTAGCAATCCTTAGCATGTCAAGCATTGCAGAGTCTGGCGCACCCCCAGAGACCATGTTTCATACTAGCGCCCTTAAGTCTGACAGCCCAGAGCTAAGCAAAGAGTTTGATAAGTTAAACGGCTTTATAGAGCTTGGCTATTCCCTTCCACAGGCTATAGACCAGCTTTGCTTGCAAACACCGTCTCCTGACCTTAAAAAGTTTCTGCTTGAGCTAAAGTCAAGCCTTGAATCAGGTGGCTCCTTGTCAGAGTTTATGAAAAAGAAAGCAGAGCACGCCCAGTTCACTTACAGGCTAGTGCTTGATAACATG
>JAKQHQ010000007.1 GCA_029557995.1 archaeon | reverse complement strand
ATTAACTTATCAAGTTCTGTAATGATGTTGCAGTCCCTAACAACAAAGACAATAGCATCTGCACATCTTATGATGGAGAACATCTGTCCAGACATCTCCTTAGATTCCAGAAAGGCAGGCACCTCCACAAGCTGTATCATTGCCCCACCATAGTTAAGCGCGCCTATCTCTGGCTTTGTTGTGGCATAGGGATAAGGCGCTATAAGTGGCTTAGAGTTTGTAAAGCTTGAAAGAAACGTGCTTTTGCCTGAATTGGGTAGCCCGAGTATAACAACCTGCCCTGCGCCTTCTTTTTTGATGTTAAGGGTGTTACCTGATTTTTTCTGCCTCTTAGCTTTTTTTTCAATCTTGCTTTTAAAGTCTGAAATCTTCTTGCTTATGTCTTTTCTTAGGTTTTCTGCACCCTTGTGCGTGGGCGCTGTTGACAGCATAGCCTGAAGGGCAATGAGCTTTTCCTCATCTGTTTTTGCCTCCTCGTATTTTTTCTGAGCTTCTGCAAACTCATAAGTCACATTTGCTGGCATACCCAAGTTATCCTTAAAACAAAAATCTCCTCAAAGAACAGCCTCTTTGAAGTAGCCACCTCTGTTTTTAGCCCCTTGTTGCTTAAAAGTTCAATAAGCTCTTCTGGCTTGTTAAGTGAAGACACCAAGAGATAGCATACACCATTTCTTTCAAGATGACTTGGAAGCTGTTCAATAAACTTATCTATAACTTCCCTGCCGTATTCCCCGCCATTGACTGCAAGGTCATAGCCATTTATCTGGTCCAAGTCCTCGTCTTCAATCAATTCCTCTGTAGGGACATATGGTGGGTTAAAGACAAGCAGGTCAAAGCCCTCGTTCTTGTCTATGGAGTCAAAGAGATTGGAATAGACAATCTTCATTTTATCAAGGTTGTATCTTTCCTTGAGATTTAATAGGTAATCAATGACTATAGGGTTTATGTCTGTGGAATATATCTCCTTTACAACAGGATATAGCGCTAAAGAGAGTAGTGCGTTTCCTGCACCTATATCTATTGCCTTGACAAAAGTCTTGCCAGTTGATATTACTTCCTTTTCAAGTACCAAAAGCAAGAGGTCTGTGTCATCGCTAGGGAGATACACCCTAGCTGGTATATCCAAACTATACTCTTTAAATTTAAGTGTTGGCATAATAATATGTTATGGACAATAAAGATTTTAAATTCATAGACATACATTGCCATTATGACTTGCTTAATGGAGAATATCTAAAAACAATTTTCCCAAAGGAAAACATCGTTGCGTTAACAAACAATGTAAGCTTGGAGTCGTTTGAGAGATTGGAAAAGCTAAAATTAAAAAACCTGAAAAACCTGTTTTTTGCTTATGGGTTGTATCCAGATTGTGTCTTAAGAAAGCCACTTGAAGCTAACCTAAATGAGCTTGAGCGAGTGTTAGGCAATAACTCCTATGTGGCACTTGGAGAGATTGGGCTTGACTACAAGATAACTAAAGCACAGGAGAAAAGAGCTGAGCAAAAG
>JAKQHQ010000004.1 GCA_029557995.1 archaeon | reverse complement strand
TGCCATATTGCAAATTTAGGTATTCCAGCTCAGAATCTGTATTGACATAGGAATAGTCAATTGAAAATGGAACTGCATAAACAGTAGCAAGAATGAATAGCAAACTAAATATAACCATAAATCTTTTCATAACCAAATCATGTCTCCAAATTTTGGGGAATGGCTCAAAGGAGGAAAGAGCCATTAACTTTGTCTAATTAATAAATATTTATTGCGACAAAAGATTTAAAAACTGTGTGAAAAGAGAAGGGCTACTGGAAAACAGATGTTTGGTGGGGAAGGAAACATACAGTTTTTAAATATTTCAAATATCTATTATCTAAGGGGTTAACATATGGTAGAAGATAGCGGAATCTCTCAGGACATAAAGGCGCTGCAGTCAAGCATACTTGTGTTGTCTGAAAAAATAAAGTATCTTGTGCATAACGAGAAGATACTTAGCAGAAACATACTTGTGCTAAACAAGAAGGTAGCTGCAAAGTCAGGAGATGGAGTTAGCGGGGCTGGGCCCACAAATGAGCAGATACAACAGGTCTTGACAGAGATAAAGGAAATAAAGTCAAAGATAAAAAGCATAGAAGCAACTTTAGATATGTTTTCAAAAAGATATGCCAAAGCTGAAGAACTTAAAGAGATGAAATATATTGTGGATAATATAAACCCCTTGGAATACACAACTGTTTCTCAGGTTAAAACCCTGATTAAGGAAAGCAAATAGCTATCTTGATGTCGTTGCTTTAACGAGATTAGGGCTTGTCACTTGCTTGAGTGCTTAAACCAAAGGTAATAAAAGCCAACAACAAGAATCACAAGAAAAACCCTAAACAAGAAGCCATGTATGAACTCTGCAAAGCCCTGTGAAGAATGAAGGACAATGATTATAGTTATTGTAATCCTGAAAAGATTGAATAGGATTATAAGAGGGATAGACAAGAGAAAACCAGCCACTCTTTTCTTGATTGAAATCCCCTTGGATGCAAGTATTGCACTTGAGAGAAGGCAAAACTCTATGATACCACAACAGAGAAAACCTATTTCTATTGGCTGGGAAAGTAAAGGTATGTAAATCTGAGAGATTGTAATATAACTGTCAAAGACAAAGGTATTTGAAACCCCAAAGATTGCCTTTAAAAGAAAGCTTGAAAAATAGCCAAAGAAATAATTGATATGACTATAAAAAATAGTGCATAGAAGATAAAAGACAACAAAGAAACATATGAAAAGGAAAAGAAAGAAAAGCGCCTTTTTGTGTTCGCTCTTGCTTTTTAGGTCTTTTTTCAATTGTTTAGAAAAAGGTTCCTTTTTCATTGGATTCTCTTACTTTGCCAAAACCGCATAGACAAGCCCGTTCTGCCCTGGACGTGATGTAACCTTTACCTTTGCTTCCTTGCCGTCAATTTCAACCTTGAGGATTGCGCCTTTTGTGATTACCCTCTCCCTGACAAAGTGCTTGTTTGCTGGATTTTCTGTAACATCAAGGATCCTGCCCTTGACTGTCTTGTTGCCCTTTGAAACAAGGACTGTCTGCGCATGAGAGAGCTTTGTCTTCTCGTTGCCACCAACTGTCCTTGACTTATATCTCTTGTCTGTCTTTGAGACTGTTGTCTTGGAGAACTTCCCGCCCTTGTCGCTTAGGGACTTTGTCTTTGCATTGACTGCATTGTTTATCCCGCCTGTGGGTTTTCTCCTTGAAACTCTTTTCCATTCAACCATTGTTTATCATTCCCTTTTTTTGTTGTGTTTACATTAGTAAACATTAGATAAAATAATTAAATACAGAAAACTATTTAAAAAGAACATTTGGGGGGGTGTGCACATGCCAACAAGGCATCACAGAATTAACTGAAAGCCAAGCTATGTTTAGACAACCTAGAAAACGCAATGGCAGAGATAAGCCTATTGGATGAGTTTTTGCTTGACGATATAACCTACCTAAATCAAGGAATTCCAAACTGAAAGAACTTAAAATGGAGGCACTGGATACAACAATTGATACTATACTTAGGCAACAGCTTAAGGAATATGAGTTTGCAAAATATATCAAACAGAACCCAAAGATTATAGCAAAGGTCTTAAGAAACATAGAAAAAGAAATGGCAAGCATCAGGGGAAAATACAGGCAGATACAAGAGACAGATTACAGTAAGCTGAGTGAAAAGCAAATTAAAGAGATAAAGGAAAGCAAAGAAAAACTAAAAAAAATTATTTTCACTTGTGTCTGAAAAAACAAAACATTAGAGAGCTGTCTAAGTTAAGCCATAAACAGATTGCAGAGCTTGGAAAGCTAAAACACTAATCAAAACGCCTAGCGAAAAGATAGCTCATCTTTTCTGCCTTCTTTGGACCCATCTTATCAACTTCCTGAAGCTCCTTGGGACTAGCGTTAGCTATTGCTTTTAGGGTCTTGAACTTTTTCAATAAAGATCTAGCAAGGCTTGGGCCAATATCTGGGAAGGACTCAAGTATGAACAACTGCTGGTCTGAAAAAGACATCTTGGACTTGCTAAAGCGGTGCTTAGGCTCGCTTCCTTTTATGCCATACTGCTCGCGCTTGGCAATGATGTAAAGGAAAAGGGCTGTCTCTTTCTGGTTTCTTGTAAAGAATATAGGCACCCTGTAGTTAAGGCCTACTGCTGTAAGCAAACCTATCAGGGACTTGCTGTTTATCCTATTGTCATTGTTAGAAAAGTTAAGCACGCCCTCAACAATTAGGCAGGGCTTTTTCACCTTGCCTGAAAGCTCCTCAACTTGATTAAAGATCCTGCCATCAATTATAGAGGCCTCAAGGTCTGCTATTGTTTTCCTTTCAATGAGGACATCGTTGCTTAACTGGTAGTCGCCAAGTGGCAACTGCTCAAGAGTAACAACGACCTCAAAGTCGTTATTGGAAAGTGAGGAGAGCTCTTGAGCTATCTGGCTTGCCCTTTCACGCAAGTCACACACAATCTTTATCTTTGATTGCATAGTCGTCTAAACCTCCTTATGCTTGCTATTTTGCATTTTAAGCAAGGCCTAATAATCGCTGAGCTTTTTTTGCTGTTTTTTCTTCCTCTTTATTGTGTTGAAATTTTTGAGGATGTGCTTCATCCTCTTTTCCTTGGTCTTTGAAACAAAGTAATATTTCTCGTCAATCGTGCCTTTGTTTATGAGAAGTATAACCTTTCCTGCGCTAAACCTGCCAGTCCTGCCACGCCTTTGGATGTCCCTGATCTCAGAAGGGACTGCGTCGTAAAAGACAACGAGGTCAACGGAAGGTATGTCTAAGCCCTCTTCGCCTACAGATGTGCAGACAAGTGTGTTGTAGTTGCCAGATTTAAAGTCGCAAAGAATTGAGAGTTGCTCTTTTTGGGAGAGGCCACGGTCACCGGTGGGCTTGGTCGCCTGTCCAACAAATCGTGTGGCTTTTATACCTTCCTGCTTGTTTAAGAGCTCAACAAGGTGCCCAGCATTATCCCTAAAATTATTAAAAACAAGAACGCGGGAATCTTGGTTTTTTGTAGTGAAATCCTTGACAAGCTTGACTAACTCCTTTTCCTTTCGGTATTCAAGGGTTTCTTTGTTTCTTTCAAGGTGCTTAAAAATGTCTTTGAACTCCTGCGAGTTGCAAAACATTGTGAGTGCCTTGCTTGGCTTTTTTGAGTTGCTTTCCAAGACAAGCTTGTTAAGATAATTCTGGAAGGCAATAAAACCTTGTGTTTCAATGAGCTCCAGGGCGTGCAGGGCTTTAAGGATGGAGGCAACAAAGGATATGGCAATAAAGCGATTTGCGGACTTGGATTTTTTAAGTAGCAGGAGCAACCTTGACTGAAGATCAAGAATCTGCTTTTTTGTGTAGTTGTCTGGGATAGCATAGCCTAACTTTCGCAAGACAAGAATCCTGGACTGGATAAAGGACCTTAACTTTTCAGAGACAAACTTGGAATCTTTATCTAGCTCTGTGTAGACAATCTCAATGTCAATGTCATTAAGATAATCCCTAACATCTATGTCCTCTTCTGTTCTTATCTCTACATTGGTTATACCAAGGTTGCCTGCAACCTCTAAAATCTTTGCCTTGCTTGCGCCTGGGGATGCTGTGAGTCCCAATCTCTTTGTGCTTTCTGGGAAATACTGGGATATAAATACATAGGAGTAGTTACCTACTGCCCTGTGCGCCTCGTCAAAGATAACAAGATTGAAAGTGTTTGTGTCTATAAGTTTTTTTTCAAGATCATGTTGGATGGTTTGGGGGGTTGCGCAGATGACAAGCCCCTCTCCAGCATAAAACTCTTTTCTCTTCTCTTGGGGCGTTTCCCCTGTCAAGAGGATTACTTTCTCTTCTTGGATCTCCAAAAACTTAAGAATGCTTTTCTTGTGTTGGGCGATAAGTGGCTTAGTGGGGGACAAGAGAAGCGTTGATTTCTTTTCGTCATAGGTATAGGCGATAAGTAGGACAGCCACAATGGTCTTGCCAAGCCCAGTAGGGGCTACGACAAGTGTGCTCTCCCTGAGCGCCTGTACAGTCAAAAGCTCTTGGTACAACCGTTTTTGGATTGTCTCTTTCTTGACAAACTTGTGCTCAACAAAATCTGACATAATAAAAAATAATCACTTTAAACTATCTTCAACTATTTTAATCTCTTCAGGGGTCAATTCATATAACTTATAGACTAATTGATTAATCTTTTCATCAGTTCTTTCTATTTCCTCTTGTAACTTTGCTCTTTTTGAAGTTTGTTTATCTCCAAAGGATTGCAGTTGCTTGTTTTCGAAAATCTGTTTTATTCCAACCAAGAATATTAACGAATAGTTCTTCAACAAGCTTAGTTTCAATATCTGCTTCAGACATCTCTAGATATTGTTTCTTATTAGATTTAAAATCATCAATTAGATATTTCAGTTTTTGCTTTTCTTTTTCATACATGTTATTGCCAATCTAAATAGTTATAATATATATTATTGTTTCTTATATTTAAAAAACTATCTTGACTTATGGTTTTTAGATCTATAGATTAGCTTTCTTCTTTTTGGACTTTTTAATATTAGCCTCTTTTGCTTTTCTGGAATGGACAAGTAGTTGTCTTTTGAAATGACTTTTCTGTCTAACTCTTTTTCTGCTTCCTTTCTAGCAATACCTGCAACTCTGCCACCCCTTCTTGCTATCTGCTTTGCTTTTGTCAGTTCTTCTGGGTTTTCTTTAATTGTTATCTCTTTAGTCATGGTTTCGCCAAGAAAAGCAAACAACAACTCTAAATCATTCATGTGGTCTCTTAGGTTTTCATGTTTTAGACCTTTAATATCTTTATATTCACTAGGTGTAATATCAAAAGTGGCTTTAGAAATCTCAGCAGTCAATATTGAAAAATCTTTTTTATCTTTAATTCCTCTCTTCTTCCAAACATCAGTCAGCTCATCTCTAACTGCTATGCCTCTTACTCTTTTTTCAATCCATTCATTTGAGTAACCTTTAGCCCTAAAGAGTTCTTTCATTCTTTTTTGAGCAAGTTCTGGATTTTGTATCTCTTGAACTCTTTCATAACCAACTTGGGAAAGCCATAACTTAAATGGTTCTGCTTTTGGAGATGGTATTGACTGAATTAACCTAAATGCCCCTTTTAAAGACACACAATTTATGTTTTGAGCACCACCAATTGTTTGAATCAAAAGGGGGGTGGCAATTTGCACCCACCCTTTACTAAAAGATTCATCACGTCGCCTCATATCTTTTAAATACCTGACTGGATCCTTAGAATCAGTTAATACTTCTACAATATCAACAGCTACAAACCACCATTCTTCATTAAACCAAGTTCTTCTTATCTTCTTATCTTGAAAGACAATTACTGATTTTTCTTTATCCATATATACCCACCAATATATTTCTGGAATCCGCAATATATATATACTTAACTAGGGTAGATGTCCAGTGTGGTACTTAAAAATAGAAATATAATTAAATTAAATAAAAAGAAAAAAGATTATTTGGTTAATTTTAATTAACCAAACAATGCACTTAAACCTTCTGCTGCTGACTCTTCAGAAACAACTGTCTCTTCTTTGCTTTCTTCTTTCTTTGTCTCGTGAGTGGTTGCTGCAGGAGCAGATGCTTGAACAACTGATGCCTTGGCAATTGCATCGTCAATGTTTATATCCTTTAGAGTGGCAACTAGCCCTTTAAGCTTTGCCTCGTCAATTGCAATGCCTGCAGAAGCCAAAACCGACTTCGTGTTTGCCTCTGTTATTTCTTTTTTTGCCTTGTGCAATAGCAAAACTGCATATATATAATCCATATTTTCTACACCTCTATTTTTTAATTATCTTCCTTATTGACTAGAGCGTCAAGGGATTTTGCCTCCCTTTCTGCCTTAGCAATCATTGGCTCAATAGTATCTTTACATATGTAACCGCTCTCTATGGCTAAGCTTAGTGACTGATTGTACGCTAGGGCTAGCTGTGAAATTATTGACTCCCTGTCAATGTCAAGTACATCTTTTTTGTATATCGTGCCATCCTCTTTCAAGAGCACAACCTCTAACATAAGCTCAACTGGCTTGATATCAAGCTTTGAAAGTGTGCTAACTACATCGCTGTTAATTATACTTCCAGATTTTACGATAACTGTGTCATCTGGCACAAAAATCGTTGCACCCCTCACCTGCGCCTTTATACCTACCTTCTTGAGATCCGAAAGCGCTGGGCCTGGTGGTAGTCCTGTATCGCCAGCTGGGACAACAATGTCAATTGGAGCAAGCATCCCAATCTTTGCCTTTGAGCGCGCCTTGCTTTTCTTTATGGCTGAATAAAGCTCAAAAGCGTTTTTGTTTGTAAGTATAAGCAATGGCTGGTCTGGTAGCTTTTCAATAATATCTTTATGCCCTCTCTCCTCAAGCACCTTTTTTAAGACATTCTTGGAAGTGACCTTGAACACTGCACCATCTACGCTTTTCTTAACCTTCTGCAAGAGATTAGCTGGGAAGTCCCTAAGGTCTGCAATACCTATAACTTTATACTGCCCAACCAGGGTATCTACCTCACTAAACTGAGAAACTCTCCATTGCCTTGTGTGCTTCATTTGCCCTCACCAACCTTGATTGCCTTGCTCATTGTGGACTTGACATATATGGTGTGCAGGTTTTGAATGCCGTTTGGTAATTTCTCAATCAATGACTTGATCACTACTACAGCATTGTCTGAAACCGCTGAGACGCCCTGGCTCCTCTTGCCTATCTTTACCTGGAAGGCAACAGAACTCTTACTTTTCTTGTTGGACACTTTTTGCTGGGAGATAGACGAAGTTATCAGGTTCTTAATTGCATTGACATTTGGCGGAGCAATCATCGGCATCTTCCCTTTTGGGCTAAGCGCCTGTCCTAAATATTTACCAACAGTAAGCATGACTGGTCCTTCCGCAAGAAACACCCTGTATTCCTCAGCCATTTTCTTTGCTTCCTTTTTTGAAATCTTGGAAATCTCATCTTCCATTATCACCTTGTCAACAACACCTTTCAGCTCTTGGGCAAGGTTTTTATCCTTAACAAAAATAAGGGACTTTACTGTGTCCAGATATGGATGCGGGAGATTGACTGCATATTCTAATCTTTGCTCTTTGCTTTTTACATTGATATCTTTTAGAGTGATTATCAGCTCAACTGCCTCATCAAAATTTCTCTTCTTGGAAGATGACAGCAAATCTGAAATAGATTTTTCTAAAACCTGCTTTTCTGCTATGTTCTTGTCCAAAATTTAGCACCTCCTGCCTTAAAAGCAGTTTTAACGGGATAAATAATATATCAATAATTGTGTTTATAAAGGGATAGGGAGATTCAGCTTAAATACCTGATTGTGTTTATGATAAGTGCTTTACTTATGCCTGGCTCAAAGTTTATGTGTACTACCATGCCAGTAATAAGGGACTGTTCTGAAATAGCAACATAATATTTTTTGGTCCTGCTGTCTTCAAGATATGCTATCTCCTTGCCTGTAACCTGAAGGTCATAAGTACGTGTCCTAATCGGTCCGCTTGTCTCAACTGCTGGAATCTGCGTAATCCCTTTCATTATCGGATGGTCTTCCATACTTGAATATAATGTGCCTTGAACATCTATCGGCTGAAGGCATGATGGCTTAGAGCCAACAGTATCGCAACGTACAGGCACTATATCGTCAAAGCTTGCCTGCCAACCCAAGACAGAAACATCCCCTGGTCTCTGGATTCCTGAATTTAGAACAATCATCAGCTTGCCACCTTTCTTTACAAATGTAGTTATGGCATCTGCTGTCCTTCTTGAGATTGTCTTGTCTGTCTGTGCTGACTGGTCAAGGATTATGATGTCATAGCCCTTTATCCTTTCAGCTGGATTGTGGTCAATGCTCTCAAGGGTCATAATTCTGGACTCCTTGATAATATCCTTGTTCTCTTGGTCATTTAGAATGTCCCTGAGCCCCTGGCTTGGCGCGCCTAAAACAAGTATTCTGGCACCTGTGCCCCCACCTAGTAAAGACACTCCACCAGACAAGATGTTTGTCTTAAACACAATAAGCAATAACACAATGATGATTACAGCAATCGGTAATACTGTCTCCCATTTCACAGAAACACCACCGAAAAGTTTTTTGCCTGAATCTTTGCTTGTGCCAGCATCAAAATCAGAACCAAAATCATCGCCGATATCTTTAGCCATTAAATATCACATTTTTTAAGTTTAATATAAATAACTTTATGGCATATTTGTTTTTTAAATGTTTCGTAAATTCTTAACTTTACAAAATTAAAGCATTTTCTAAAATATCTCGTTTCTCTATCTCAATAAGCCTATTGTATTTGGCTGTTCTCTCGGACCTTGCTGGTGCACCGAACTTGCAATACTCACTAGCTAAGCCGAATGCAAGGTCTGAAACATAGGCGTCCTCGCTGTCCCCAGACCTATGAGACACAACAACTTTCCAAAAATTAGCCCTTGCTAGATTAAAGGCGTCAATGGATTCAGTAAGGGTGCCAATCTGGTTAAGCTTCAAAAGCAGGGAATTACAGTATCTTTTCTTGATTGCCTCACTGATCAGTTTGGGGTTGGTGACTAAAAGGTCGTCGCCTATAACCATTAACTTTTTAGAAAACTTTTTTGTAAACTCAACCCAAGGCGCCTTATCATCCTCAGAAAATGGGTCTTCTATTGATTTGATATTGTAGCTTTTTAAAACTAAAGAATAATAATCAAACAATTCCTGCGAGCTGATTTGCTTCAAGCCAAGTTTGTAGCTACCATTCTTGTAAAGCTCACTAGCTGCACAGTCAAGGCCTATTGCTACATTTGTGTAAGTAGATTTGCCTATTGCTTGCTCCAGAAGTGCAAGGGCATCTTTGGGGTCTGATATGTTTGGTGCAAAGCCACCTTCATAACCAACATTTGTTGCTGAATTACCGTATTTTTTTGAAATAATATCTTTTAAGAGGAAATAGATCTCGCATGCTGCCTCAAGGTTTTCTGAGATAGTCCTTTCTTCTGGGATTATCTGAAACTCTTGGAAGGGTAGGGAATTGCCTGCATGTAGCCCGCCGTTAATCAGATTCAAAATAGGTTTTGGCATTCTTTTGCGGAGCTTGCCTTTGCTGAAACTAGATAGATATTGATAAAGTGGAACACCAAGCTCCTTACATGCGCACCTTGAGCTTGCCAAGCTTACTGAGAGGATAGCATTAGCCCCAAGCGCTGATTTGTTACTTGTCCTGTCAAGGTCAATCATTGACTTGTCCAACTGCCTTTGGTCCAAAACACTTTTGCCTATTAACTCTTTGGAGATCTTTGTGTTAATGTTGCTTATCGCCTTTGTAACATCCTGCCCAAAAAATGAGTTTGATTTATCCCTCAACTCAAAGGCCTCCCTTCTGCCACTGCTTGTGCCACTTGGGACGATTGCAGAGCCGACTGCCTTATCTGTGTAGACAAATGCCTTAAGCGTTGGGACGCCCCTTGAATCAAGGACCCTGATTGCCTTTATTTTTTTTATTAACATCATAACTCACATATTTAAACTTGTGTTTTTTTTTGTGTTTGCAAGACTGCTTCCAAACATCTCATTATATAAAAACTTATCAGCGTAAGAGCAAAGCGCCGAGTAGTCAAACTGTTTTTCATTAAGCAGGTAATCCTTGATGCACTCAATTGTGGGGTCAATTATGTTTAGGTTTTTTATTGCAGGTATGGCAGAAAGGTGGTTGTGCGAGAGTGTGCATCTTAGAAGGACTGAATTGACTTGGGAGAACTTGTGGAGGTAATAGGCATCTGCCCAGACATCGTGTCCAACAAATAGTGCTTTTTGTTTTGGCAAATTGAATTGATTGTTAAAGTAATAAACCTTAAAGTACTCGTCTGAGTAACACTGACATTTCTCTTTTTCCTGGGTCTTCAGTTCTTTGTCCATCTCGCTTAGATATTTAAAATAACTGTCAGATATACAAATTATATTTTTGCTTGGAAAATATGCATTTAGATTGTTTTCTGTCACAATCTCTTCAGATACGCTTGCATCTAGACCAGTCATTAAGTAAAGCTGGATTTTTTCATCTTTTGCAAACTCCACCAACTGTGAGAGGTAAGATGTGTCTGGCTTTTTATTTAGCCTGCCTGTTATTAAGACATCAAACATACCAAAGTAGAAGTGCTTAATCATATATTATATTTAAAGAAACATATATTTTTAAACAATTCAAATTATAGATTAGGTATTAAGTATATGAATTTATACATTAGGTATATGAATTATTGAAATTTGGTGAAAACATGGCACAGAGTTTAGCAAGTGGAATCTTAATAGGCATAGGTATTGGAATGTACCTACCATCCCTGCCAGCACCGTTAGATGTTATTAATATATATCTTGGGCTGATACTAATAATTATTGGGCTGATAGTTCTTATAAAATCAAAGAATTAAATTATTTGCTTTCTTTTAGTTTTTTCTCTATTTCAGCAAAAACATCATTTATCTCAGCAATTGTGTGTGGTTTTGGCTTGCGGGTGAAAAGCCCCTTGAGTGAAGATGAGAATGTTGGCTTTGCTTGCGTTTCTTTTTCAACAGGATACTTCTCAATAGTTACTTTCTCCTTCTCAAATGCCAGCTTTTTCTTTGTCTGCAAGTCCTGAAGGTTAATTGTATTTTCCTGCGACTGCTGGAGTTCAGTGTTTTTAGCTAATAATGAATTTAAGATGCTGACTAATTTACTTTCATCCATCTTTGTTTCAGAGCCAAAGTTAATGTGTACTCTCTCTAACTTCTCCAAAACAAGGTTTGCTATATCAATATTAAATCCTTCATCTAAGATTACTTGCCTGATTTCATCCTTTGTGTAATACTTACCATAGGGTCTCAGCAAATCAAATAAAAAATCCGCATCGTTTAAAACAGATTTATCAACATTGCGCTTCTGGTATTCCTTCTCTCTGCTTTCTGCCTCCTTGATTTTATAGGATTGAAGCTGGGAGGAATATTGTGGGAACTGCGAAAGATATTTAACTATTTTCTCGTATTCTTTAGCGTAATGGAATTGGGCAAAGGAATATTCCTCAAAAGATAGCTTTTTAGTAGAGTACAACTCATCAATCTTGTGCATCTCCTCTCTTACTTGCTTGTATCTTTTAAAATAGGACTTTGGACTCTTAAATAACTTTGGCAACAAAAAACTTAATAAAAAAATTAGCAAGAAAAGGATGATGCCTATATATATGTATGTGCTTGCCTCGTTAAAAATCTCCACCCAAGAATGCACTACAGCATTCTCTGCTATTTGCTGCCCAAAATAAATGTCTAAAATTACCCTATTCATAACAACATCAAAACGACTATACTGTTACAAGTATTACTGTGTCCCCTCTTAGAAACACCTCAATGTATTTTGTTTTTACCTTTCCATTCTCTAGCTCCTCTGCATCCTCTAACACGATATTAAGATGCACATCAAATGCCTTTAGCTTACCTCTAACAGTTACATTCCCCTTAAGCATTATCAAAACTTGCTTATTTAAGGCGCTATTGAGCATGTCAAAAGGCCTTGTTATTTTCAAATCATTCATAATTTCACCATTGTGTTTATTTCTCCTTTGTTTTTTTAGAAAATATGTTTTTTAGCGCTGCAAACAAACCAGAAAAAAGCCCCCCTTTCTTTTCAGGTTTTACATCTGTGTCAACCTCTTTGCCAGTAATCCTTCTTGCTATAGCCCTAAAAGAGTTTGCAGCTGGACTGCTTGGCTTGTAGACTATTACTGGTTTTATCTTTTTTAGAAGGAATGACTCTCTGATGTCTTCAGAATATGGGATCTTGCCATAGGATGGTAGCTCAAGCATCTTCATGATCTCTGTCTCAGATATCTCCCCTTTGGTGTTACTGCATTTGTTGATTATTACACCCATCACCCTCTGGTTCAACCTCTGGGCAACAATCTTTGCCTTGAAGGCGTCCGCAACCGATGGGGCGGTTGGCTCAGTAATCAACATTATCTGCGTTGCTGCAGACATTGCTGCAACCACGTTCTTCTCAATACCAGCTGGGGAATCAATAAGAACATAGTCAAACTTTTGTTGCAAGTCCTTTGTCACTGCAACAAGCCTGTCAATATCAACCCTTGTGTAAAATGACACTGAAAGCCCTGCTGGTATCATTTTTGCACCTGCTGGGCAGTCATAGATTGCATCATGTGCTGGGGCCGAGCCCAGCAACACATCATGGATCGTTATTGGAGGGGTCTTAAGCCCCATCAACAAGCTAAGGTTTGCCATAGCTAAGTCAGCATCAATCATAAGCACAGAGTATTTAAGCTCTGCTAAAGCAATGCCTAAATTCCCAACAAGAGTTGTTTTGCCAACTCCACCTTTCCCTGAAACAATTGCAATAATCTCTCCCATAACTCATTACCACTTATATAATTTTAAACAATACAATTTATAAAATTCTCTATTTCTTTTGCAATCGCAAGAACCTCTATCCTGGAAAGCTCGTCGTTTGCTTTAAGGAAATATAGCTTTTTATCGTTCTTAAAAATTATCTGCCAACCATTGGCCTCAATCAAGATTATAGATGGGTCCCTAACCTCGGAATTAATATAGTTGTACATTGCTGCACTCTTGAAGCCATCTTTCAGGTCCTTGCCTGTGCTACCTATGATTATGCCATCTGTGTCAGTTATGATGATGTCGTTAATCAAATGCTTGCACCTGAGCTTTTGGAGAAAGTCAGTCAGGTCAGACGAATGCACAAATATCGGCTTATACTCTAAGAGCCCAGAGATTGCTGTGTCCTGATTCCTGTCTTCTATATTTAGTAGCTTTGTAGAAAACTTTGTAAATAAGTTTGTTAACACACTCATAAAATCACTCTTTTGTTAAATCTGTGAGATTATACTCATTAAGCAATTCTTTTGAAGATTTCTCTTTAGCTACTTTTTTTGAAAGTAGGTCATCCAATAGTTTCTCATTGTAATTAAGATTCTTGAATGGAAGTTTTTTCTCAGATATGCTTAATGAATATTTTATCTTGTCGTTGAACAACAAAACTAGTTTCGCTTGATCCTCTGTAAGCCCAAATATGTTTACCCTCCCTGAAGGTAGGGCGTATGTATTAAAGCAGAATAATACAGCCTCTTTTCCATAAAGCTCAATGTCATACCCAGAAATCAGAAATATCAGTCCTGTAATTTGCCCTTTTGAGAGTATGATTATGGACTCCTCAAACCCATACTTGCCAATGGCTGTCAGGTGACAATAACCATCAAACTTTCTTTCCAGAAGCTCCAAGAATAGCTGGTTTAGATCTATTTTCTCCAATGGAGCATTCCTTACTATTGGATTATTGACTGGCAGATTCATATTTTACCTTCATAAAACTACTTGATAAAAACAACCCTGTCAACAGTGTTTTTCAGGGCGACTGCTGAACCATCCTCAACAAGATAAACAACTGTCTTCTTGCCTTGTCTTTTTGCCTTTAAAATGGCTGGCAAATAGTCAGAATCCCTTGTGATAAAAACTATTGTGTCAATCTCCTTATTAAAGCTCGCTTCTGTGGCATCAACTGCCATAGCCACATCAACATCACCAACTGTGATTACTGACTCAAAACCAATATTGACAACTGCCTCAATCAGCTTATCTGTGGCATATTGATCAAGATAAACCCTAGCAATCTTGAGTGGACCATCCTTTTGCAGTTGCGCTTTTATCTTTGAAAGGTCTATATTAAACTCTTTTCTGAGGATGTTAGGGCCATCTACAAAGACAGCGATGTTGTTTCTGTTTGTCTCTTTTTGCTCTTTCTTGAAAATCTTTTTTAAAAAACTAGCCATAAATATCCATCTCTTGTGCCCAAGGGTATATGTATTGTTAAACAAAACATATTTAAAATATATTTATACTTAATTATATAGTATTTTTAAAACAAATACGATTTCTATTGTAAAAATCGGTGAAACATTGCGAGAATTTGATATAAGATTCATGCCACTTGGGCAAGTCAAGGAAAAACAGTTTATATTGATTGATGGGGTTATCTGTAAAGTAGATACAATTGCAAAATCAAAACCAGGCAAGCATGGGGCTGCAAAGGTAAGGCTTACAGCAACAAGCGTGTTTGGTGGCGCAAAAATGAACCTGTTAAAACCAAGCTCTGAGGATGTGGAGATACCAATCTTGGATAAGGGGAATGCTCAAGTTATTGCGGATCTTGGAAACAAGTATCAGGTTATGGATACAAGTAACTATCAAACCCTAGAAGTTGACAAGGATGAGTTTACAGACCTTACACCTGGCTCTGAGATTGAATACCTTAAAGCAGGCTCTTTAATCAAAATTGCAAGAAAGAAATAAAACCTTTTCTTTCTTATTTTAATATGAATTAAAAATGGCAACCCAGCTAACGCACCTTGCAATTGTCAATGAGCTTAAAAACTGCAAGAAACAATTGTTTGACTGGCTTGCTATGGATTATGTGTATTCTGGTGCGTTATTCCCAGATTATTGCTTTTTTTACTGGCTATGTCTTAACAAGCATTGTGGGTTTGAAGGCAGGATAAAAAATGAGAAGGGAATTGCATTTGGGGAAACCTTATTCAAGGTTTCCAAAAACAGGGAAGAATTGTCTTTTGCTGTAGGAGTGATCAGCCATTGCGTGCTAGACAAACACTTCCATAAATATCTAAAAGAAAACAACATAAAAAAAGAAAACCACTTAGCAATGGAATTGTTTTATGACTGCAGATATCTAAACTTAGATGTACCTAAGTTAAGGTACCCAAAACGCTTTATTGAAAGAACGCTGGCTGAATGTTATGGCTACAAACAAGAAAAATTTGGCATAACTAAGTTTGGGCTTAATATGTACACTCTTTTCTTGAGAGAAATAAAAAACCAGATTCTTAAAAAAAAATATGCAGGGAAAGGAGAAACTTCTTATATTGACTTGCTTGCCTTGCTCTCTAAGTTTAAGAAAATGAATATGAAAAAACTACTAAATCCAAAGCTAAACAACAAAGAAAAACATTTGAAAAACCTTGAAATCTGCTATGGGCGTGCAGTAAAAGAGTGCAATAAAATACTTAGAGCTCATAGCATGGCTACATCCATCTCAAAAGCAACTACT
This sequence comes from archaeon, assembly GCA_029557995.1. Classification (GTDB taxonomy): domain Archaea; phylum Iainarchaeota; class Iainarchaeia; order Iainarchaeales; family CSSED10-239; genus JAKQTP01. The sequence continues at coordinate 4,316 of JAKQHQ010000004.1, read as the reverse complement.
GGCATAGCATAACCAAAATTTCTAAGAACGCTTGGGGCAATCTCGCCAATATGCCCAGCACTCTTCCCAGAGATTATTATCTCTGCGGACCTACCTTTGATATAGAATTGGTAGTCATGTGCCCTTAGCTCAAGATGAACCCCGAAAACATTACATAGTGAGAGAAGGGCTGAAGACAACTCTGTAAAACTAACTGTTGAGTCAGCGGTAAGGGCACAAAGCGAGAGTAGTTGGCTGGCTCTATTTTCCTTGCTGTCGTCTGGAATTACAACATAATCACAAGCAAATATGTTTTGTGGGTAATGCATGTGTTGGTTATTTGTTAGGATTTTGAGAAGCATTGGAAGCTGGCTTGGGCAGACAATATCTATGCGCTTATCTTTTGAAAAGCCAAGCTCTATTGCGCTGTCTGCATTATAGGGTAGATTAAGATTGTAAAATGACTCTTGCTTGCTTGAAAGGGACAAAGGGCTTACCTCAACAAAGCCAAGCAATGCCATGGTATCAATAATTGCTTCCTGCTTGTCTCTCTCTTTCAAGGTTGAACCTATGGTGAACACCTTTGGTAGCTTCAAGGTTATGTTGTTATAGCCATAAGCCCTTGCCACATCGTCAATGATATCAACCTCATGTAGCACATCTGTTCTAAATATAGGGATTACAACTTCTATCTTATCCTTTCCAAACTTCTTAGACCTGTAGCACATTCTCCCTAAAAGCAAACAAGCTGTGTCTATGTCAATTACTGTCCCTATAAGGGTGTTTATGTGGCTATGGCTGACAAGCCTTGTCTCCTCGCTAAAATTTGGTGTTGACTTTGGCTTAAGGTTATAGCTCTTGCCATAGCTTACATCAACAGAATAAAGCTCACCGCCCATGTCTACAAGCATAGTGCAAAGTAGGTTAAGGGTTTGCTCAAGCCTAACAATATTAAACCCAGAGCACTCAATGAATATATCCTTTGTGTCTTCTGTGAGCTTGCCTACTGCTTCAGAGTTGATTATTGGTGGCATAGATAGTATCTGATTATTGCTATCAATAAATATTGGGTATTTGTCTTTCCCTTCTAGAAGGCAAGAGTACTCTCTGCCAACAGCTGTCTGCTCCAAAATCTCTTTGCCATTTAGTTCTTTATCCTCGCCAAGAGGAATAAACCTTATATCTTCAGGTTTTTTGGAAAGCAGGGTTATTGGAAAGCAAATTTTGTCTAGAGGGTACACACCAATTGCAACAACCCCTCTTTTCCTTCCAATGGTCTGGTGCAGTTTTTCTTGGGCGGTAATCACCTGCTTTAAATCATTTGCTGTCAAGTTTAAGTTTTTTACAATAGCGCAAACACTATGTGGTCTGTAGGGTCTTGCAGAGTCGTCAATATTGAGTGTATAATTGCCTTTCTTAACTGAATAACTCGGTGGCTTGCTTAGACCAAGGTATGCCTTCAAGGCCCGCAAGAGCCCGGCTGGAGACAGCAAATCCACCCTTTCAGCAGTAACCTCTATCTTTAGGTCTCCTGTCTCCTTTTCATAACTATCAATCTCGAGCCCAAAGTCAAAAAGTATCGCCTCAAGCTCCTCTATTGAATAATCCTTGCTTAACCCTTTCCTTAGCTCGGAAATATTCATGTCTATTGTTGCCATCTTATTTTTCAGCCTCTATTTTTGGAATTGTATAGCTTCTTAGCCAGTCAAGGCTTGCATCATTACCATGTATGTCCTTAATTGGGTGCTGGTAGACAAGCATGGCTAACCTTTCAACCCCAAAGCCCCAGGCAATTACTGTTTTTTTAATCCTAAAAGGGGCTAACGCTTCTGGTCTGAAAATGCCTGCGTTTATAAGCTCAATCCAACTCTTGGTTTTCTCATTATATCCACTCGCCTCAACACTTGGCTCTGTATAGGGGTTGTATGTTGGCTTAAACCTCACTTTTGTAAGCCCAAACTTCTTCAGGAATTCCTTGATAAAGGCCATAAGGTCGGAAAGCGAAAGCTCGTCGCCAATGATAAAGCCCTCTGCCTGATGGAACTCTGAAAGGTGTGTGTAATCTGATGTTTCATTCCTAAAAACCTTATCTATGCAAAAATATTTGGCACCTTCTTTCTCCTCTTCGCATAGCTCATAAAACGTGCGGAAGGTTGCTGCAGTTGTGTGCGTTCTTAGAACCAATTTTTTTGCAAGCTCTTCATCCCAATCGTACTGATATCCACAAGAGCCAGTTATCCAGCCGTTCTTGTGGGTCTCAGAAACTCTGAAGATAAGGTCTCTGTCTTTTGGTAACTCCCCAGATTTCTTGAGGTAAAAAGTATCTTGGATGTCTCTAGCAGGATGCATCTGGGATATAAACATTGCGTCCATGTTCCAAAAGCTTGTCTCAACATAGGGTGCTTTCATCTCTTTAAAGCCCATCTCTAAATACGCCTCTCTTATCTTTCTGCAAAGATGCCTTAGCGGATGCACTCTTCCTATGTCTTTTGGCGCAGGCAACTTCTCAACATCAAACGCCTTGAAATCCAGTTTCAAGTAATCCTGACTTTTTAGCATGTCTGGCGTGAGATAGAGCTCTTTGCCTTCAGCAACCTGATAACTAGCTATCTCTAATAGCTTGTATTTCTTACTTTGCTTTTCCTTTTTTATAAGGAAGCCCTTTCTTTTCAAAAAATCTTCTAATTGGGTTTGCTGTAAATTGCCACCTTCTGCAACAGCCTCTAACATCTGCCTTTGCCTGTTTAGTTTGTCTTTGTAATCGCTATTAACTTTAATGAGATTGCTTTCACTGATTTCTATCAAACCTAACTTCTTTGCTAAACCAAATGCAAGAGGTATGTCTTCCCTTTTTAGGTTTGGTATGTCTTTTGTGTTTAGCTCAGAAACAGTAATCTCCCTAGTGGCTAAATAATCACAGAGGCGCTCTTCTAGAAAGCAGTTTTCCAAGGCATCCTTTCCTTCATTACCCAATTCATAGAATGTAGTTGCTGTAGCCAATTCCTCAATCAGCCCATTATATTTCAAGGTCTCAATTGCACGGCGGATCTTGTCCTGCTGTTGGTCAAGTGCCAATAGCTGGTCTATGCTTGCTTCCTTGTTTTTTTTAAGATATTCATAGACCCTTGCTTCGCTCTCTGAAAAATTCAAAACCATAAACTAATCTTCTTGCTTATTTTTTCTTGTTTACAAAGTCAAAATCAACAATCTCGTTTATCTGCTTTCTTGGCTTTATAACAGAGTGCTTGACAACGAAACTTTTAATTCCTGTAGCTACCTTGTTCCGAAATATCAACAGCACTAGGATTATGAACAGAAGTATATATAAAACATAGAAAAAGGACTTGTTGAGATACTCCTTGGAGAATATATTTGAAACAACAAATGTTGGCTTTGGCGGTTTTTTCTCTATGGCTATTATTTTCAATTCGTTTGTGGAAATAGCTGTCCAGACAACAGTCCTGCCATCTTGCTGTGCCTTTGGAGCTACATCTCCAATTGTGAGTGGCTCATATAAACTAACACGTATCTGCGAACCTTTTGGAATATTGAAAAGCCCGTTAACAACGAATTGCCTAAAGAAATTTTCATTGAACATCCAAATGACCTGATCTTGGTAATCAAGGTATTTGAGTAGAGCTGTGTCTTCAAGGGTATATTCTATCCTTAATGAGGAATCCAATTCATCAAAAGATATCTTGATATTTTTTATTTTGTCTTGGTTTATGAATATGTGTGGTTTTATGTCTGGGTTTATTTTCTGAAGCTCTGTGAGGGCTGTGCTTGAGTTTAAGATCTGTTGCTTAAAGCTTTCCTGCTCCGAGGCGTCTTTGTAGGTCACATGCCAGATCTCCGTGACTTTAGATGTAGTGGGGGCTGAGATATCCACTGAAATATCAAAGCTGTCTAACGACAGGGAATACACAGGCGCCAGCGACAAAGCGAGTAGCAAAAATACCAATAACCACCTTGTCTTCATTGTCTTACACATATTTTATCATATATTATATTGTATGACAATATTTATAAAAAGCAAACATTCTGGGCTTTGAACAATCGTTTATATATTTTTGCAAGCTTAATATATATATGAACTTGTATATTACATACTTGGGGCATTCTTCTTTCATAATAAACATGAACGGCATAAACATCTTGACAGACCCTTATTTTGATAACAAGACAATATGCAACTACAAAAGGCTAATTGATTGCGCTGTAACTATAGACAAACTGCCAAGGATAAATTGTATACTGATAAGCCATGAGCATTTTGATGCATTTGATATCAATAGCACCAACTTGATTGTGAAAAAGAACAGCCCAAAAATCATAGC
>JAKQHQ010000017.1 GCA_029557995.1 archaeon | reverse complement strand
AACAAGTTAATAGCTCAACTGAGGAAGCAAATGTGTGTAAAAGTGATCATTAGCGATGAGATTACAGGGGAGTCTGACTATGTGTTCTTGTCTGATGATATAACAGTAAGGAACTAGAGAAGGACTTTATTCTTTTTCCTTTTTCCCTTTCTCTTTTTAAATCTTTTGCATCTATAATTATTTCTATATATAAATAAATTTTATTAACTGATTAGAGTTTTTTCTAATCTCTTTAGAGACCTTTTATTGAAGTTAATCTTTTGATTGACTTTTCTGTAGACTGTTTGCCTGATGCAAGCAAAAAGCAAAAAAAACAAAAGAAAAGTAAAGTAACTTTGCTTCTTGCTCTATGGGCAATTAAATGCAGAGATATGTTCTTTTTTGGAGAGAATAGATATGAGCTTTCCAAAAAATAAACAAGAACACTATTTCTACATTTTGTCTTTGATAAGGTTTTTAAAATCTGCAAGATAACTATTAAAGCAGGCAATGACACATTTAACTAAAAAACGATAATTTATGAGTAATAGAAACAAGCCAAGAGCTGGCTCAATGGCATACTACCCAAGGAAAAGGGCAGACAGCATAGTCCCAAAGTTTAATAGCTATGGCAAGCCAAAGGCAGATGCTTGCAAACCTCTTTGCTTTTATGGTATAAAGGCAGGTAGTACCTATCTGTTAGCGAAAAACGCAAAGAAGGGCTCTTCTAGCTATGGACAGGAGATATCAGTGCCTGTGACTGTCCTTGAAACCCCAGACCTTAAGGTTGCTGGCGCAAGGTTTTACAAGATAGACAAGATAATGTCAGGAAAAAAAGCGGTCTTTGAGTTTACGGTCCAAGACGCAGATTTCAAAAAAAGGGTAACTGGCAAGAAGCAGAAAAAGGCCTTGTCTTATACTGATGCCTTGAAAAGAAAGGACGAGGCAGATTCTATTGCACTCATAGCAACAGTCAATTACAAGGCAACTGGAGTCGGCCAGAAAAAGCCAGTCATCGTGGAGTTGCCATTGTCAAGTACCTACGACGAGCAGTTAAATTACCTAAAAGAGAAGCTAGGCAAGACCATCTCAATTGATGAGGTGTTCAAGCCAGACGATTACATAGACGCCAAGGCTGTGACTACTGGCTACGGCACAACAGGCGTTGTTGAGAGGTTTAATATCAAGGTACAGAGGAGAAAGGCAAACAAGTCCCAGAGGCATGTAGGCTCTATCAACCCATGGCACCCAGCAACAATAATGTACACAATTGCAAGAGCTGGGCAGTATGGCTATCATAGCAGAACTGAAAGCAACAAAAAGCTACTTATGGTTGATTCAGATGTAGACAAGATAAACAGGAAAGGTGGCTTCAAGAACTATGGGCTACTAAAAAACAAGTATGCAGTACTTTCTGGCTCTGTTCCAGGCACAACCAAGAGGGTAGTTGCCCTAAGACACACTCTTAGGGAGCCAAGGACAAAACTAGAGATTGCTGACATCAATTTTATTGCCAAATGATTTTTTAAGGGTTATCATCTATGAAAGCAAATGTTTATGATTTGGATGGGAAAGCTATAAGGGAGATAGAGCTACCTGAGTATTTCAAGACAGAATACAGACCAGATCTTATCAAGAAAGCAATTATCTCAAGCCAATCCAAGGAATACCAGCCAATGGGCGTATCTCCTTACTCAAACAGGGGCTACACAGCAGAATACATAGGCAGAAGAAAGGAAAACAAGGCAAACATCACAATTAACACAGGAAAGGCAAGGTTACCAAGGACAAAAAACAGAAGGGTGCTTATGTCAGGTAGGGTAATGGGAGTAAGTCAGGCAGTCGGCGGACCAAAGGCACACCCCCCAGTCGTTACAAAAAACCTAATCAGGAAGATAAACAGCAAGGAAAGGACAAAAGCAATAATCTCTGCTGTTTCAGCAACCGCAGATAGGGATTTGGTGAGCAAGAGGGGGCACATCTTGCAGGAAAACATAACATTGCCAATCATATTTGACAATAAGATAGAAGAGCTTGAAAAGACCATAAGCGTCTACAAAACCCTTGAAAAGCTTGGCTTAGACAAGGACATCTTGAAGGCAAAGCAGAAAAAGACAATCAGGGCAGGCAAGGGGAAAATGAGAGGCAGGAAGTACAAGAAAAGGAAAAGCATTCTTTTCGTGTTTTCAAACTGTAAGAACTACAAGGCGTTTAGTAACCTTGAAGGCGCGGATGTTGTTACTGCTAGGCAGTTATCCATAAAGGAGCTTGCGCCAGGCACGCATGCAGGTAGGTTGACTATCTACAGCCAGTCAGCGATTGAGGAACTAGCGAAAAGGTTTGAAAAGTGATGTTTATGAATAAGTTGGAATACCACCAAGTGATTGAGTATCCTGTGATTACAGAAAAGGCAGTAAACCTTATATCAGCAAACAACAGGGTTGTTTTCATTGTTAATAAACTGTCAACAAAAAAAGACATCAAGGAAGCTGTTGAAAAGCTCTATAATGTAAAGGTAAAGACAGTCACAACATTGTTTGACAGGCAAAACAGGAAAAAAGCGTTTGTCACCCTTAAAAAGGGCTACAATGCGCAGGACTTGGCCAACAAGCTTGGTATAATATAAATATGTGATTTGGAAAATGGGCAGAAGGCTAAAGATTCAAAGACGTGGAAAAGGTGGGCCTGTCTACAGGGCAACAATACACGCCAAATACGACATTAATTACAAGACCACTAAAGAGCTTTTGACTGGGCAGGTCACGGACATGATGACAGACCCAATCAGGTCTGCGCTCGTCGCTGAAGTATTGATGGCTGACGGTAGCAGGGAATATGTAATATGCGCAGAGGGGCTGATGACAGGGCAAAGGATTGAGTTCGGCACTGGAGCCAAAAAGACAGTAGGCAATATCTTGCCACTTGGCGAGATTGAGCCAGGCACAGCAATCTTTAATATTGAAAAAAACTTTGGAGATGGCGGGAAGTTCGTGAGGGCAGGCGGGCAGTCAGCAATCTTAGTGAACAAGAAGGACAATGTGACAGTCAAGCTACCTTCAGGAAAGCTAAAGCAGTTTCCGCTTGATGCGAGAGCCACAATCGGAGTGATTGCAGGCGGAGGCAAACACACAAAGCCATTTGTCACTGCTGGCGCAAAGTTTTGGGCAATGAAGGCAAAAGGCAAGAAGTATCCAAGGGTAAGGGGCGTGGCTATGAACCCAGTTGACCATCCATTTGGTGGTTCTCAGCATCACATTGGGCATTCCAAGTCAACTTCAAGGCATGCACCATCCGGAAGGAAAGTTGGTGCAATCGCCTCAAGGAGAACAGGCAGAAAGAAAAAGTAAATTAGAAAGAGCGTGAAAAGCAATGGCTGAAGAATTTAAATATATGGGTTACGGCTTGGAGGAACTGCAAAAGATGTCTTTGCTTGACTTTGCTAAGATTGCAAACTCAAGGGCTAAAAGGCATCTTACAAGAAACCACAGCGACCCTTTCTATGAGAGGTTTGAGAATAACAAGAAACCAGCAAAGAAGATAAGAACGCACAGAAGGGATATCATAGTCACCCCAAAGATGGTTGGTAAGACAATCTATGTCTATAACGGCAAGGAGTTTATCCCTGTGGAGATCTTGCCAGACATGCTCTGCCATTACCTTGGCGAGTTTGTATTTACAAGAAAGAGAATCAAGCATGGAAAGGCAGGAATAGGCGCAACAAAGTCAAGTACTGCAGTCGCTACAAGAAAATAAGGTTAGTGATATTTTATGTCATCAGATCACAAATATAATTTCCAGAAAAAGGTTGATGAAAAAAAAGTGGCAAGGGCTTGCAGGCACAACGCTCATATATCTGTCAAGTATGCAACTGAATTTGGAAATTATTTCAAGGGCATGCAGGTAAGCAATGCTTTAAAGATACTGTCCAACATTGAAGAGAAAAAGGACTACCTTCCACTTGTCAAGTATGCTAAAAAAGTACCGAGCAGAAAAGGTGCAAGCAAAAGAGGCACCAAGATTGGAAGATATCCAGTCAAGTGTGCAAAGTTTGTAAGGTTATTGTTGGAGGAAGCTAGGGCTAACGCTGAAAACAAAAATCTTGATCCAGAGAGGCTGAAGGTGCTTTCAATGTTTTCGGTTAAGGGCGTAACAAGAACCAAGCTACAACCGTTGGGCAGGATTGGCGGGAAGTCAAGGGAATCCAAGTCAACAAACATAGAGGTTATCCTAGTGGAGGAATAAGTGATGAAGGAAAATGTTTTTGTTAAAGACAAGCTAAAGAAGATAGCAATCTCCCAGCACCTACAAAAGAAGCTAAAGCCAGCTGGGTTTATTGATGTTGACATCATTAAGTCCCCAATATCCACAAGAGTGATAATCTATGCCCTAAAGCCTGGCTTTGTGATTGGCAAGAGTGGATATAACATAAAGGCCTTGACAGACGACCTTGAGCAGAACTTTGGGCTCAATAAGGTGCACATAGAGATTGGTGAGCTCCCAAATAAGGACCTTGACCCACGCGTTATAATTGAGAATCTTGCTAGTGACATCAATAGGGGCGTTGCCTGGAAATCAGCTGTAAATAGGGCAATGCAACAAATGAAGTCAGCAGGGGCAGTAGGCGCAGAGATTGTAGCAAAAGGAAACACAGCTGGGAAAGGGCAAAGGAAAAGATCTTCAAGGTATGCCTTTGGCTACCTGAAAAAAGCTGGCGCCCAGAAAGACCTTGTGTCCTTTGAGAAGCAGACAACATTTCCAGGGCTTGGCACAATCGGCATAAGGTTAAGGATTGTCCAGCCTGAGACAGTGTTTTCTGACAAGATTGATGTTGCCGAGCTGGCCCACAGGTATAAGCTAGCTAAAGAGCAAAAGACCCAGGAAGAAAGGACGCAGGAGATTGAGACGCAAGAAAAAGAGCTTGAAGAAAAGAAGAGCGAGCCAGAGCCAAAAGATAAACCAACAAGACAACCAAAGGAGAAAAAGCCAGCAAAAGAAGCCACAGCCACTGAAACCAAAAGCAAAGAGCAAAAGAAACAGGCAAAGAAAGTCCAACAAAAGACAGAGTTAATGGAGTTGCCAGAAGAGGCATTAACCACAGTTGATAATATGGGGGGAGTGATTTTGTAATGACAAGGAAAAAAGCAGTAGCAATCGCTTCAATTAACGAGATTGATGCAAAGGTTAATGAGCTGAAGCTTGAGCTTGCAAAAGAGAAAGGCATGCTTGCCTCAAAAACCAAATCCACAAACCCAAGCAAGAAAAAAACATTAAAAAAGCAAATAGCAAGATTGCTAACAAAGAAAAACCAGCTTTTAAAGATAGAGGAAAAGAAACTAAACAGCATCAAGAAGGAGGTTAAGTAAGGTTATGGTTGAAATTTGTCCAGTGTGTCATTTGCCAAAAACAATCTGTACTTGTGGTCTACGAACAAAAGAGTCACAGCAGATTAAGATAAGAACAGAAAGAAAAAAATTCAAAAAGTATGCTACCCTTATTTCAGGTTTTTCAGACCTATCCGAGCAACAAGAGGTCCTGAAATACTTGAAAAAGAAGCTAGCCTGCGGAGGGACAATCAAGGATAACGTGATTGAGCTTCAGGGCGAGCAGAAGGAAAGGATAAAGAAGTTGCTTATAGAAAAGGGTTATCTGGAGGAGCTGATAGATGCTTGACATCAAGAATTCCTGGCTGATTGGAAAAGAGATTGATATCCTCAATTCCTCTGACAGGTCAAAGATTGGTGTCAATGGGAGAGTCATCTACCAGACAAGGGATGAGCTTAAGATAAGGACTGCTAAGAAAGTAACAACAGTCAGGTTTGGGGAGATAATTAAATTTAAAGTGAAAGATTATGGAAACTAAAACATGTCTTGACAAAAACTGCCCGATTCATGGGCAGATAAGTGTGAGAGGTAAAATTCTTGAAGGTGTTGTCATAAAGAAAAAGTCAAGCAAGACAGCAGTCATCCAACTGCAAAAGGCAAAGTATATCAGGAAATACGAGAGATACATGAAAAAGACAATTAAGCTACCAGTGCATTGCCCTGATTGCATGGGCATAAATGTTGGGGATGTTGTACAAGTCGGGGAGACAAGAAAGCTAAGCAAGACAAAGTCATTTGTTGTTTTAAGAAAGATTGGGGCAGTAAACGACATTGAAGGTATCACTGATAAAGAAAGCAAATATGAAGGTATAGAAAGCGGTGATGAGGAATGAAGCAAGTTAGCGCCAACATCTCAAGAGGGCTTCCAGTAGGCACCAGATGTGTGTGTAGCGACAACAGTGGCGCAAAGGAGGTTGAAATAATATCAGTTATCAACTTCAAGACAAGAAGGAAGGGCTTGCAGATAGCAGGCATCGCGTCTCTTGTTAATGTTGTTGTCAAAAAAGGGAAGCCAGCAATGAAAAAGAAAATGGAAAGGGCTGTTGTTGTCAGGGTGAAAAAAGAGTATAAGAGAAAGAATGGCTGGAGAGTATGCTTTGAGGACAACGCAGTAGTACTTACAGACCCAAAGGGCTTTCCCAAAGGTTCTGAAATCAAAGGTTGCGTAGCAAAAGAAGTTGGAGAGAGATACCCAAAGATTGCAGGGCTCTCAAGCGCAGTGATTTAAATCTGGTGATTGAATGAACACTAAAACAATAAAACCAAGCAAGCAGAGAAAGAGGCAGATGACAGGAGTTTATCACACAAAAAGGAGACTGCTTGTCAGCCCCTTGGACAAGGCGATGCAAAAAGAGACAGGCAGAAAGAGGGCGGTTGTAAGAAAAGGCGACACAGTCAAGATTATGAGAGGTAGCCACAAAGGCAAGACAAGCACAATCATAAAGGTAAACTACGACAAAGGCGTAGTTCACTTAAAAGACATCAAGGTAACAAACTCAAGAGGGCAGGAGAAGAACCCACCACTTCATGCATCCAAGCTATTGATAACAAACCTTGTGTTGACTGACAAGAAGAGGTTTTTGAAAAAGGGAAAATAAAGGCGTATGTTTATGACCAAGAAAGGCAGTACAAAAGTTTTGAAGACACAGACTTCCGGTAAGGTATTTAGGAAAGAAAAGTATAAGACATTTCTTTTAAGGCCAAACCCAGGCAAACATAACTTGGCAATGTCAGTTACTGCTGGCTATATCCTACGGGACATCCTGCATCTTGCAGACAATCTTAGGGAAGCCACATACATTGTTAGGAATAGGGAGTTGCTTGTTGACAAGAAGCCAGTAAGCACAGTGAATTATCCAGTTGGGCTTTATGATGTTATTGAGCTTCCAAAACTAAAAAAGTGCTATAGGGTATCTTACACAAAGAACGGCCTAATTGGTCTGATTGAGATACCAAACGAGGAAAGCAAGTACAAGATAACTAAACTTGTAAGAAAGAAGATAACAAAGAAAGGGCAGATACATTTGACAACCAACGATGGGCGGACTATAATAACAACAAACAACGGCTACAAAACAAAGGCGTCTGTCAAGCTTGACTTGGAGGACAACACAATCAAAGAGTACTACCCTTTGGAAAAAGGTAGGAAGGCACTTCTTATCGGCGGGAAATACATAGGGCAGACAGGCATAATCACAGACATAACAAAAGGAAGCATGATAAAAAAAGAGCTTGTTAGATTGAAGGTTGACGACAAGGAGTTTGAGACAACAGAAAAAAATATATTTGTGGTAAATTAGGCGTGAATAGATATGAATGCAGAAAACCCAATGAGAGAGATCTATGTTGACAAGGTAGTAGTGAACATAGGCGTTGGCGAGGCAGGTGAAGAGCTTGAAAAAGGTATAAAGATTCTTGAGCTTGTGACAAAGAAAAAAGCAGTCAAGACAGTTGCAAAAGTCAAACTGCCAACTTGGGGGATAAGGCCAGGCCTGCCAATCGGTTGCAAGACAACGCTAAGAGGAAAAGACGCCTTGGATTTCATTGCTTTAACCTTAAAGGCAAGGGACAACAAGATCCCAAAAGCCTCCTTTACAAATGATGGGATATTTTCCTACGGTATTAAAGAGTACCTTGATGTACCAGGAATTAAGTACGATCCAAACCTCGGCATAAGGGGCTTTGATGTCTGCGTGGTGCTAGGGAGAAAGGGCAACAGAGTGAAGTTGAGGAAATACAATATCTCAAGGGTTGGCAAAAAACACAAGATCTCCAAAGACGAGGCAATTAAGTTTGCACAAGAAAAATTGAAAGCAGTGGTTGAATGAACGCAAATGAGAATTCTAAGAATCTAAGCAAGACAAGCAAGGAATTGAAAAGAGCCAGAAAATGCAGATTTTGTGGGACACAGAAAGGGCTCATAAGGAAATATAATCTTTATATCTGCAGAAGGTGTTTCAAGGACTATGCAGAAAAGCTGGGCTTTAAGAAGTTTGATTAAGTTTATTTTGGGTGAAAATTAATGAGCTTGAATGATCCGATAGCAAATGCATTAAATAATCTGAACAATGCAGAGATGGCTTCTAAACAGACTTGTACCCTGAACTATTCTAAGTTCCTTGAAAGCACCATAATGCTTTTGAAAAAAGAGGGGTACATTAAGCAGTACAAGGTGGTTGACAAGAAGCCTGTCAAGCAGATTGTTGTGTATTTGTGTGGCAGGATAAACAAATGCAAGGCGGTCAAGCCAAGATATCCTGTAAAAAAGCAGGACTATGAGAAGTTTGAGAAGTCCTATCTTGTATCTAGGGATGTTGGCACCCTGTTAGTTAGTACCACAGATGGCATGATGTCCCACAGGACAGCCAAGGAAAAAGGGCTTGGCGGAAGGATAATAGGTTATATTTATTAAATGTGTGATTGCTTATGAACAACAAAACAAAAATGGATAGCAAAGCAACAAAGATTGAGTTGGGGGCAGGCATCAAATGTGAGATTTGCACAAATACAGTTACACTTGAGAAAAATGGTAAAAAAATAGATATCAAATACAACCCAGTTTACTTGACACTTAAAAAAGATGGAAACGCGATAGAGTTGATTCCAAAAGCCACTAAAAAAACATACAAGGCGGTCTTAAATAGCACAGAAAAGCATATAGCAAACGCGATTAAGGGCTTTGACAAGGAATACGTCTACAAGCTTGCAATAGTCTATTCTCACTTTCCAATAACTGTAAAAGTTGAGGGTGATGAGGCAGTTATCTCAAATTTCCTTGGCGAGAAAAAGCCAAGAAGAGCAAAAATCCTAACTGGCTGCAAAGTAGAGGTTAAGGGTAAAGAAATTTTTGTTAAAGGTATTGACAAATACAAGACAGGTCAGACAGCAGGAAGCATTGAGAAAGCTACAAGGGTTGTTGGCAAGGACTTTAGGATATTTGATGATGGCTGTTATATAGTTGAGAAGGCAAAGCAGGAATGATTATGAGTAATGATAGACCTAATTTCAGAGGGCATTTCCCATTGACTCTTCGGAGAACAAAGAGGAATAGGAAGGTCCAGAAATGGAGATACCCACAGGGCATTGATAGGCATATGTCTGTAAAGAAAGGCCCCCAGCCAAAGATTGGCTATGGGCATAAGTCAGATGCAAAGGGCTTGCATCCATCAGGCGCAAAAGAGGTTTTAATAAGCTCCAAAACCGAGCTTTTGAGGCTTGAAGACAAGGGTCTTGCAGTAAGGTTTAGCGGGACGATAGGCAAGAAGAAAAGGCAAGAATTGCGAAGCATTGCTAAGGAAAAAGGTCTAAAGATAATCAATTAAATTGGTGTAATTGGTAATATTATGAAACTAAATAAATTAAAGGAAATTTCAGGCGAGATACTTAAAACAAGCAAGCACAAGCTAGTTATTGACAAGAAGAGCTATGAAGACAACAAAGAGTTTGTTGACAAGGCAATAACAAGGCAGGACGTCAGGGATATCCTATCCAAAGGGGTAATCCAAAAGAAGCAGAACACTGGGCAGTCAAGAGGTAGAGCAAGGGTGCTTCTTAAAAAGAAAAAGCAAAAAAGGATGAGGGGTCCAGGCAAGAGGAAAGGCACCCCAGCTGCAAGAAACAAGGAAAACGCATACAACAAGAAGATTAGGGGGCTAAGAAAGAGATTAAAGGAGCTAAGGAAGGAAGACAAGCTTAATGGCAAGTCATACAGCAAGGTTTATCTTATGGTTAATAGAAACTACTTTAGGGGGAAAAAGCAGTTAGAAGAATATATCAATGGTGAAAATAAATGACTTCAGGTCCAACCTACAAAACAAAGTTCAAGAGAAGAATTAAGCAAAGTACAGATTATAAAAAAAGATTGAATATACTTAAATCAAAGAAGGACAGAGTGGTCTTGAGAATATCAAACAAATATGTAACTGCACAAGTGGTTAGGTATGACAAAGCCGGTGATAAGACAATTGTCTCAGCCAACTCTAAGGAGCTTTTGGGTCTTGGCTATACCAATTGCCTGAAAAACACACCAGCAGTCTATCTTACTGCCTTGCTTCTTTCCAAGAAGGCAAAGAAAGCTGGGATAAAGGAAGTTGTGTTGGATTTGGGTGCAAGGAACTACAAATCCAAGAATAAGGTGTTTGCTGGTTTAAAGGCGTTAGTTGATGGCGGGCTTGATTGTCCACATAATGAGAAGGCATTTCCAAGGCAGGATAGGATTGAGGGGAAGGTTATTTCTGGGTATTTAAAAAAACCAATTGGCAAGGAATTTAATGAGGTCAAGGAAAAGATATTAAAGATGTGATTGCTTTATGTGTGCGTTTAGGGTAAGGGATAATAGGGGCAACCCAAGAAGAAGAGAAAGAGAAAAAGAGAAGCTCTTTGATAAAGACCAGTGGCAACCAAAGACAGAGCTTGGCAAAAGAGTGAAGGCAGGAGAAATCTCATCTCTTGATGAGGTGTTTAAGTTTGGCAAAAGGATAATGGAGCCAGAGATTATTGATTTTTTCATACCTGACTTGCAGATGAAAGTGATTGATGTCAAGAAGACAGCAAGGGTTACAAGGGCTGGAAGGCATTTTTCATTTAGGGTGTCAGTGATTGTTGGCGACAGTAATGGGCACATAGGCGTTGGCACAGGAAAGAACATAGAGCGAATAGAGGCACAGCAAAAGGCTATAAAAGATGCGAAATTAAACCTTGTCCCAATTAGGAGAGGTTGTGGTTCTTGGGAATGTAATTGCTCAAAGCAGCATTCCATACCCTATAAGATAGTTGGTAAGTGTGCCTCCCTGAGAGTGGAGTTGCTACCTGCTCCAAACGGGATAGGGCTAGCTGTGAGTGACACAATCAAGCCAGTGCTTGCACTTGCTGGTATCAAGGACATTTGGTCAAATACCAGAGGCGCAACTGACACTAAGCTGAACTTTGTGAGGGCGACTGTTGATGCCTTATACAAAATCTCTGAACTTAAGTCAAGAGATATTGAGGCAGATGATGTCATGGCTGTTAAGGCTACAGAAGAAAACAAGGGTAATTAAATATGTTTGCGATAGTGAGAGTAAGGAGTCCTGTAAAGGTAAATAAAGATATTGAGTACACGCTTAAGCTATTAAGGCTTACAAGGGTAAACCATTGCGTGCTTTACCCAGAAGATGAGAAATTGAAGGGCATGCTTTTTAAAGTAAGGAACATGGTAACCTATGGCGAAATCACGAAAGGCACATTTAAAAAATTGCTTCTAAAAAGGGGCTATGTCTATACAGACAAAGGTAAGCTAGTCAAATTTAAAACACAATACACTGATGAAAAGAAGATAGATAAGCTTGTTGATGAAATACTTTCAGGCAAGCAGAAGATTAATGACATTAATCTAAAGCCAGTGTTCCGGCTAAAGCCACCAACCAAGGGCTATGATAGGGAAGGCATAAAAAAGACCTTTAAAGAAGGCGGTGTACTTGGCTACAGGGCGGACCACATAAATAAATTGCTTTTAAGAATGATTTGATATGGGCAGAACAAAAGTTGATAGGTTAAGAGGGAAAAGAACCCATGGGCATGGCAACACAAAGAATGCCAGGGGCTCTGGATGTACTGGTGGGAAGGGTAGGGCAGGCTCTACGAAGCACAAGTTCACAAAATATTATGTTGATTTCGGGACAAGGATTAACCTTAAACCAAAGAGAAAATGTAAGTCCATAACTCTTGAAACACTTTCTGGGCTTATAAAAGACAAGAAGGAGATTGACCTAAAAGAGCTTGGTTACGACAAGCTACTTGGTAAGGGGCAATTATCTAAGCCAGTAGTGATTAAGAATGCAAGAGTCACAGCAGTTGCAAAACAAAAGGTGGAAAAAGCAGGGGGAAGGCTTGAATGAGTTTTTATGATAACCTTTTACGGGTATTGCCTTCGGTTAAGGACCCAGAAAAAGTGCCAAGTACAAGGCAAAAACTACTTTGGACTTTAATTATACTTGTAATCTATTTTTTGCTTGGTACAGTAAGCCTTATTGGGCTTGATCCGCAGAGGACAGCAACACTTGGATTCTACCAGACAATTCTAGCTAGCGACATGGGTACAATAATAACCCTTGGTATCGGTCCAATTGTTTTAGCTTCCATAATCCTACAATTGCTCGCAGGCGTAAAGATACTAAACTTTGATTTTTCAAATCCAGCTGACAGAGCAAAATTTACTGGCTCCCAAAAGCTATTGACAATCGTCTTGTCGCTTGTTCAGGCAGTCATCTATGTGAAATTTAATTTACTTGTGCCATTGCCAGGTATGTTTTGGCTTGTGGTTTTACAGGTATTTTTCGGTGCAATAATTGTTATGTATTTAGATGAAGTTGTCACGAAATATGGCATTGGCTCAGGCATTGGGCTATTCATTGCTGCAGGAGTTTGTCAGACAATTATCTGGAGGATCTTTAGTTTTCCAATAGCTTCACAGGGCTACACAGGTGGGCTTTTGTTCCAAGGGATATCCCTTATAGCGTCAGGTGCAACTACCGAGTTGCTATCATCTGTCTTGCTACCAATCATTTTCACGATAGCTGTCTTTTTGTTGGTTGTTTATGTAGAAAGCGTGCATGTCAATATTCCGCTTACAGTTGGTAGAAGCGGGATGGGTGCTAACTTCCCAGTAAAGTTGATGTATGTTTCAAACATGCCTGTTATTTTGGCAACAACATTATTTGCAAATGTTTCTCTGTTTGCCATGGTTTTAAAAAACACAGCAGTAGCTAATGTGCTTATACCTATCTCAAATTTCCTGACAGCCCCCTATGAGTTGCTACAAAACATAATATTGGGCGTAGCAACAGGTGGGATGATTTTGCAGGCATTAGGGTATACTGTTGTTTTTGTTATTATTTGTGTAATCTTTGGAAAGTTTTGGGTTGAGGTTGGTGGGCAGGGCTCGGAAAACATTGCAAGTCAATTGCAGAGTTCTGGCATGTCAATACCTGGGTTTAGAAGAGACGAAAGGGTGTTAGTGAATGTGCTTAACAGATACATCCCAACAATAGTTACGCTTGGCTCAATTGTAGTTGCCCTGCTTGCAGTCCTAGCGGACATTACTGGCGCAATAGGCACAGGCACAGGGATTTTGTTGACTGTTGGCATAATCTACAGATTTTACGAGCAGTTGGCTAAAGACCAGTTATTTGAATCAGGTAATTTCTTAAAGCAGATGTTAGGTAAGTGAGAATATGAATGTTCCAGTTACAGGTAATTATTGGTTGGACTTGATATTGATAGCGATAGTTTTCGTTGTTATAAACAGATTAATCCAGCATTTTCTCTCAAATCCAAAAGAATATTTTTTTGTAAAGAGAAGAAACAAGGAGATTCAAGCAGAAATGAAACAGCTGATGGCAAAGAACGACTACGTGGCAGTCCAGGAAAAGCAGAAGGAGGCCTTT
Source organism: archaeon (assembly GCA_029557995.1). Taxonomy (GTDB): domain Archaea; phylum Iainarchaeota; class Iainarchaeia; order Iainarchaeales; family CSSED10-239; genus JAKQTP01. The sequence continues at coordinate 7,109 of JAKQHQ010000017.1, read as the reverse complement.
TCCCTTATGTCAAGGCAATTCAAGTCAATGTTCAAGACAATGCTGCCAATGATGCTTTTAGCATTGCCATTCCTTTATATTGTCAATAAGTTTTATGGAGCGCATAAATACATAGTTATGACTTTTCCATGGAGCTTTGACTTGCATGGCTTTTGGACATTTTTTTTATTTACATTTATACTTTCAATATTGGTTAATGCAGTTTATGATAAGTTGTTTGAAAAAAACTATGCTGACTATGTTCCAGCAGATTACAAGCCAAAATAATTCATTTATAAATAAATTTACACATATATTATATATTCGGTGAAAAAACATGCCAAATCCAAATGAAAGATTCAAGAAGCACAAGGTTATTAGGACTCCTGGTGCAAGACAGAGAAGGGTTGTTGTCAAGAAAAAAACAGGCACACATAAATGTGCGATATGTAAAACAGCATTACACGGCATGCCACATGGAAAGCGAGCATTTGAGGTGAAGAAACTAAATAAGACACAAAGAAGACCAGAAAACCTATTGTCAAGTATGCTGTGCCCAGATTGTAGAAAGATTGCTTATCAAGAAGCAGTTATGTTTAAACACAATATTATATCTGAGAAAAACCTGGATTTAAGGTATGCAAAATACGTTAAGATGATTATGAAAAGGATAGAGTGATTGGTTATGGGTTTGTTGAAAGAAGGTAAGAAATGCACTATAATGCAAGGGCGTAATTTTGGAAAGACAATTGTGATAGATAGTGTTGATTCAAAGTTTGTCTATTACAAGAGTAATGGGAAGAATGAGAAGATAGGAATTATGCACGTTTTTCCATTGGAATGAAATTAAAAGAGATGTGATTATATGGCAAAAAGTGATTCAAAGTTAGAAACTCATGCACCAAAAGAGAAGGTTGGCGGTAAAACCATAAAAGTAGAGAAAACCACGCAGACAACAGATAGGCTAAAGCTTGCTAAACCAAAGCCAAAGCCAAGCCAGTTTAATGCAACTAGCGAGGGTGCTGACTTTCGGCACATTGTAAGGATTGCAAACAGAGATATACCAGGATATATGTCCATAGCCGATGGGATTGACTTGATTTATGGTATTGGAAAGCGTACAAGCAAGGTGATTGAAGGTATTTTCTTAGATGAAACAGGTAAGACAACAAGCAAGATAGGGCAGTTATCAGATGAGGATGTTACAAAGATAGAAAGCATAATAGCACACTTGGATAAACACGCACCAGCATGGCTATTAAATAGGTCAAAGGAAAGGACTGGAAGTAAAGGGGAATACACAATGGCTGACTTAAAGCTTGTTGAGCGAAAGGAGCTTTTGAGATTGGGCAAAATAAAAAGCTACAGGGGATTACGACTACAGTGGGGCCTAAGAGTTAGGGGACAGAAAACAAGATCAACAGGCAGGAAGCACAGCACTGTTGGTGTTAGTAAAGCTAAATGATGCATAGGTGAATGAAAATGGGTGAGCCAAAAAAACTAAGCAGGAAATACGAAGTTCCAAGAAAGATACATGACAAACAAAAGATGATTCTAGACAATAAGCTTAAAGAGGAATATGGTCTGAAAACAAAAAAGGAAATCTGGAAAGCTGAAACCATAGTCAGAAACTACAGAAAAATCGCAAGGGGGCTACTAGCAGGTAATGTTGACAATTATGAAAAAAGACAGGCAGAGCTATTGGGTAAGCTAGAAAAGATTGGTATATTCACAAAAGATCACAGTATTGAAGATGTCTTGAAATTGCAGGCATCAGACCTTTTAGAGAGAAGATTGCAGACACAGGTGTTTAGGAAAGGTCTAGCATTGACGCCAAACCAGGCAAGGCAATTGATAGTTCATGGGCACATAATTGTTAATGGTGTCAAGAGGACTGCGCCAGGTTCAATTGTCCATGCAAATGATTCCATTGCCTACAAGACAACAAAGATAAAGGCAGTGATTGATAAATCCCTTGAGCAGAAGGGGAAGCCAGTGTTAAAAGACACAAAAAAGGAGAGTGATGCATGATGGCTGGCATAGGTAAGACAGGGATAGTTAACATCTTTGCTTCAAGGAACAACACGATCATTGTTTTAACTGACGAGAGTGGTGCGGAAGTTATTGCAAAGTGCTCTGGTGGGCAGATGACTAAGTCACAGCATAAAGAGGGCTCACCATATATTGCAACAAAGATTGCACAAACAATCGCAGATAAGGCAAACGAGAAAGGGATAAAGAATGTGCATGTTAAGATAAGGGCGCCAGGCGGAAATCTTTATTACAACCCAGGCCAAGGTGCAGAGCCATCACTGAAGACATTAACTAGGGCTGGGCTTAATATTTTAAGTATTTCAAACACAACACCCGTCCCACACGATGGTTGTAGGAAACAGGGCAAGTTCAGGAAGAAAACATAAATTGGAGAGCAAGGTATTTATGCAGAAAATAACATATATTGGTGCAGATGACCAGACACACAAGTTTTTTGTAGAGGGTGCAGATATCACAACAATGAATGTTTTAAGAAGAAAGATTGGCTATTGCCTGTCGGTCTATGCAATTGACGAAATTGATTTTTACGATAACGATTCAGTGGTTGTTGATGAGATGCTTGCTAACAGGCTTGCCTTGTGCCCATTGGTGACACCAGAAAATACTACAGGCAAGAAAGTCACTTTGAGTCTGGAAAAAACAGGCCCCTGCACCGTGTATTCTGGGGACTTGAAATCAAATGACAGCGAGATTGTGCAGGTTTACAATACAATCCCCCTTACAAAGCTTAAGGAAAACCAGTCCCTTAGGTTTGATGCATATGCAATCCAAGGGCAGGGAAGGACGCATGTAAAGTTTTCCCCAGCGATTGTGTCTTATAGTGTTTTACCAGAATTAGAAATATTAAGGGGCTGTGATGGTTGTGAGGCATGTGTGAAGGCCTGCCCAGCCAATTGTATGAAGCTAGTATCAGGAAAGCCAAAGATAGATGAGCTAACCAAATGCACAAACTGCCAAGCATGCGTTGATGCGTGTCCAAAGGAATGTTTAAGATTGAACGACACAAATAATTTTGTCTTGACAATTGAATTGATTGGGCAAATGAGTATATTGAACATCCTCAAATCATTAGACAGATATTCAAAGGAATACTTTGCGTTGCTTAAAAAGAAATTCAAGTAATTTGGCTTTCTATGTAGCAGTGCTGAGGTTCCCGAGCGGTCAAAGGGGCTGGACTTAAGATCCAGTGCTTAGTGCTTCGCAGGTTCGAATCCTGTCCTCAGCAGAGACCCTTTTCCCAAGAAAAATCATTGATTTTTCTGGGCACAGAAAACTTAAGTTTTCTTGTGCTTTTCCAAAGAAAAGTGCCTTCATCCCCAAAAGAAAAAGGTAAAACAGAGAAAAAAAGAAAAAGGTAAGATAGAGAATTGATATCCGTTTCCAATGAAAAATCACTGATTCCCAAAGAGAATTATTAATTTTCTTGGGCACATGAAGATCATATATTTTTATTGTGTTTCTGGGCACAGAAAACTTAAGTTTTCTTCTGCTTTGGAAAAGAAAAGTGCCTTTCCCCCCAAAAGAAAACGATAAAACAGAGAAAAAAGAAAAAGGTAAGATAGATATAATATTTAAAAAGAACAAAAAGAAAGATAGTTATGAGAAAAGATGTAAAAAATATACAGACGACAAAGTTGATAGATGGGCTTTACAGGATATCAAAAGACAAAAATAAAGATATATATTCAGCCATAGCCATGTGTTTAGAAACACCAGCACGAAAAAATAAAGCTGTGAATCTTTCAAAGCTACAAAAGTTAAGTTATATCTTGGATGGAGATGTAATAGTCATACCAGGTAAATTGCTTGGCTTCGGGGACTTAGACAAGAAGATAACAATTTACGCAAATGGTTTCTCAAAATCAGTGGTAGCTAAGTACAAGAATATTAAACCATTATCTAGCTTGCTTAAAGAAGATGTTGACTATAAAAAAATTAAGATTATTAAATAATTTGGTGAAAATCTTATGAAAGTGATAAATGCAAAAAACAAGGTGCTAGGACGACTTTGCACAGAGATAGCTTCTACACTTTTAAGGGAGCAAGGCAAGATAATTGTTGTTAATGCTGGGGATGTAATAATAACAGGGACAAAAGAAAACATCATCCACAAGTTTCAGGAAAGAACTCATAAAAAAGGGAAGGGCAACCCTCAAAAAAATGCGAAATATCCAAGATACCCAGATAAGTTGGTTAAGTTTGCTGTAAGGGGTATGCTCCCAAGAAACGCAAGGGGCAATCTAGCTTTAAAGAAGCTAAGAGTGTATATAGACGTGCCTGAGACCTACCAAAAGGACTTGCCAAAAGAAGCAGAGCTTTCAAAGCACAATGGCATGAAGCTGTCGGATATCTGTGTGTTGTTAGGCGCGAAATTAAAAAATTAAATAGTGTGAAAAATCATGGTAAAATATCATTATGTTAAGGCATCAAGAAAAAAAGCAATAGGCAGATGCTTGGTTAAGCCAGGCACCGGAAAGGTGCATATAAACGGTGCTCCATTAGAAGCATATTACAATGGCTACAAGCAGAGGTTAATAAAAGAGCCGATAACCCTTTTGGAGGAGGAATCTGGGAAGCTTGACTATTTTGTTAGAGTCACTGGTGGCGGGGCGATGGCGCAGGTGCAGGTGGTCAGGTCCTGCATTGTGAAAGGTATCTTGGCGTTTAATAACAAAGAAAAGTTAAAAGAAAAAATATTGAAGTACGATAGGCATCTCCTTATAGATGATGTAAGGCAAAAAGAGCCAAAAAAGCAATTGGGCAGGGGAGCTAGGAAAAGAAAGCAGCATTCTAAAAGGTGAATTATATATGATATGTCCTGTAAGGTGTTTTTCTTGTGGGCAAGTTATTGCCCACAAATATGATGATTATGTAAGGCTCACAACTAAAGAAAACAAAAGCCCAGAAGATGCACTTGATATATTGGGCATCAAAAAATATTGTTGCAGAAGAATGTTCCTCACGCATGTTGAGGTCATAGATGATATAATAAAGTATAATTAAATGTGAAAAAGATTATGGAGAAAAAAGAAGCAAATGAAACCCAGGATAGGCAGCGCATACAGGGGAGAACCTTAGTCAATGTTGATTTATACCTGAAAAATGGGATACATATTGGTACTAAATACAAGAACGGTCCAATGAGGAAGTTTGTATTTAAGTCAAGGAACGACAAAATCAATGTTATGGACATTCAGGGGATTGATAAAAGGATAAAGCTATCTATAGATTTCATCTCTAAGTATAACCCGCAAGATGTTATGTTCATCTCAAGAAAGAAGTACGCACTACCTGGCATTAAGATATTAGAGCAGAGCTTTGGTTACAAGTCAAAGATTAACAGGTTTATACCAGGCACATTAACAAATCCAGAGTCAGAGCATTTCATTGAACCAAAACTAGTGTTCATCTGTGACCCGAATGTTGACAGGCAAGCAATCGTTGAAAGCACACAGGCAAATATCCCAGTGATTGCACTTTGCACTACATCAAGTAACACTAAGAATGTTGATTTAATTATCCCATACAATAACAAAGGTAGGAAATCAGTAGCTTTGTATTTTTGGATATTGATTAGGGAACTGCAATTGAGGAATGGGGTCATCAAATCAGATAAGGATTTTGCATACACAATTGATGACCTTGTATACAGCTCTGAAGCTGGGGAGAAGGAAAGTGATGAAGAGCAGATAACCCAAAAGAAAAGAGTAAGGAAACTTGGTGCAAGGCAATTACCTTCTAAAAAATCACCAAGTCAAAACAGACCAAGGACTACAATGCCACGGCAAGGCATTAAACTATCTGATACACCCTTACCACAAAAGGCGCCGGTTGCAAAAATTGAGCCAAAAGAAGCAGAGAATCCAGAATAAATAGGTTTATTTATTTATCGTTAATATATATTAATAGGTTATTTAATTAATTAGGGTGAAAAAGGCAAAATGCAGAACAACAAAGTATTGAGTCTGTTACTTGATTTCGGATTGACAGAATACGAGGCAAAAACGCTCACAACCCTCTTCAATTTTGTGGAAGCCGATGCGCCACATATAAGTAGGAACGCAGAGATACCAAAGACCAGAATCTATGATGTGTTAGAGAGGCTTAAGGAAAGAGGGCTTGTGCTTGAGGTTTATGGAAGACCAAAAAGGTACAAGGTGATTGAGCCAAACGAAATTTTCAAATACTTGATGGATGAAAAACAAAAGGAGTTTTCTGTCTTGAGCAAGCAAGTTAAGGATATTTTAAGCAAAGACAACTGGAAGGCGCAGATAGATTCAGTACAAGAGAAGATTTTACAGGTTAAAAGCATTAAGGATTACAATAAGATACTCTCTCAGGAGTTTGAGGGCGCAGAAAAAGAGATTACTGGTTTTACATGCTTTGACGACAGGGTTGATGCATTTAAGCCAATCTATGACAAGCCAGATGTTTCTGTGAAATTGATTTCCACGCCAATGCTTAAAGATTACGAATTGCCAGATAATTTCACGGTTCTGGAAAAAAATCACACTATGGACGCATTTATTCTTGACAAAAATAAAGTCATACTATCTTTGAATGACTTGTCAACGCCAAAGGACACATACCATCTAACAATCTTAAAGAACAACCCAAGTCTTACAAAGGCAATAACCACACATTTTGAGGATTATTGGAAAAAATAGTTTTTTTCAATATCCCTTTTTTTTGGCAAAGCAAAAACCTTAAATATTGTTCTAAATACCTATTTGTTGTGAGGTAAAATGCAATTTATGCCAAATATAGGAAAAAGAGGGCAGAGCTCTTTGGAAATGTTAGTTATCCTTGGTGTATTAATTCTTATAGCTATTATTTTTGCAATTATATATGTTTCAAGCCTTAAGAGCGATACCTCAAACGACACAGCGATGTCAACAACCGTAGATAGTTTTGAAGAAGATTTATATGATTGGGGGATTCCAGAGCAAGTACGGCTTTGTGGGGATAGCCATTGTGACCCTGGAGAAGAGCAGTCATGCCCAAATGACTGCGGGGGGTAGCTGACAAAAACATATTAAAATGTATCGTAATAGATATATGTATTTAATTTATAG
>JAKQHQ010000008.1 GCA_029557995.1 archaeon | reverse complement strand
ATTTTCTTTTGGGTTAAAAGAACTTTCTTTTTAAAAAAGAAAGGGTTTCCCTGCAGAGGTGGCGGAGTGGCCAAACGCACCAGCCTGGAAAGCTGGAGTCGCAAGACTACGCGAGTTCGAATCTCGTCCTCTGCGATACTTTTTTAAGTTAAGACAAGCACAATCCTTATTTTGCTTCTTTCCTCTAAGAATATTGCTTTTTAATTGGCTTTCATAGCCCCTACACCATAAAGCTATATTTTATAAATTAAATCCCCTTTAATAAATATATACTGATTAACCCCTATGAATGGAGGAAACAAACATGGAAAGAGTTGCAGTAGAGGATAAGGATTCAAAGATGACAGGAAACATCTTGTCCATCGGATATGACCAAGAGGAACACATCCTTGAAATTGAATACAAGCTTGGCTATCTATACAGATACCATAATGTCCCAAAGGAGATTTACGACAAGCTGATGTCTGAAAGAAACAAGATAGCCTTTGTCCAGCAAAGGATAGCAAAATTCTATAAAGGGCAAAGAATAAAATAGCGTTTTTTTTCTGTTGTTATTTAACCTAACAACATTTTTAAATAGTTTGTTGCAGATATATTTATGCAAAAGGAATACCTTGATTGCCTAAGCAAGCTACAGGAACTTGGTCTACCAAAAAACGAATCCATAGTATATATGGAGCTTTTGGTTTCTGGAGAAAGTTCTGCTAACGAGCTTGCAAAGAACGTCAATTTTGACAGGACTCTTTGCTATCAGCTCTTAAATAAGCTTACAGATAAGGGGCTTGTCCATAGCTATATCAAACAGAAAAAAAAAGTTTTTAGCCTGACTGATGAGAAGGACCTGCTTTTTTCAATCAAGCAGAAAGAGCAGATAGCTGAAGAGCTTCTTGACACTTTGGCCCAGCTTAAGCAAAAAGCTGTGCACGAGCAACAGAATCTTTTGGTATACCAAGGTAAGCAAGGAGTTAGTGCTGTGTTAAATGAGTTGCTTAAAAGCAAAGAAGTATACATCTTCGGTGGGGTGGCAAAAGCATTCAGCAAAAACAACATACCAAGTTGTATAGTCAAGAAAATAAACGATATGCACATCAAAGGCAAGGCAATAATCTCAGACATGAAGTCCTACTGTAATAGTGGGCTTAACCTAAAAGACATGCACATAAGGGAGCTAAAAGGCATGAACAACCTAGTGACAACAATAATCTACAGAAGCAAGGTAGGCATTCATATCTTGGCTGATACACCTATTGTTATATTCATAGATAGTAAAAGCGTCTCAAAGTCCTACATTGAGCATTTCAACAACCTATGGAAACAGGCAAAAGACATCAACAGGTAAACCATGGGCATTTTAGAAACATTCTTCACTAAAGTTGCTGAGCTTCAAAAGAAGCACAGCTATTACATACTGATTGCAGTAGCCATAATTACAGTTTTCATGATTTTTGGGGTGACTAAGCTTGAGCTAGAAGGTGACCTTAACAAAGAGATGCCACAGGACTTGCCAATATTTAAGCTCAACGACAGAATTGAAGACAAGTTTGGCGGGCAGGACACGATATTTGTTGTCCTTGAGACAGATAACAAGTCCAACTCGAAGTCAGCAGTCAATGACTTACGAGACCCAAGGGTGCTCTCTTATATTCAAGAGCTTGAAAGCAACCTTAAGCAATCCACGACTATAGACAATGTATATTCTGTAGCTACATTCATGCAGGGCATGCCTTTTACAACCATTTCCCAAGTGTCTGCCTTTCTAGAGCAAGTGCCACAGGCAAAGGATTTCTACAACAGGGACTATACAGTCACAATTATGTACATAGTCACAGACATTGGCGCTGGGCAGGACAAGATAACAGAAATCACAAACAAAATCAATGAGGAAGTACATTCCTTGTCAGAGCCACCTGGCGTGAAGGTAACAATCACAGGAAACGCACCAATGAGCAACACCCTAATTGACATACTTGAGAAAGATGCCTTGTTCACATTGCTTTTGGCAGCAATAATAATCTTGTTGATTCTATTCATCACAGAGAAGTCAATCACAAGAGGGCTGGTTGTCTTTAGTCCTCTATTCTTTGGGATAATCTGGACAATTGGGACAATGGGTTGGCTTGGTATCAAGCTTTCTGTTGCAACAGTTGGGGTTGGTGCAATGGTCCTTGGTCTTGGAGTGGAATATGGTGTGTTTATGCTTTCCAGATACAAGGAGGAAAGAGGGAAAGGTAAGACACAGCTAGACACTCTTAGGATTTCTTTGCCTTCTGTCGGAGTCTCAATAACTGGCTCCTCAACAACTACAATTGTAGGCTTCTTAGCCCTGACAATTTCTGTTATGCCAATGCTTAAGCATTTAGGCGCAACACTAGCTCTTGGAATATTTTATAGTTATCTTTCTGCCTTATTTATTGAGCCAGTAATCATACTTAAGTTAGAAGACATAGAGTATCATCTGGAGAAGAGGATGCATGAGCTATTTTCAAAAATGAAGACCTCCACAAAAGGTGATCTGGATTGAATCCAATACAGAAAGCCATAGATGGCTATTCAAAGTTTGTCTCAACGCACCTTACACTAATGATTGTAATCGTTGTTGCTATAACCTTAGTTGCTTCTTATTATTCATCAACCATAACCACAGAGCACATGGAATACAGAAGCATGCTTCCAGAAGATGTTGATACAATCAACGCCCTTTTCACAATTGAGGATAATTTCGGCGGAACAGAAACTGCAATGATTGCTATTGAGATAGACCCAAGCTATGCTGGCTCAAGTGAGAGCAGGGACATCAGGGATCCAGAGGTGCTGGAATATATAGACAAGTTAACTCAACTTTCAAAAACAATAGATGATGTTGAGTCAGTTTCAAGCGCAACCACAATAATGAGAGAAGCAAACAATGGCAATCTCCTTAAGTCCCAGGCAGAGATTGACAACTTCATTTCTAGTAACCCACAATTGTCCCAGTATATCAGCTCAGATTATCAGATGGCTTTGATAAAGCTAAAGCTAAGAGACGACTTTGACTTTAAAATGATTCTAAAGGACATACAAGACACAATCTCCCAAGTGCCAAAAAAGGAGGGGCTAACCATAAGCCCAGCTGGGCAGGCACTGACCCTAGCAGCAGTGACTAACGAGATTGGCCCAGACATAGCAAAGACAAGCCAGGTCTCAATGATTGGTATAATACTTATCCTACTGTTGTTGTTTAGGTCAATTGTCTTTGGCTTAACTCCATTGTCTACAATCATTGTTGGTGTTGTTTGGGCATTCGGGTATCTCGGATTGATGGGTTTTGGGATAAATTCACTGACATCAGGCACAATCTCTATGATAATGGGAGTTGGTATTGACTTTGGCATACAGATAGTAAACAGATACAAGGAAGAACTACAGAACACAGACGATGAGGAGAAAGCCATGGAGGTCACGCTCAGTAATGTGATTGCCCCAATGGGCACAACCACAATCGCCACATTGATTGGCTTTACAGCAATGTCTTTTGGGCAATTAAGCGTTATGAAGGAGCTAGGTAACATTTTAAGCTATGGCATAACAACTTGTTTTTTTGCAGCCATTACGATTGTGCCTGTCCTATTGATTTTATTTGTTAAAATTATGAACAAACACAAAAAAAAAGAAAGGAGAGAAAAATTATGAACAAGAAATTCGGTTTTGTTTTCGGAATTAGCATGCTGGTTTTGATGCTTGCGTTGGTTAGCCCAGGCGTATCAGCAGCAACCAACCTTGACACAGCGTCACTAAAGGTAACCCTTTTAAATCAGGACCCTGACCCAGCAGAGCCAGGCAAATATGTGGAGATTAGGCTTAAGGCAGAAAAGTTTGGTAACAACCCACTCACAAATGTAAATTTCTTCTTGGATGCTGAATATCCTTTTTCCTTTGATGGCTCAGACACGCCAGACAGGAACATAGGCAAGATAACCTACATCAGTGGGGAGGACTGGTACTACACCCTGAAATACAAGCTCAAGGTTGACCCAGATGCACTTGAAGGCGATTACACACTGAAATTGAAATACCAAACAAACAACTCAGACATAAAAGGGGTCATAGAGTTTGAGGTATCTGTTGCTGACTCTAAAAACCCAGAGCTTGTTGCAGGAAGCATAATCTCAAATCCAACTAAGCTTGTATCTGACACAGATGTCGCACAATTAAACATAGAGATAAGCAACATAGGTGACGAGGACGCGCAAAATGTTATTGTAAAGATGGATTTCCCTGATAAGCTCACCCCAAGCTATAGTTATTCAGATAGGGCTAATCTTGGTACTATCCAAGCAGGCTCCGGAAAGACAGCCACCTTTTACATAGACATTGACAAGACAGCAGACAGCAGGTCTTATACTGTCCCTTTGATAATTAGCTACAAGGAAAAGGACGATGAAAAAAACGAATACAAGACAAAGACATTAAGCATAGAGATACCAATAAAGGAAAAACCTAATTTTCGCATAAACTCATTGACAACAGAGCCAGCGAACCCAAGCCCTGGCGACAAGGTAAAGCTAAAACTTAATATAGAAAACACAGGAAAGGATGCAGAGTCTGTTTCAATCAAGCTTTATAAGGAGTCAAGCCAGCCAATCACCTTTGACGAGAAAACAGACTACATAGGCACTATGGACAAAGGACAGACAGGCACAGGTATAATCACCCTAACTATTGACAGTGATGCTGAACCAAAAAAATATATTCTTGACATGGAAATCAGAGCAATTGACGGTGAGCAGGTAATTGTACAAAACGAAACTATTTCTCTGACAGTCAGTCCGAGGGTTGCTAGGACAAATAACTGGCTTGGCTTTATTGTGCTTGGCATTGCTGTTGTAATTTCTGGCATCTATTTGATTGTCAAGTCCAGCAAGAAAGAAAAGAAAAAGAAGTAGTTTAGGGCTAACCAACCACTTTAAACCTTTTTTCCTCCTATTTCTATTTAAGGGGGGGTTACTAATGAATTATCTTTATCTAGACATTGAGACCTGCCCAATAAGCAGGCAGACCTATTTCTCCTTGTCTGACGAGGAGGCAAGGCAAAAGCTTCTTAACCCAATTGACTCAAGGGTAGTAGCAATTGGCATGAAATATTCAGACAGCAAGGACACCATAATCCTTTTAGATGATGATGAAAAGAATATGCTTGAAGGACTTTGGGAAGTGATTGGAAAACTTAGAGGAAACAGTTCAGGGTTTCGCATAGTAGGTTTTAATATCCTAAGCTTTGACATGCCATTTCTTATAACAAGATGTTTTATCAACAAAGTCAAAGTGCTACCAATCTCTGGTGGGGAGATAATAGACCTAAGGGACCTTGTCTCTTTTTTCAGAACAGGAAAGACAAGAGGTGGGCTTAAGGACTTTGGGAAGGCAATGGGCATAGAGCTTGATGAAAACGATGGTAGTAAGATAGCTGGGCTTTGCTTTCAGGAAGACAGGGAAGAGGGCAAAAGGCAGATAAAAAAATACCTGAGAAAAGATATAGAATTAACAGAAAGCATGCACAGGCAAGTCATTGAGCTTGGGATTGACAAGCTTAAAAGATACTAAATTTTCTAATGTTAAATTCAGTTTCATTCTCTTAAGCTCTAACACAAGCAGTTTAAACATTCACAATCTTTAAAAACCCTAATATCTTATATTTCTTTAGCTTCTTATATTTTATTAGGGCGATCATACAATGCCTGTTGAAAAATTTAAAGCAGGGATAGAAGACCCATTTGACAAGATTGAAAAGCCAAAGGCAGATTCTTGCATTTATCTTTCTAAAATAGGGCAGGAGACAGGCAAGAAGCAGGAAAAAGGAAAGGCGCTTTTGCCAAAGCTTGAGTTCCTCACAGACCCAGACACCCAAGATATCGTCTATATCGGCAGGAAGAGAGCTGTCTTAAAGGAGCATGGCTCAAAGTCCTGCGCTTTCTTAGGCAAGGTTTTTGAGGATGAGCAGAATGGCAAGAAGGTGTATCTTGATGGGCTCAACCCTCATATTGTCTTTATTGTAGGCTCAAGGGGTTCAGGCAAAAGCTATGCACTTGGTGTAATTGCTGAGGAGCTAGCAACAAGTAACCAATACATAGGACAGATTGTTGTTGACCCAGTCGGTGTCTTTTGGTCCATGAAATACCCAAACCAAGAGAAAAAGGAGCTTGAGGATCTTGCTAGCTGGGGGCTTACTCCAAAAGGTGTGGACAATCTAAAGGTCTTTGTGCCAGAAGGTGTTGCAAGCAAGCTTTCAAGGGAAACTTATGACGAGACCTTTTCAATGTATCCTTCAATGCTTTTGGCTGAGGATTGGTGTCTTACATTTGGTATAGATAGGTTTAGCCCGACTGGGCTACTTCTGGAAAAGACATTGAGTTTTGTAAGACAAGGTTATACTTCAGGAGACCCAAACAGCCAAGAAAAAAAGACAGAAAAGGTACCTGGCAAAGGCAATCTTTACAACTTGGACGACATTGTTTCTTGTCTGCAGAATTCCTACGATTTCAAGTCATCTTCTTCTGGCTACAAGCAGGACTCTATAAGGGCGCTTGTCTCAAGGTTTGAGGCAGCAAAGTCCTGGGGTATCTTCAGCGACCACGGCACGCCATTATCTAAGCTTTCCAAGGAGAAGCAATTGACTATACTTGACACAAGTTTTTTAGATGACAATATCACAGCTTTAGTCATAGGCATTCTCTCAAGGAGGATACTCTCAGCAAGGAAATATATTACTAGGCAAGATGCAATTAAGAAGTTTGATTCAGCTAGCCAAAGCCCAGACGATCTACTTGAGGTTTCCATACCACCAACATGGGTTTACATAGATGAGGCGCACACGCTCATACCATCAGGGAACACAGTGACCCCAGCAACCAATGCAATCATAGAGTATGTTAAGCAAGGCAGGAGGCCAGGCTGTTCCATGGTTCTTGCAACCCAACAGCCATCAGCCATCAATTCCAAGGTGCTTTCACAGGTTGATATCTTTCTTTGTCACAAGCTTGTCTTTAACGATGACATACAAGCAGTGCAAAAGCGTATGCCAGCTATAATACCTGAACCTTATAAGGACCCAAACTTCATAAAGACTCTTCCTGTTGGCGTTGCCTTGACTGGCGACCGTGGGGAGGACACTAAGCGGGCCTTTATCCTAAAAGTAAAGCCGAGGTTAAGTCAGCATGAGGGCAGAGATACAGAGACAGTTAGGGAGATACCAAAGCTTTCCAGAAAAGAAATAATAAACTTTTCAGCAGATATGCTTTACAAGAAGTTGCTTGTGTCAAGGACTCTAAAGACAAGCGACGCCAAGGACCTACTTGATGTTGTAAATTCCAAGTATAACAGTGATGTCACACTTGAGGAATTGCTTGTTTCCCTAAACAAGATTGGTGTTATTGAAAAAGATGGGCTTTTGCAGTTTGCTGAAAAGAAGCAGAAAGCAGAGATCCCGCAAGACGAGCTTCTAAGCATAAATAATGTCATCAACAGGGCTGCCCAGCCAGCTAGGCAAGCCCAAGAACAAGAGGTTCAGCCAAGCATGGTATCAACCTTCCCAAGCAGGATATCAAAGGGCATAGCAATAAACATTGCAAAGCATACAAACAAGAAAAGATTTTTGTTTATAAAAGAAGAGGAGTTTATAACAAACGCAGCCATGAGATACAAGGAGATATACAAGGTTTTCTACAATGTGTTTGACGAGAGTGGCAACTACAAGACAGCGGTCTGCTATATAGATTCAGTCACTGGTGAGTTCCTGCACTTTGATGGTCACTTCAGGGAATCAACAGGACTAGGGCTTCTTGAAGCCCTCTCTTTAGATTATGTAATTCTTCTTTCCAAGCTTGAAAGCTGGAAAAGTATCAAGGACTTAGCAGGAGAGCTAGACGCACAAGAAGAGAGCATCAAAGACGACCTTATGGTCTTATCTAAAAAAGGGCTTGTAGACAACAAGCAAGAGAGGGTTAGGGTTTCAAAAAGTATAGACCTACCATTTACCCCAAGCCATCCTCTTCTGCCTTCAATAGACGCCCTGCCTTTAAGAAGACAATTGGTTTTACAATACGATATAGATAGTGGTTTTTCAGAAGAAGTGATTTCAAGTAGGCTAGCCAAGCTTTGGGGTTCTATAGAGATAACAGGCATTGAAAAGATATACTGGCCAGTATGGGTAATCACATCAAGGGACAAAAGGGCTAACGACAGGACAGTTATTGTAGATGCAGTGCTTGGGCAAATCCAGTATGCATAGGCAAAGAGTGAAACACAAATATGTTGGATTTACTTAAAAAGAAAGAGGAAAGCAACTTAACCCTAGATTCCTTTATTTTAGATTCTTGCAAGGCAACGCCTGGCTTTGAGTTTTACCCGAAAAAGGCAATGAAGGTTGATCTTGAAAAGCTTTTAATGACTTTAAGGACAGGCAGTTACTACATAGAGAAAGACAACACCCCTTTTCTTATTGTCTTAAAGACAAAGAAATGTTCAGTTACAATCTTTAGTTCCCTAAAGGTAATAATAAGGGACACCAATCAAGAGAAAGTTGCAAAGCAAACACTCTCTGAGCTTTTAAAGTTTATAAACGAGTATCTAAAAAAGCAAGGGTGACTGAGTCCGGTTGAAAGTGCTAGTCTCGAAAACTAGATGCGTGTAACAGCGCACATGGGTTCAAATCCCATCCCTTGCGGACTTCTTTTTCCCAAAGAAAAATCAAAGATTTTTATTGTGTTTTTACAAAATATATATGTCGTAAGACATATATATTATTTAAGTTACATAAAAATTAGGAGTGATAGAGAGTTTCTACAAACCCTTATAAAAAAAGAATCATTATATAAACTTTCTATATTTATAATATAATTTAATGGAGGAAATAAAAGATGAATAAAAGAATATTAGTTATTTTGTTTGTATTATTATTTATTGGTTTAGCAACAGCAGGAGCAGTTGCATTTCTAAAACCCTATAATCCCACATCCCCGCCACCAGCAGAAGATATAGGCAAAACTGCTGAAGGCGTCACCGCAGTTGTTAATTCAAGCAACCAGTTTAATATAGATTTTTATAAAGAAGTAATTAAAATTGAAAATGGCAATATTTTTTATTCACCATATAGCATTTATTCTGCACTAGCAATGACTTATGAAGGTGCTGACGGAACAACAGCAGAAGAAATGAAAAAGGTTTTTTATTTTCCTGAATCTGAAATTTTAAGACCAAATTTTGCTGCGCTATATAATACAATAAACAAAGCAGATAAGCAATATGAACTAAGAACAGGAAATGCTCTTTGGGCGCAAAATGACTATAAATTTTTAGATTCTTATTTTTCAAATGTTGAAAAATATTATGGTGGTAAAGCAGTAAATCTTGATTTTATGAATGAGCCAGAATTATGCAGAAACACAATAAATACATTTATTGCAGAACAGACAAATAATAGAATAAAAGATGTTATACCAGCAGGTGCTGTAAATAGCCAAACAAGATTAGTAATCTCAAATGCAATTTATTTCAAAGGCAAATGGGATTTAGAGTTTGATAAAGAAAAAACAAGAGATCTAGATTTTAAAACCCCAACAGGTTCAGTTTCGGTTCCAATGATGTTTATGACGCCAAAATCAGAAGAGACATTTAATTATTATGAGAATGACGAGCTTCAAGCAATAGAGTTGCCATACAAAAATAAAGAATTATCAATGATTGTGCTTTTACCAAAGGAAGAAGATGGTTTAAGTAACTTAGAAAACGAAATGGATTTTACTAAACTAAACACTTGGATAAGTAATCTAAAATCAACTAATGTAGATCAAATTTATTTGCCGAAATTTGAATTCGATATATTTACTAATATTATTACTCCTTTAACAAAATTAGGCATGACTGCTGCTTTTTCTACATCTTCTGCGGATTTTTCAAAAATGACAGGCAATAGAGAATTATATGTTTTTAATATATTGCACAAAGCCTTTATAAAAGTAGATGAAGAAGGCACAGAAGCAGCAGCAGCAACAGTAGTTATAATAGGGGAAACGTCGGCTGAGGGCCCAACAAATGAATTAATTTTTAGAGCAGATCATCCGTTTATTTTCATGATTAGAGAAAACCAAACAGGTGCAATCTTATTTATTGGAAGGATAACCAATCCTTCTTCATAATTTAAATATAATTAATTATAAAATTAAAATAGAATCTGAATAAAAAAACAATAATTGTTTTTATTATATTTTGTTTAATTTTAAATCTATTTTTCAAATAATTTTAAATAATTAGATTTTCTAATTATTTACAAATTTAGGTGTTGGTTAATGTTTTTTCTATAAAACCCATATCTTTAAAAGCAGTAACTTTCTATAATTATATAATGAAAAAAACAACAATAGTTATTGTAATCTTGTCTTTTGCTTTCTTTTTACCAACTATCTTTGCATACGAAGATAATCTGTCAATAGATATCCTAACCTTGCAGGACTACCAAGACAATGCCTTTTTTATTTCAAACAACTACACCAAAGAAATTGATTTAAAGATTGCTTTTTCTTCAGAGAGCCAAAGGCAAGCAACTTCAAAGATATCTTTTGAAATCTACCCAGACGCCTCTGGACTTGAGGTAAAAACATCCAGCGATAGCTTTAGCTTTTACAACAGCTTTGAGACAACAGAAAAGCTTTATGTGACCACAAAGATACTGGCTGAGCAAAAAACAATCATTTTAAGGGTTGATATATTTGATTGCTACAATAACCACATAAAGACAGCAACCAAGCACATCAAGATAATACCAAACAATTCAAATGAGTATTTTCAGTATACAAAAACCCATTCAAGCCCACGACTCTTTGGGTACAGCATCTCAAGGGCAATAGCTGTACTTAACAGCTTAAACGACCATGACATAATTTCTGTTTTTGTTAGCCAAGAGGCTGGCGGGCTATATTCCATATTCTGTAGTTCTGATAATCCTGCGTTACAAATAGATTATGATTACCTAAGCAAGACGCAGACAGACCTTAATATTTCTATAGACAAGGGCATACAACTAGAGCCAGGTGAATACACAATAAGTTGCAAGCTACAGGATGGCTATGAAACAATGCAGATTAGAGACATAAAAGTAAGATACGAGCCAAAAGAAAAAATTGTTGCACAAGTAACTTCAGCCAACACCAAAGACCAAAACGTTTCTTCCAAACCGCAAACAAGCACAGGGCTTCTCCAACTTTCAAGCGCTAAGCACTCAGAAGGCAGTTTCACTTACATCTTGCTTGCTGTATTTATTCTGATGTTATTTATTCTTTTTTTCCATAGAACTTAATTTCCAGTGATCTTGTCAAGAAGCCAGTGTGATAATATGCCAATACCGCCAGCTATGAAATACACATAGTTAGGATAATCAACAAACAGTAAAGGCACAGCAAACAACACTCCGATAAGCGGGGTGTGCAGAAGTTCCCTGTGCTTGGCAAGCAAGAGGAAAAACTCAACAAGTATCAGCACCCCGATAATCAAGACATAAGTTAAATTCTGGGATATGAACAAATAAATAATCCCAAGAACAACAATTGCATAAAGCACAACCCTACCCAACTGTTGCTTTGCCCATTTGTTTTTTATATCCAGGTCCGGTATCATTGAATACAGTATGCAAAACACAAGAGCCAAAAACATGTTTGGTCCAGATATTGAAAGGATATCTACAAAAAACAGATAAAATACAATAAACAGAAGGCTTGCGAATAAAATGTGGTTTGTTTGGTTCATAGTATCTTTTTTTAAATGTTTTAATAAATATATAATATAATTAACTCTTTATAAGTATATGTGTGGTATTATGGGCATTGTTGAATATATTATACTTGGCATTTTGCAGGGCATCTTTGAATGGCTACCGATAAGCTCGCAGGGCGTCTCTGTGGTTGTATTGACTAATATCTTTAAGCAGTTGCCACAAGAGGCCTTGGACATCTCAATATTTCTTCACTTAGGAACAGTCTTAGCAGCATTTGTTTATTTCTTTTCGGACATCAAAGACCTTTTCAAGAAGTCAAAGTTAAAGGATGTGCTTGACTTTCGGAAAAAGGCGAAGAACGACTATGCCACAAGTTCTTTGAGGTTTATAATTGTCTCTGTGTTTTTCACTGTGTTGATTGGCACACCAATTTATTTCATCTTGCGTGAGAACATAACTGCATTTCAGGTGAGTATACTAACATTAGCTATAGGCGTCTTGCTGTTGGTTACAGGCGTCTTGCAGGTAAAGATCAAGGCATCCGAAAAGCCAGTGCCTGACCTAAAGACGAAAAACGCATTCCTAGTAGGGCTGGCACAGGGTTTTTCAGTTGTGCCAGGCATAAGCAGGTCTGGCATGACAACAAGCGTAATGCTGTTTGAAGGGTTTAGCCCAGTAAACGCCTTTAAATACAGTTTCCTGATTTCAATACCAACAGTGTTGATTGCTGAGCTTGGGCTTTTAATCGTAGCAGGTGCTAGCTTTAGCCCATTGATTCTTGTCTCAGTGTTGTTTGCCTTTGTATCTGGCTATATCACAATACATCTCTTGATGCAGATTGCAAAGAAGATTGATTTCTCGTATTTTTGTTTTATATTTGGGATTGCCTATATCCTTATTGCATTAATTTAAAAAAGGGGGAATAAAAAATGTTAGAGCTTACAGATAAGAACTTTGATGAGGAGATAAAGAAGCACAAGCTTGTAGTAGTTGATTTTTGGGCAGAATGGTGTGGGCCTTGCAGGATGTTTGCTGGCACCTTTGAGGAGTTCTCAAAAGAAAACCAGGATATACCCTGCGCAAAGATTAATGTTGACCAGGCGCCAAAGACCTCTGAGAAGTTCAAGGTTATGTCAATACCAACAGTGATTGTCTTTCTTGATGGAAAGCCAGTAACACAAAAAACAGGCGCCATGCCAAAGTCAGTTTTAAAATCATTAGTTGATTCCGCAAAACGAGAGTGAATTGCCTATGGTATACACAAAAAGATTAAAAGTCAAAATTTTAGACATTGACGCAGACAAGCAGATCGCGTTGCTAAACAGCAGGACAGCAAAGGACTTACTAGCTAGCACAAAAAGCAGGGTGTGCGTTAAGTTTGAAGACAAGGAAACAAACTTCATTATTGACCTGACTGACAAGTTTATAGATGAAAACGCCATTGGGCTCTACAGGGACAACACAGGTGGGCTTAAGCTACAGGATGGAGATATTGTTGAGGTTTCGTTGCTTTCAATACCACCATCCATACAATTCATTATTGACAAGATAAAAAATAGGCCACTAACCGAGAAGCAGATAACACAGATAATCTCAGACATTGTATATAACAGGCTGTCTGACACAGAAATTTCCGCATTTATTACAGCTGTAACAATAAACGGGCTTAACCTTGACGAAACAATAAGCGTGTGCAAGGCAATGACTTTAACAGGGAAAGTAATTGAATTTAACAGGAAGGTAATCCTAGACAAGCATTCCATAGGTGGCATAAACGGTAGGGTGTCAATGATTGTAACTCCAATTATTGCTTCTTGTGGGTACTACATGCCAAAGACCGCCTCGCGAGCAATAAGCTCAGCTGCAGGAACAGCAGACTGCATGGAGGTTTTGGCTGATGTGTCATTTGATATTAATGACATAAAAAAGATTGTACACGAGCATGGCGGGCTACTAGCTTGGAATGGTAAGGTTGACCTTTGCCCAGCTGACGATAAGATGATTATGGTTAGGCATAGCCTTGGGCTTGATCCAGAGGGGCTCGTAATTGCTTCGGTTCTTTCAAAAAAGAAAAGTGTCTCAGCAACCCATCTGATTGTTGACATACCTGTAGGACCAACAGTTAAGGTGCGCAACAGGGAAGAGGGGCAGAGATGGGCAAGCAAGTTTATAGCAATAAGCAAGGAGATTGGGATAAACACAAAGGTGGTCTTGACAAACGGTGCCCTGCCTTGCGGGAAGTATTTTGGGCCTTCACTTGAGGCAAGGGGTGCCCTAGAAGTTTTGGAATGCAAGTATTTTGACAGCCTTGCAGAGAAAGCCTGCGAGATTGCAGGCTGTCTTCTGGAGCTTGTTGGAAGGGTTGACGAAGGCAAGGGTTATGACTTGGCAAAAGACACCCTACTCTCAGGGAAGGCACTTTCTAAGTTCAAGGAGATATTAAAGGCGCAAAACGGCAGGGTCTTTGAGTCAGAGAAGATACCTTGGGCTGAGCACAAGCAAGACATAGTTGCAATGGAATCAGGGAAGATTGTGGGTCTTGATGTCTCCAATCTCACAAAGATAGCAAGGACTGCAGGAGCGCCAAGCGATCAGCTTGCAGGGGTCGTCCTAGCTAAAGATGCTGGCGACAAGATAAAGGAAGGCGAAACCATATTTACAATACACTCAAGCAACAAGGAAAAGCTAAGGATTGCTGTTGAGATGTCCAAAGAGCTCTTAAAAGACACAGTAAAAATTGAAAAGGTAATACTTGAGGAAATGAATTAAGTAATTACCTTATAAACATTTTCTATATCCTTGATATCCAGTTGCCTTACTTTTTTTTTAGGCAGTCCCTTTGGGGCAATGCCTCTGTATATCAACTTTATGGCGCTACTGACATCCTTGTTTGGATACCTGAACAGCTCAATAACAAATTTGTTATAATTCTCATCTTTCTCTTTGTTGTTAGGTGTTAGCTTCACAATTGCAGACTCGCAAGGAGGCGCTGGGAAAAAGGAGCCCCTATCTATCGTCCTAACAACCCTAACAGTGAAATAACTTTGGCAAAGCGAAGACACAGCAGTATAGTTTGAAAAGCCAGGTGACGAGGCAAGCTTTTCAGCAAACTCTTTTTGCACAACTAGCACCATTTCTTTTTTTTCGCCAGCAATCTTTTCAATAAACTCTTGGGAGATTGAGTATGGCAAGAATGTAGCAAGCTTTGTGTAGGCAAGTTTTCTTAGGTCAATCTCCAGAAAATCAGAATTAATAAGAACAAGATTGTTAGAATTTATCTCTTTTTTAAATTCCTTTTCTAAGATTTCAACCATTTTCTTGTCTTTTTCAATTGCTATCACCATCTTGCTTTTTTTAAGGATTTGTTTACTAAGAAACCCAGTTCCAGGTCCAATTTCTAAGACAACATCTGTTTTTTCAAGCCCAAGCTCATTGACCACTGTTGCAATCACTTTGTCGTCAATTATAAAATATTGGTCAAGGTCATGCTTTGGCTTGAAGTTATATCTTAGCATCTGACTATACAAATCTTTAATCATCAGACATCAGAATTAGCTCTTTTTAACAAATGGGACAGTAAACAAGAAGTATTTTTCATATTCGTTATTTTCAATTTCAGTCAAGACCCTATTGACTATAACCTTTATAGGGTCAGGGAAAAGCTCAATGTTTTTCAGCTCACTTAGTTCCTTGATAGCCCCATTTTTTTCTATGTATTCCATAAGCGCCATCCTATGTTTTTTTCCAATCATTGGTAAAAGGTCAAGTTGGTGTCTTCTTGCGTTTATTGGCTTGGCGTTGTTGAAGAAGTTTACAAACCGCTCTTGGTTGTTTATTACAATCGTCTCAACTGCCTTTTCAAGTTCCTTTTTAGCTATGGTTGTAAGCTTGTCATAGGTTATCCTCTTTACAACCTTGTCTTCTGTGTTTATAACTTCCTGAAGCTTAGGTGTTTCATCGCTGTATATCTCAAGTAGAGAGAAATTAGACACTCCTATACACTGTATAACAGGCGTCTGTTTAAACTGCACTTCCCTTGTGGCCTTGTCAAGCACAATCGCTTCTTTTTTTATTTCAGTCATTCCTCATCTTTCTTATATTTAGCCAAAATCTCCAGAATCTTGCCTTTGTTTTCCTCAGTTATTGTCTTATTTTTTTCAGCTATTAAATCTAGTTCGATTGCATTAGGCATGATATCCACTATCTTTGTAGCTACTTCGCTACTTAAGTTAAGCTCAGTCAGCTCTTTTTTAAGTTTTTCTGCCTTGACAGGAGTAAGTTTAGCAAATTGCTTAGAATGCTCCAAAGCCATTTTCTGCTCGTAGTTAAGCTCTTTTTTTTTCCCTTTCTCTGTAAGGAGCTTTTTAATCTCAGCTAATGTTAGATCATCAACATATATAGGGTTATTTATCATTTTTTTCCCCCCTTTGGTATTTGCTTTAGAAGTTTCAAGTGTGCCCTGTGAGTTATTATCTTTTTTGTTTTGTTTCCTGTCTTTAATTGCACAACTGGGCAATCCCCCTGAAACCCAATAACCTTACCTGTTATCCCATCCATCCTTCTATGTGGCAGACCACTATGCACAGAGCTGTTTGCATTCACCTGCACAACATCATCAACCATGATGGGTTTGATAAGCTCATTAACTGTTGTTTTTGCCCTTACATTCCTTCTATATCTGGATCTTGTAAGCGCCCTTTTTCCTTTTGCTTTTTTGTTTGCCATATTTTTCAACCATTTAAATCAATATATAATTAAGTTGCATAATCTTTTTATATTGTGTTGATTTGCCTAAAAAAAGCCAAATAGAATGGCGACACAAAGTTAAGTTACCCAAGTTTTAGTTGTTTTTTAGTTAAGAAAATCTTTTAAAAAATTGCTTTATAAATGCTTTTATATATAAATATTATATATAAATTTTTGCTTTTTAATTAAAAAAACGGTGAAAGGTAAATGGAATATAAAATAGTTAATCTTGTTGCTTTAAGTTCGCTTGGCAACAACCTAGATCTTTATAATCTTGCTACAGCCATACCAGAAGTTGAATACGAGCCAGAGCAGTTTCCTGGCGCAATCCTGAAGATTGACGAGCCGAAAGTTTCCTTGCTTCTTTTCAAGAACGGTAACATCATAGTTTCTGGGGCTGCAAGCGAGAAAGACATCAAGACAGCGATTCGTAAGGCCTCAAAAATAATAAACGAGGTCCAAAAGAATGTCAGCGTGAAAGACAGGGCAACTTACAAGATAGTAAACCTCGTTGCTACTTCAAACCTAAACAAGCAGGTTGATCTTTTTAATGCAGCAACAACTTTAGATAACATAGAATACGAGCCAGAGCAGTTTCCTGGTGCAATCGTTAGGGTATTTAACCCAAAGCTTACAATCTTGCTTTTCAAGAACGGAAAGCTAATATGTGCTGGTGCTAAGTCAGAAGACGACATCACAAAGGGCTTGAATAAACTTAAAAAGATGTTGGCTGACACTAAGAAAAAATAAAGCGAAATCATTTAAAAACCTTTTCAGTCATATATTATTTGTTAGCGACCATAGGGATAGAGAAACACCTGGACCCTTTCCGAACCCAGAAGTTAAGTTTATCTCCGATATTGTTTGCCCTAAGTTCTTTCTTGGAGCTGCAAATTAGTTGCTAACATTTTATTTTTTTTAATTTTTTTAAAAAAACATATTTTTTTAAGTTACTAATATTTTATTTTTTAAAATATATTTCTTTTAAAAACATAATGGCTCTTTAATATATACAATGATTTACAGAGAGCAATAAATTATGAGTAAGATAAAAAACTTTTTTTCCAAGCACTGGCAGGTCATCCTGATTGTGCTTTTGATTTTTGTTTTGGGGCTTGGCATCAGGGCGCATATTCTAAGATACGAGTATATGTTTGAGTTTGACCCATACTGGCACCTGAGGGCTACTGGCTATGTTGTGCAAGGTAATCTCCCACAAAACGACCCATTGGGCTTTTACCAACAAGGTGGAAGCAATTACAGTAGCTGGCCACATTTCCTTTGGTATTTCACAGCAGGCATATACAAGATCACTACACTTGGTGCTGCCTATGATAAAGAGCTGTTGATGGCTTATGCAAGATGGCTACCTGCAATCTTTGGTGCACTAATATCTGTTGCAATGTTTTTCTTTGGGAAGAAGGCCTACAACACAAGAACAGGTTTTGCAATGGGGGTCATTGCAGCAACAGTTCCAGCCTTTGTCTATAGGACAATGGGTGGGTTCTTTGAGGAGGACTCCTTGGGTTTTTTGTGGCTTGTTCTGGGTTTTATATTTTTGGTAATGGCAATCAATGACAGGCATAAGCTTAAAAGCTGGCTACCATGTTCAGTGCTTGGAGCTTTTTTCTTTTTTTTGATGAGCATAACCTGGGATATGTTCCTGCTTATACCTTTGGTATTACTTGCGTATTTTGGGACACAGCTTGTGTATATGCTTATAAAAAAGATTGGGAAAAAAGAAATTCTTGCCTTTTCTAAGGTATTTCTGGTTTGCTTCTTGCTCTTTACTGTTTCAACCACAATACATTCAGGCACAAAATGGCTAAGCAGAACAGCTGAATATGTGACTAACTACTTGCCAATCACTGAAACAAACATAGATAGGGTAAACAAGGCAGCGATTGACGAGGCAGATGTGATTGGGGCGACTGTAGGCGAGGAGAATACAGGCAAGCAGTTCTTTTACGAGAAATACAGCCTGCTTGTGGTTGTTCCGTTTTTGGCTTTGCTTGCAATACCTTTATACCTGATATTTAAAAAGCCAAATAACAAGGACAAGGAGGGCATTGACTACTTTTCGCTATTGATATTTTACTGGATACTTGTAACTGGCTTTATGGCCTGGACAAAGCTGAAGTTTACTTACACTCTTGGGCTACCGATAGCAGCAGGCTTTGGCTTTCTGTTTTTCTTGACTACAGAGTGGCTTGACAAGAAATCAGTAAATTACAAAAGGGTGTTTACTGTGCTATTTGGTGTGTTTCTGATTGGTGCAATCGCAGCAGGCTCCTTTTTTGTGTTAAGTAAGGAGCCAACTATCTCGCAAGAGAAGGACTGGCAGAACGCAATATTTTGGCTTTACGATAACACCCCGCAGGACGCGAAAATATTCAACTGGTGGGATTACGGGCACTGGATTGCGTATTTCTCTGAAAGGAAGGTGAGCACTGATAACACAAACTCGCATTGGGAAGGCACAAGCGACTTTGGGAAGTTTATGATATCTGAAGACATCAACCAGGCAAAAGAGATATTGAAGGACTATGATACCGACTACATAATGTTTGATGCCACATACTTTGATAGGATGTCTTCGTTTGCTGTATATGGATATTGGACAACAAAGTTTAATGACCCAAAGATAACAAGATACTTTGGAACTACATTAGAATGTCAAATGCAAGAAAAACCAATTTCTGGGGTTGTAAACTATGTGTGTGGCAATCAAGCAATACAGGAGTTTGAGCTTGAAAAGATAAAGACAGATTATCACACTACACCTGACGAGATTATTGAGAACACCCCGATATATCTTTACAGGGAGAAAGACAATTCAAGGATATATTTTTTAAATGCAGCTGTCAATAAGACAATCTTTGCAAGGCTTTGGTTTGATGACAAGACCCTTGAGCCAATAGCCACAAAGGCATATAGCTCTGGGAAGGTTAGGATATACAGGGTCAATAAAGAAAGCCAATGAGTGATGTCTAATGCAACTATTGCTTCTTGTGTGTTTTTTGGTTTCGCTGGGGGTATCCTTTTTTGCCGTGAAATTATTTAAAGCCTTTTTTCTCACAAGAGGCGTGATTGCTGTTGACCAGCAGAAAAAGGAAAAGCCAGTCCTTGCGCAGTCAGCAGGTATGCCTGTGTTTTTCGGCTTCTTTATTGGTATCATGCTTTTTACGTTGCTTTCAACACTTTACTTGAAGCTAGACACAATTGTGCTTATAGCTTCAGTCCTTACTATCTTGGTTGCAACACTTATTGGCTTTTTTGATGACTTAAATGTAAGCAAGGAGCCAGTAAAGAACATTTACGGGGATATGGAAATACGAGTTGGGCTACCGCAATGGCTAAAGCCAGCCCTGACGGTTTTAGCTGTGATTCCATTGGTTGCGATAATGGCTGGGGACCAGACAATGAATATCCCATTTATAGGCGCAGTTGATTTTGGATTGTTGTATCCCTTGCTCATAGTTCCAGTAATCTTTGTTGTAATCACAAACTCAGCAAACATGCTTGCTGGCACTAACGGGCTGGAAGGCGGGCTGATGGCTGTTGTTACCACCTCTCTTGGAATTTTTTCTCTTATAAATGGAAGGGCTGAGGCTGCAGTAATCTCCTTTCTTGCGTTAGGCGCTGTCATACCCTACCTTTTAGACAACTGGTATCCAGCAAAGGTGCTTCCAGGCGACTCCCTTACCTACCTGTTTGGCGCAAGCTTTGCAACAATAGCCATTGTAGGAAACATTGAGAGCTTTGCGTTGTTTATATTCATCCCTTGGGGCATAGAAATCTTATTAAAGTTACGTGGCAAGCTAAAAGTTAGAAGCTTAGGCGACCTTCAAAAAGATGGAACGCTAAAAGCGCCATACAAGCGCATTTATTCTTGGACGCATATTATGATGTATCTCCCAACAACCCTTTTGGGGAAAGGCTTTACAGAAAAACAAGTGACAACAGGAATTTTACTAGTAGAGGTTCTTTTCTGTATAGTTGGTTTTATTTTGTTTTTATAGGTGTTAGTAATGGTTGATATTTCAAAATTAAAAACAATTATAAAAAGAAACAATATTGCCTTTGCAACCATTGACAAAAACAACAAACCAAATGTAGTTTATTTATCTCATGTAAAAGTTGTTTCTAAAAACCATATTCTAATTACTGACAATTACATGAACAAAACAAGAAAAAATATTTTTGCAAATAAATTCTGTGCTCTCGCAGTAACGGATTCTAAGGCTGATACGGGATATCAATTAAAAGGCACAGCAAAATACTTTTCTTCAGGTAAATGGTTAAAGCAAGTAAAAGTAATGAAAGAAAACAAAGGGCTTCCAGCAAAGGGAGCAGTTGTTGTTACAATTAAGGAAATTATTTCTTTAGCTTAAAGCTATTTAAAAAAATCAGTTATCTTTTTTTGTGTTTTTATTTCTTTGTAAAGTTGTGAGTGTGGTAACCAATAACTTATTCCGTTTCTAATGTGGTTGTTAATAAAAGACATAGCTTGTTCCAAATACTCGAAGCTATATGGTTCTTTTGTTAGAGCTTCCCGCACAGTCTCCCTGATGACCCACACACCCTTAGAATGATAGCTTGGCGAGACATCTCTGAATACAATGACACATGCCTGTTTTTTCTTTTTAGAAAGATACTTAGCAACCTCCAGCCTTGCAGCGTAATACCCGCCAGTCACAGAGCTTGCATATGTTTTTTTTGAGCAGTTGCTCTCAAAGTCCTCGCAGAAGTTATCCCCCCATAGTTCAATCTGTTCAAAGCCCCAGCTCCTCGGGATAAACAGTATGTAAAACACGTTTTGATAAAAGCTAAAAGAGAATACAAGGCACTTGTCTATAGTTTGGTAATTTAGAATCTCATTTTCAATAAGCTCCTTAGACACAATGTCGTCAGTTGATGTGATAGCCCATCTTGTTGGCACAAGCACTCGGTTTTTTGCAACCCCTAAAAGCCCCAAGGACAGCACCTGCTCAATCTTATAGACATCACCAAGCTTGTTGTAGATGCTGATTATCCCATCCTTAGCCTTCATATCCAAGTCATTTACTGTCTTATCAATAACAAGCGGTATCTTTACATTGTCAATAATCCTTATACTCTCAAACCCATAGGAACAGTTGTTTACCCCGCTGTAATCCTCCTTTACATTACCGCGCCTATTATCCAGCTCAACCTCAATTTCAGAGGTGTCTTGTGCCTGAGACAACAGTTGTATCTCGTACAGGGACCTGTCGCTAGCGTTAGCATCTGTCTTTTTGAAGCCTTTGAAAGAAAAGACCTGTCTAGCCCTTTCCTGTTCAATAGATTTTGGCTCCATTTTTATCCAATTGTCTGGGCTTGAATCCCTTGCAATCTCTGGGTTTGTGAAAAACCCAGGGCCCACTAGCAAGTCAGGGTATCTATTCTCATAGACAAGATTAAAAGGTTTAGAGAACACTTGTTTTTTCGTAGTCATTCTAACATAACCTATTGGCAAAGGGTTTGTTGGAAGAGCTAAGAAATTTTTTCTCCTTCCATCCCCTAAATCATAGTGCAAGTATATAATAAATATATTGCAATCAATATCTTTAAATAGTTTCCATAAGCAAGTTAACCCTAAACGCGTTTCATAACATTTATATAATCTTTTATCCAAAATATATTATTACTGAGAATGGTGATTCTTGATGTTAACAGAAGTTTATAAATCTAAAAGAGGCCCAAAAGCCATAATTGAGCATTTTTATGAAAAGGTTGGTATTACAGAAGCGTTTATAGTTGTCTTGGTATCTTTTGTTATCAATATGCTTTTATGCCTTGTCCTGAGGGTTCCAGGGCTTGGCAAGGTATCTGCCTACAATGCCTACTCTTCAATTCTCATTAACTGGCTTTTGCTAGGTATTATAATTTACCTTTTAATGTATTTTATAAAAGGAGCAAAAAACCTGCCAAAAAAACCATTCCAGAAAG
>JAKQHQ010000002.1 GCA_029557995.1 archaeon | reverse complement strand
GCTTATTGGCATAATGATTGGCTCGTTTATTGTTTTCCAGCTTGGACGGCTGTTTGGCAGACCTTTTCTAGAAAGTATATTTGACAAGAAGGTGTTTGAAAAGATAGATAACAAGTCAAACACAATCGAAAAGACGCTTTTCATATTGTTTCTGATACCTCCACTACCGCACGATACATTTAGCCTTCTTGCAGGCATAACAAACATTAGCCTTAAAAAATACATGCTGATATCCTTTGTAGGAAGATTGCCGTTGATTGTGTTTTATTCTGTAATGGGAAACCAGCTTACAAAACTTAATCTATTTTATTCTTTACTGTTATTAATTATTATAGGGATTGGCTCGCTTGTGATTTTCTTCCACAAAGATAAGATTGAGGGCAACCTGCATAAGTATGCAAAAAAAATTGGAAGAAAGTAAAATGGTCCTGTGGTCTAGCGGTTATGATGTTACCTTGACATGGTAGAGATCCCCGGTCCGAATCCGGGCAGGACCATCCGCAAAAAAAGGGCGTGGAAATTTGTGATTTCAAAACTATTGACTCTTGTTGTGCTTTTCTTTGTGATCATAGATCCGCTCACTAGCCTTGTTGTATTTTTTGTAAGCACTAAGGGCTTTGAAAAAAAGGCAAAGATAAATATCGCGTTGCTTTCTGTGTTTCTTGCTACAGTAATCTGCTATCTTGTTTTGTGCCTTGGAAGCCAGCTTTTAGAGCTGTTTAACACGGACATAAATAGCTTTAAGATCGCAGGCGGGATAATCCTTGTGATACTTGGAGTGAATATGTCGCTTGGAAAGTCAATAAATGACATTGAAAGGATGGAAGGAGACTCAATACACGCCGTTGCTTCAATCATCGCAACGCCACTAATCAGCGGACCAGCTACAATAACTGCAATAATTGTCTCTGCTGCTGAGTATGGAAAGCTACTTACTGGTCTTGCAATTGGCATAATCCTTGCTGTTATCTGGTTGTTGTTTTATCTGTCCATAAGATTCCATGAAGTCACAGCGAAGGCAAAAACCATAATACAAGTAACTACAACGCTCATGGGGCTGATAACGCTTGCGTGGGGTGTCAATTACATAATCAGCGGGACGCAGGCACTCTCCTTGTTTGCCTAAATGAGCTTTCTTTGGTAAAGCTCGTTTACAATCTTGTCAAGGGTCTTCCATTTCAGGCGAGTGTTGCTTGGAAACTGCTTGTGCTTGATGAAATAGTCCTTGAGATAGTTAATGGTTTTAGGGTCTGAGGAATAACCAGATATGTCTAACCCAGAAAGCTCCTTTTTTAGAAGGTGGTCTCTTGTGACTTTTGCTAAAATTGATGCGCAGGAAACGCAGGGATGGTTGAGGTCTGCCTTATTCTCTGAGATTATCTTTGGAGGGCTTGGCTTAAGACAGTTTTTGATTCTCTTAGAAAACATTGCTGGGTTTGTGTCAGGCGAGTCAAAGATTATTGTATCTGGGCTTGCCTTTAACTGCGAGAGCGCAAGGCAGGCTTTTTGTGCTTCTATCTCGTTGAGGGAATAGCTATCCATTAAGATATTTAACTCCTCTGCTGGGATTGCAAGAATCTTGTAATCCTCTGCTTCTTTTTTTAGTAAACCAAATAATTCTTCTCTTTGCTTTGGGGATAAAAGCTTAGAATCTTTTACACCTGCGCTTTTAAGCATCTTTTCCTTTTGAGGGTCTATCACACAGACAGCAATTACAAGGGGCCCAAGAACACAGCCACGCCCTGCCTCGTCAACGCCAGCTACTAGTTCCTTGCTCATTTTTAATCAGGGTTTTTAAATAGTTTGTTTATTAAATATAATATAATAACTTATTTTAAAGCTTCTTAAATTGGTGAAAACATATGAACGGGACTATCCTGAACTATAGGATGGGTGTAAACACCCAAAAAAACAATCACTTGCTTGTAAAGCTTGATGACGAAAAATACAATAGCAAGACATCTGTGGCTGACTTGCTTGGGAAGAAAGTTGTGTTTACAACTATTGGCAAGAAGACAATCACAGGGAAAGTTGCTTCAGCACATGGAAACAAAGGCGTTGTAAGGGTAATCTTTGAAAAAGGACTTCCAGGGGATGCTATAGGGCAAAAGGTTGAGATAAAATAATCTTTCAATAAGACA
This sequence comes from archaeon, assembly GCA_029557995.1. Lineage (GTDB taxonomy): Archaea > Iainarchaeota > Iainarchaeia > Iainarchaeales > CSSED10-239 > JAKQTP01. The sequence goes on along the minus strand of JAKQHQ010000002.1, from coordinate 3,302 downwards.
AAAAGAAAGATATGGAAAAAGAACTGTTTCTTGAAAAGACCGTTGAGGAAATAAAAAGAGAGCTAAGTAACCCAGACCAACGCATTATTGCACTTTGCAGGATTACTGAAAAACTGCCAAAAAACATAAATGAATTGTTTGAGGCATTAAGGGTTGTGACTGATACTGTTTATCCAACACTTGAAAAAGAGGTAGGTATTGAAGATTATTGTAGGATTTGCTTAGCTTTGCAAGAAACAAACAATGAGAAGGTCTTACAGATAATAAACTCTGGGGTGTCTGTTAAGCTAGAAAAGAGAGAAAAAGAATTTGTTAAGGGGCTTGCAGAAAGCATCTTAGGGCTTATAACGCTAAACAAAGATATTGAAAAAGAAGCTTACCACCTAGCAGAGAAAAGCTATCCTAACTTCTGCTTTGTAGCAGGCACAAACATTGCTTGTAAGATGCTTGTAATCTCTGGCTCAATGTCTAGGCTTTCACAAATGCCAAGCTCAACCATACAGCTACTTGGCGCTGAAAAGGCATTGTTTAAGTCAATAAGGACTGGAAGCAAAAAAACTCCAAGATATGGACTATTGTTCAACCATTCTCTTCTCATAAATAAGGACAAAAAAGAGAAGGGCAGGCTTTCAAGGTTTCTTGCTGGAAAGATAGCTATAGCAATCAAGGCAGACATCTCTGGGATAGATATGAGAGATGAGCTTAAAAAAAATATTGAAAAAAAAATAAATGGGACTTTAAATTGATGTATAACAAAAATCTTGTAAGGGAGAATGGAAAGTTCTACACGCTTGACCTGAATAGCAAGGAAAGAAGACTCTGGGACCCATACAGGTCAAAGCTTTGTGCAGGGTTGGCCAATGGACTGCAGTCTTTGCCAATCAAAGAGGGTGACAGCGTGCTTTACCTTGGCTGTGCAGAGGGCTATACCTGCTCGTTTGTTTCTGACCTTGTGGGGGTGCAGGGAATAGTTTATGGGGTGGACATCTCACCATACAGCATGCAGAAGTTTGTGCTACTAAGCAAAGAGAGGGCTAACCTTGTTCCTGTGCTTTGGGACGCAAACAAGCTTGATAAATACGAGCTTCTTGAGGGCGTAAAAGTTGATGTGATTGTACAAGATGTTGCGCAGAAAAACCAAGTTGAAATATTAACTAAAAACGCAAGGCAATTCCTAGAAAAAAACAAGCACTTCATACTTAGCCTGAAGACAAGCTCAATAGCCCAGAAAAGCGCAAAAGAAATTATTGAAGAGGAGACAAGAAAGCTTGAAAAGGACTTTGAAATCCTTGAAAGAAAAAGATTAGAACCCTTTGAAAAGAAACACATCCTGATTGTAGGAAGCCCAAGGTAGACCTTAGAATTACCTAACTACACTAAAAAGAAAATAATGTTAAATAGAAGGTACATAAGCAAAAACACACCACCTTCAAGCTTTGTAAGCTTTTTATCAAGAACCACGTAAATAAAAGAAACTATAGCAAATCCAAAGATTGGTATTGCAACCGTAAACAACACTGCAGGCACTACCACATCTCCAAAAAGCCTTGGAATGCCTGTGACTATCAGCAGGTCAATTATGCTTGCGCCAATAATGTTTCCAATAGCAATGTCTATGTGCCCCTTTCGTACAGAGATTAACCCAACAGTTAGCTCTGTGAGGCTTGTGCCTAAGGCAATCACTGTTATCGCTATGATCTCTGCAGGCACACGCAAAAGCGTTGAAATCTCAAGCATGGAATCCACAACATATTTTGAGCCAATATAGATTAAAATGGAATACACCAAAATCTGAAAGATACAAAGAACTGTGCTGGACTTTACAACTGGTTCCTCAAGCTCTACTGGCTTTGAAAGCTTGTATTGGTAAAAGGAATACACAAAGAAAAGTAGGATGCAAAAAATCGCCTCAACAAGAGTGAATTTGCGGTCAATAATAAATAATAAAAAAAGGCAACATACTGTTACAAATATCCATAGGTCTGTCTTTAGTGTTTCCCTGTAAAGAAACTTTGTGCCATAGAGAAAACATACTAACCCTACTACTAGAAAAACGTTTGTTGTGACCGAGCCGATCACTGTTGGAATCACAATCTCTGAAGAACCTTTGATTGTTGCATAGATTGAGGACGCAAGCTCTGGAAGGGTTGTGCCTATGCTTACGATTATAAGCCCAACTAAGAACGTAGAAAAACCTATGCTCCTGCCAAGCTCTTCTGACTTATCAACAAAAAGGTCAGCTGAAACAATTAGCAGAACTAAGGCAAGAACAAACACAAACGCCCAGAACAGAAAAGCAGAAAACAAGCTATCACATCCATTGTTAAATTATATGTGGCTAATTGGATTTAAAACACTTTTGGTTTTTTTTATAATTGAAAGCCATTGCGCCAAAGAGGCTTAAAAACTGGTGTTACCTCATATACGCCTTTGTTATGACAATATCCTCAACCGGCCAGTCCTGCTGCCCAAACCTTTCACTTGTCTTGCTATCTTCAATTGCATAAACAACATGCATTCCCTTGACAACCTTACCAAAGACAGCATAGCCAGGATTGCCTTGCGAATAATCTAGAAGCTCATTGTCAACGGTGTTTATGAAAAACTGGCTTGTGGCGCTATCTGGATTACTTGTCCTAGCCATTGCTATGGCCCCTACAGTGTTTTTCAGACCATTGTTTGACTCAAGTGGTATCGGTGCCATTGTCTGCCTTTGATTGCCGTTGGCATCAAACCCCCCACCTTGAACCATAAAGCCTTTGATAACCCTGTGAAACACTAGCCCATCGTAAAAGCCTGAGTTGACATAGGAAATGAAGTTTGCAGATGTGAGCGAGGCATGGTTTAGGTCTAGCTCAATTTCAATAACACCTTTCGTTGTCTCAAGAACAACTATATTTTCCATAGCTTGGTTGCTTGGCTTTTCTTTTTTGCTGAGCGCGACAGCAAGAACAACAGCTATCGCCAATACAAGGACAACAGCAAACACATAATAAAAAACCTTATTCATTTGTCTAGATCCCCCTTTAGAATCTCCTTTTCAATATTCTCACAGACAGGAACCAACTTGTCCTGGATAATGAAACTTATGTTGTTAATCAGGTCATTAAGCATCTTACCCACCACCTCTTCCCAGGCACTGATCTCTTTTTTAAGCTCCTCGTATTCCTCCTTGCTGTTTGCCTTAGATATAAGGTACATCTTTAACTGAAAGATAAAATTGTTTAGATGCATTGACAACTGCTGTAGCTGGTACCTAAACTTGATTGTCTTGTTTGCATCATTAAGGATTTCCTTTCTTT
>JAKQHQ010000032.1 GCA_029557995.1 archaeon | reverse complement strand
ATTGCTTTGTTATTGTTCTTTCCAAGGTTGTAAAGAAACTGCTCAAGTACTTTTTGCTCTTTGTAGATTATGGAGTTGTTAAAGAACCTTGATACCTCCTCTTTTTTGAAAAGCTCGGAGATTGCTGAAACCCCTGTGTTCTGGAGGTTTAAGGTGAGTAACATAGGCTCTTTTAAATTTTCATTCAAGAAATCTGCTAGCTTTTTTTTTGTTGCGCCTGGGCCAGCTACAATAAGCTGATTACTATGTTTAGACACAACATAAAGAATCTGCTGAAAATAATCTTTATAGTCAAAATCTGAAGCAAATCTTTTGCCTGGCTTTCCTGAATTTATTTTTGCTAACATCTTGGTGCTTGTGTTTGTTAGGGAAAAGATAGTTGCGCTCTCATCATCAAGTGCTATCAAAGTGATTGTGCTTTCAAGGGATGGGTTTGAATGCAAGAGCTCAAGCTGGTGAGAAAAGAACTGTTGCTTATGGAGGGTGTAGGGCTTGCCTAGCTGGATTTCAAGTGTGTGGTGCTCTCCAATGGGCGCAAGGGCTGAGGGGTTGCTATCAGTAATAATGCCTGTAAACCTCAAGCTATCAAGCTCGCTAGAGAAGTCAATCTTTTCAATCTCAATTGTAACAAAAATTGGCTTTCTTGCTGACTCCTCGTCGTCCTCGCTAGCCCTTGTCCTCCTGTAAGAAGCTCCTGAAATCTTGTCTTTTGGGTCAGTTATTGACTTGATAACCCATAAGTCCTCAATTGTCTGGGCAACAAAGACAAGCTTTCCTTTCTTGTCTAAAGTAATTATCTTCATTTGGAAATTACCTTCTAGAAGCTTCAAGCTTGCCTATGCTAGCATTTGCAATTAATCAGCAAGCAGGTCCTCGTACATGTAATCAGGCGCCTTTTCGTCAAGCAACTTTAGGAGCGTTGGAGCGATGTTGGCTATGGAGTATTGCTTGTCTGTCTTTAGCTTGTGCTTGTCTTTTGAGATAAGTATAAATGGCACTTTATTGAGGCTATGTGCTGTGCTTATCTTCCCGTCAGGCAAGAGCATCTCATCGCAATTGCCATGGTCAGAAGTCACTACCACTATAGTGTCATTAAGGTCTACCTTTTTCAAGATGATGCTGAGACACTGGTCAATTGTTTCCATTGCCTTTATAGCTGCTTCTAGGTTCCCTGTATGCCCAACCATGTCCCCGTTAGCAAAATTTACAACAAACAGCTTGTAGCTGTCGTTTAGCCTTTCAATGAGCTTAGCTGTGATGATCTTTGCTGACATCTCTGGCTTTAGATCGTATGTTGCAACGCCTGGCGAAGGCACAAGTATCCTGTCCTCCCTCTTGTTTGGATGCTCTCCACCAAGATTGAAGAAATAGGTTACATGTGCGTACTTCTCGGTTTCTGCAAGCCGTAATTGCCTGTATCTTAGCTTGGAGATTATCTGCCCAAGCCCAGGCTCAAGTTTAAGTGGCGGAAAAAGCACTTTGAGGTTCTTGAACTTGGAATCATATTCTGTAAAGGTAATGAAATTCACATCCATTTTCTTGGTCTGGAAATTATCAAAAGACTTATCAACAAACATCCTTGTAAACTCCCTAGCTCTGTCGCTACGGAAATTGAAAAAGATTATAGTGTCCTTGTCTTTGATAAGGCTGTTTTCATTGAACAGCGTTGGGGTAAGAAACTCATCAGTTATGCCTTGCTTGTAGCACTCGTCAACATAGGCGTAGACATCTGTTGCCCTCTCGCCGATGCCATTGACTATTAAATTATAAAGCTTCCTCTGTCTGTCCCAGCGATTGTCCCTGTCCATGCCATAGTATCTCCCGCATATACTGCCAATCTGGATCTTCTTGCTTGTGCCTATTTTCTGCATAAGCTCTGAAAGGTATTTCTTTGCTGAATCTGGTGGCGTGTCCCTACCATCAGTGAAAAGATGCAGATAAACCTGCGAGACATTATTAAATTTGCCTAAAACATCAAGCAATGCAAAGAGATGGTTTATTGAGGAATGTATCCCACCATCACTCAAAAGCCCAACAATGTGCACTGACTGGAATAACTTCACCTTTGCTAGCTCACTGTTAAGCACTTGGTTTTTCTGGAACTCTCCGCTGTTTATTGCCTTATCAATCCTAACTATCTCAGAATCTACAATCCTGCCTGCGCCAAATGTGAAGTGCCCAATCTCTGAAGAGCCGATTTGCCCTTTAGGTAGCCCGACAAACTGCTCACTTGCGCCAAGTGCTATGTTTGGATAGTCCTGTAATAGCTTGTTAAAACATTGCATGCTTGCCTGGGATACAGCATTGCCTGGGTATGGCTTGTTTAAACCAACCCCATCAAGTATGAGAAACAAAAGCTTTTTGTTTTTTTTTTTCTTTATGGTCTTAAACATATTTTGTCACATAAATCTATTTATCCTTGCTTGGCTTTAAAACACTTTCTTTTTTTCTAAGTAATTGTAACGGGTGCTTGACCTTGCAGTCCATGATACATAGCCCGTTTGAACGCAGGGTCTCGCAGTTTGCAACTGAATATTTCTTTTCCATGATGTTTCTTATCTGGTAGCTTGAAATCCTCTCGTCAAAGTTAGGCAGGTTCCTATAGATATCAAGTATCTCCTGATAGCTGTAGCCGATATTTGAAAGAAAGACAGCTAGGTGGTAGTTGCCTATGTGGGATAGCTTGCGTCCGCTAAGCATGTCGTTGTAAAGCTTGTCAAAGCATGGCGGAAACTCAGTATCCTTTGGCCTAGCTATGGTGTAGGTTACTGCAGGTAGCCTTGTAGACACATATTTTTTCCTGATTACCTCTGAAAAAGAAACTAGCGACTTTGGCAGCTCCTTCTTGCTGACTTCTGTTGTACGCAAGATTCTTTTTTTAAGCACTATAGAAAGAAACTCCACAAGCTGTTCTTTGTTCTGGAAATAAATATTGCCATGCTCCAAGTTGGTGTATTGTAATTTGTATTCCTCACCAAGCTCAAGGGCTAACAAAGAGGCAAGCGGTATGAAAAAACCACTGCGGTCTTGGGTAACGCTTGGGCAAATATCTTTTATGAGCCTTTCAATGGAGTCGTAGGCCCTTGCCTTATAGTCAAGACCTATGAAATAAACAAACCTTTTTTGGTGGTAGCTAGCAAACGCCTGAAACAATGGCACATTGTTTAATATGTTTAAGATGATTTTAGATACTGGATAAACCAAAAGCTCTGTATCAAGCTCTGCCTTCCTGTCGCTAATCTTTAGAGAATCTATGGAAAAGAAACTTGCGTAACTTTCTGGCTCAAAAAGCCTTGAAAAAAGTAAATCTGTTTTTTCAAGCACTATAGGGGATATATCAGAGAGTAAAAGCCCCTTTGAGTCAATGTATTCCATGCTTGCCTTGGAGAATGGATATTTAAGAAGATAATCATAGTCGTCCATAATATATTTATTATAATAGAAAAAATATATAAAGCTACAAGAAATAACTTGCCTCAATCAATGCACCGACTACTATTAGGAAGATTGAAAACGCGACCATGAACGCAATATCTCCAATAACCTTCCATCTAAAGTCAGTTGTAAATAGTCCCTTAACTAGCCCTCTTGCTATCATTGCACCAGCAAAGCTGATTATAAAATACGCTAACATCTCAGGAAGCCCATGTGGGAGATAGCCAAGGAAATTTACAAAGGCTGTAAAGAGCGCTTTGAATACACCAACTGGGCTTGAAAGTGTAAGCGCGCCCATGCTTAGGTAAATATCTGTTGAGATGACTGTAGCTAGGATTGAAGCATTCCAAGCAATAAGGAAAAGCGCACCTGCACCATAAAAAAACGAAAGTGCTGCAGCCCTTACAACCACTCCAAGGTTGTTATTCAAGACAAGGAAAAAAACCTTGTCAAACCTGCTTTGCTCTGGAATTGCAGTCTTGGAAACCTGGGCAGTTATTGACTCCCTGACGCCTGCAACGCCTTTAACCTCAGTAAGTTGCACTGAAAATACAGAATCCCTTGTAGCTGGTGGCAGAAGAAAAAACAAAAGCACAAATGCAAAGAATACACCTAAGAAGAAATATGCTATCTCCAAGAAAAGCGTCTTGTGCCTTGCAAAAAAGCTTTCAGAGTAATTGAAAAGATAGGAACTGTAGGAGAACAGCTTTGCAAAAACAGGTATGGCGCCCATTGTGATGAAAGCAAGAACGCCTACGCTCACATAGTCGCTTGGAAGCACAAACAGCGAGAAAAGCACAGAGATGCCTGACAAAAGCACTGCTTCAATAAAGATAATCCCTGGGTTTTTTGAGATCTTAGCAGGGCTGAAAATAAATTCCATGACCATATAAGAATAAATAAACCAACAATATATAAATGTTTTTTAATATAAATATATTATTGAGGATTTTATGTGATAAACCGTGAATGAAGATATTGCATTAAACAAGATACTTGGAAATATCAAAAAAAAACAGAAGGTCGGGGTTGGGGACTTTGTGCTTGGAGAGGTAGCTGTTGTCAAGGATAACATGGCTGTTGTTGAGCTCATACATGGGTTTAACAAGGTGCTTTCTCCTGCTGATGTGGGTGTGTTGTTTGTTAAAAACATAGATACAAGATATGTAGAAAAGCCAGAGGATTGCTTTTCCAAGGGTGACATCATCAAGGCAAAAATCACAGAAGTTGGTCCTTATGAATATAAACTAGCTACTAACAGCCCTGAGCTTGGGGTTGTGATGACTGTGTGCAAGAAATGTAAGGAAACATTGTATGGAGAGTCAAGGGCTTGCTGGAACTGCAAAAGCCAAATTACAAAAAAATTTGCTGTTGAAAGGGATTGGTGAAAGTGGTTATGAACATAGAAATAATAAACAAAAGCAAAAATGAGATTGAGTTTGTTGTAAGGGATGAGGACCCATCTTTTTTTGACATGATTGTAAATATCGCCTCAACAAAAAAGGAAGTTGAGTTTGTTGCTAAAAAAACTGCAGACAACCTAGCTAATGAGTTCAGTATCTACCTAAGAACTAGGGAGGCGCAAGCAAAAGATGTGCTACTGGAGTGCATGAACGAGGCTGAAGAGCAGTTCTGTGGGATTGTCAAAAACCTTGAAAAGGCAGTAAGCAAAAAATGACCTCAAAAAAGCAATCTTGGTTTTCTTTTCTTAAGTGGCTTGACCCTTTTACCTATGTTGATATCATATTGGAAAAGACAATAGGAAAGCAAGAAGGGTTCTGGAAAACAATTGTGTATTGGGGCATATACATACTAACCGCATTTGTGTGCGCGGTTGTGCTGTACAAGTTTATCGGGCTTCTCTTGGGGGTGTCAGAGCCTATGGCTATTGTCGTAACCTCGTCAATGGTGCCGACCTTACATGTAGGCGACATTGTGATATTCACACGCGCTACAAACCTTAATGTGCCTGAGGTTGAGCTCAATAAAAGCATTGGCTATAAGGACTTGACTGAGTTTGCTGATGTCAACTACTATGTCAATGAGTATGGCCTGACTGAGGCAGAGAGCATAACTGTCAATGGCAAGACCTTTTTCTTAGAGGACGCAATAAAAAACAACAACAACTCAATTATTGTCTACAAATCAAATGTTGAAGGTAAAGACATAATACACAGGGCTGTACTTAAGATAAATGCAAAGGATGGTAACTTCCTTTTGACAAAGGGCGACAACCATAAGACAAACCTATACATTGACCAAGATTGCAATATCTATAGGGACAACTCTGGAAAGATAATACCACAGAAACCATGCCTAAATATCTATCCATTGAAGCAAGAAAGCGTAGAAAGGAAGAAAATTGGAAAAATACCTTATATAGGTTATATTAAATTAGTTTTGTTTCAATAATATATATTCAAAAACAGGTGAAAATATGATAAAGCTCGTGGTAAAAGATGCAAAGGAGTTTTATAAATGTATAGACGCTATTGGCGTACTGATTAATGAGGGCTTATTTACAATAGACAAGGAGAAGTTCTTTTTGAGGGCAACTGACCCAAGCCAGATAAGCCTTGTTGATTTTGTTATGCCGAAGGGCGCCTTTGAGGAGTTCATTGTGGATATTGGGCAGGAGAGCGCAAGCAAGCTCTCGTTTGGAGTGAATGTAAGCAACCTGCTTCAGATACTCTCGCATGCTAACCCAGACGACAAGCTCTCTATTGAGGTCAAGGAGGGAAAGCCAAGCATACTGCTGGAGTTTATTGGAAGAACCAAGAGGTCATTTACAATACCATTGATTGATGTCTCTGACCAGCAACATCCGTTACCGCAGATACCATTTGATGTGACTGTGCAGGTAAGCCCTGAACAATTGATTTCTGGAATAAAGGATGCAGCGCTTTTCAGCTCTCATATAACTTTAATGGTGACTGGTGATAAATTCATACTTGACACGCAGAGTAGCAAGGGCAAGTTCAAGCAGGAGGTTGAGGCAGGAGACATTGTGATATCAGGAGGCAAGGCAAGGGCTATGTTTCCATTGGATTACCTGCAGAACATGATAAAGAACGCAAGAAGCACAATCACCCTAAAACTAAAAGACGATATGCCTATTGAGATAAGCTACACGATAGGGAGTGCTGCTGTTAGGTATTATCTTGCGCCAAGAGTTGATAGCGAATAGGCTTTACTTTAAAAGTTCCTTAGTAAACGTCAGGGAAATCAGTCTTGTCTTACCTTTTTTTCCCTTATAATCTATTGTGGCTATAAGCCCTAGGTTTTCAAGGTTGCCTAGGTGCCTACGTATTGTCCTGTCAGCTTCCTTGCTTGCTAACGTCTTGTAAAGCTCGCCGCTTTCTATGCCTTGCTCTGGGATATTAGAAAGTATTTCCTTGTCTAGAGCAGTGATGTAGCTTAATTTCTCAATAAGCTTAACAGAGTCAATGAGCTTAGATGATTGTATTATCATCTCTTTTTGAATCTTGCAAAGCCCTTGCTTTTCAGCAAGCTTTGCTGACTTATAAAGTAGGTCAATAGCAACCCTTGCGTCTCCGCCGTTCTTTGCAGAATAACCAGTGATATAGCCTACAAGGTCTTGGCTTATTGCGTTTTTAAGAAGCCCATAATCTATTCTTTCAGCAAGAATCTCCTTAAGCTCCTTTGGGCTATATCTTTTAAACTCAATCTCGCTAAGGAAGAGGGTACTTTGTGCCCTTGGATCTAGCTCAGCAAGGAACTCCTTGTGGTTTGTTATAAGGATTAATGTGAAAAACCTATGGTTTAGCTCTGTTCTTGAGAGCTCATAGAAAAATGCAGAGATTTCCTGTTTTGAAAACTTATCAACCTCGTCAATAACAAGTATTGGAAGCTTGCTTGACTTGGAAAGCCCTTCCTTTAGTCTGTTCAAAAGCTCGTCAACCCCAAGCCCCCTTCTTGGGATTGGGATAGATAGCTGTGTAGTTAAGATTTTGGAATAGACAGCAAACCTCGTGTTATCTTCCATTGCATTAATGTAAAGAACGCTTACCTTTTGCGTGTACTCTTGAAGCTGTTTAAGCACAAAGCTTGAGACAAGTGTCTTGCCTGTGCCTGGCGGGCCGTAGATAATTACGTTTCTAGCCCTATTGCCCTCTGTTAATGGGTTTAGGCAATAGCTAAGCTCCTTAATCTCATTATCCCTTGCCTTGATTTCAAGAGGGAAATAACTTTGATAAAAAACAGTCTCATCTTTAAAGATGCTATCTATTGGGCCTGTCTGCCCCTTGTCAAAGATATTTTGCTTGTACATTTTTATTTATCTCTTTGTGTTATTAATGGTTGTGGATTACAGAGTATATGTATATGTTAAATATATTACAAGCAATATATTTTAATAGCTTCTGTAAACGAGTTTTTGGTGATGCTAATTTGCCTGTTCTTTCTTGCTTGGCTTAAAGCATTATTGTTTTGCAGAAAGCGTAAGCTTTGTAGGGGGTGGGG
>JAKQHQ010000027.1 GCA_029557995.1 archaeon | reverse complement strand
AGAAGTCATTGAGGCAAGGTTAAACCAGCTTATTACCGGGGTTCCAAATGAGACAAGACTAGTCACGCCAGAAGGCAACACAGAGTATCAAAGACCTTTATCTGTTGGAGGGGCAAGGATGTACCCAGAAACAGACATCTTACCTATAAGCTTTACAAAAGACATTTTACAGGATGCAGAAAATGCTATGCCATTGTCACTAGATAAGAGAAGAGAGCTATACGCAAGCTTTGGCTTAAGTAACCAGCTGATTGAAAAAATGGTACTTGACAACTATGCTGTCACCTTTGAAAAGATTATGTCTAAGAACAAAACCCTCAACCCCACGCAGGTTGCTGTCTTTCTCTTGGAGGATCTTACAACATGGGCAAGAGAGGGCTTGATTGCCTTAGACAATATTTCTTCAGATGACCTCTTGGAGTTTTTTTCCTATGAGTTATTCGCCAAGATACCAAGGCAGAAGGTGAAGGATGTTTTTTTAAGTTTTGTTTCCTCTGACAGACCAATCAAAGAGATTGTGGGAAATTTAAATATATTCAACAGCTTGAGCGATGCAGAGCTTGGAAAGGTAATAGATAAGATAATCGCAGAAAACCGTCAAAAGATACAACAATTGGGTCAACGGGCGCAGGGCTTGGTCATGGGGCGGTTGATGGCAGAAACTGGTGGGAATGTAGATGGGCAAAAGGCGAATGCGCTTGTCAATAGAAAACTGCTTGATTTTCTAGAAAACAAAGATTATTAAATGTTAACCCTCAATATATAATAGTAGGAACTACAAAAGAAAGTGATTGTTAGATGTCTGAAAAAAGAATAAACAAGTTTCCGAACAACAGGTATGATAGTAAAAACAAGAAGCGGACAAAGAAAATAAGCCAGCATGTGATTAAGGAAAAATCAGATAAGCCAAACCGAAATGGTTTTGCGAAAGAGACAATACCAGGCAAGACAGAATATCACCTGAGGGCGCCAAAGCTTGAGCAGGAGAAAAGCAAAAGCAGTTTTTTCCAGTCCATTTTCTTAAGGGAAGGCTATTACCATTACCTTATGGTTCCGTTTGTCATCTTGATTCTGACAATTATCCTTGACTTTACCTTACAGTTTGCTGTTTACACAAATGCAAACCCAGCGTATGTTGCGATTGCAAAAAGCAGTGCGTTTTTCTTTTTGTTTTCGGTTGCGCTTATATGCATTAACATCTGCTGTTTTATATTTATAGGTTTGGAGCTTGCTAAGCACAACATCCAGTTCAAAAATGTAATATCGCTTGCTTTTAAGATAGTTCTTTGCATCTTTGTAATAGAGAGTATATTCACGCTTTTTGCATACTTTACATTCTTAAACCCATATATTGTAAGGGCCTTTGCCTCAAAGGCACTGCAAAGCCAGTATTTGTTTTATCTTATAACCTGGAACCTTATAAAGGCGGTATTATACCTCTTCCTTGCCACAATATCTCACACCCTTTTCTTTAAACTAAAGTTTGTGTAAATACATTTCTTTTTTTATTCTTTTGTGTCCTTATTTTTATATACGAAAAGAGGTATAGGCACAATGAGTACAAGAATAGTGACAGCAGCATTGCCATTCGTGAACAGTTCTCCACATTTGGGCAACATTGTTGGAAGCCACCTTCCTGCAGATATTTTTGCAAGGTATTCCAGAATGAAGGGGCACAGGGTGATATTTGTAGGTGGCACTGATGAGCACGGCACAGCAACTGAGTTCGCTGCCCAGAAGGAAGGCATCACGCCAAGAGAGCTTTGCGACCGTTACTACATAATACACAAGAGGCTATATTCAGATTTCCTGATAAGCTATGACAATTTCTCAAGAACCTCTAGGGAAATACACCATAAGCTTGTGCAGGAGTTTTTTTTAGAGCTTTACAAGAACGGGTTTATTACAGAACAGGAGATTAATACCCCATATTGCAACAACTGCAAGAAAGGGCTTGCAGATAGATATATCACAGGCACCTGCCCAAGGTGTGGTTATGACAAGGCAAACGGCGACCAGTGTGAGGCATGTGGCTCTGTCCTGGAACCTGCAGAACTTCTAAGCCCGCATTGCACAACCTGTGGTAGCACAGGCATAACTTTCAAAAATACAAACCATCTTTTCTTGGACTTAACAGGCGTTACAAAGGACATAGAAAACTGGATAGATAGCAATCCACATCTAAGGTCACAGGTGAAGTCGCTTGCTAAGGGCTGGTTACATCAGGGCATAAAGAAAAGATGCATAACAAGGGACTTGACATGGGGTATAAAAGTGCCACTCCGCGGTTATGAGGGCAAGGTGTTCTATGTTTGGTTTGACAATGTGATTGGTTATGTCTCTGCCACAGTCGAGCTTCTTGGAGACGAAGGGCTCAAGCTTTGGGAAGACAAAGCAACCGAGACCTATTACTTTCTTGGAAAAGACAACATACCTTTCCACACAATCTTTTGGCCAGGGCAGATCCTTGGGCAGGGCAAGCTTGTCTTGCCTACAAATGTTGTTGGCTTGCAGTACATGAATTTTGAGAAGCAGAAGTTCTCAAAGAGCAAGGGCGTTGGCATCTCAGCAGATAAAGCAATATCAAGCAACATACCTGTAGAATACTGGAGGTTTTATCTCACATATATCCTTCCTGAGACAAAGGACTCAGAGTTTATTGTTGATGAGTTCTTTGAGAGGGTAAACAAGGAACTTATAGGCAACTATGGGAATTTTGTGAACCGTGTCCTAGATTTTGTTTATAACAAGTTCAATGGGAGGGTACCTGAGGTAAGCACTAAGGACAGCACGCTTGAAAAGGCGATATTGGATTCCATATATAAGATTGACAGTTATTACGACTCCTGCGAGCTCAGGTTTGCTCTTTATGAACTACTGAAACTATCTGATCTTGGCAACAGGTACCTTAACGAGAAAGAGCCTTGGAAGTCAGGTAAAACAGATGCCTTGAACTATTGCCTTGAGATAATCAGGTTGCTTGCAATCTACTTTGAGCCAATACTTCCGCAGTCCTCTCAGAGGGTTTTTATGTTTTTAAACACAGACAACAGAAAAATAGAGATAGACACCTCAGCAAAGGCAATTAACAAACCAGAGATTCTGTTTAGAAAGCTAGAGGAAAGAGAAAAGGAGCAAATTTAAGTAAGATCGTTTATGATTGTAAAAGACCAATGCAAGTCGCTTTACGCACCATGGCGACAGGACTATGTCACAAAGCCAAGCGAGGAGAAGGAGATGACAACCAACAAAAGGAATTGCCCATTCTGTAAAAAAGACAGGGAGTTACTTATCCTTGAAGCAAGCAAAAGCTACCTTCAAGCAAACAAATACCCCTACAGTGCTGGACACTTGCTTATTATCACAAAAAGACATGTCAACCAAGTAGTTGAGCTTACAAGCCTTGAAAAAAAGGAGCTCTTCAATCTCATTGACCTGTCCATTTATTCTTTAGACATTCTCATGAAGCCAGAGGGCTACAACATCGGTTGCAGTATAGGTAGGATTGCTGGCGAAAGCATAAGCCACCTTCACTTTCATGTGCTTCCAAGGTATAAGGGTGATGTAGGCTGGAACAGGGTCTGCGACTTTAATGTTGTGTCTGTGGCACCTAATGACTTAGCAAAAAACCTGAAATGCATCATTGGCAAGAACAAACTTGCAAAAAAATTTGGCTTATTTGTGTGATTTGCCTTGTTTTTTTAATAGTTTTCTTTTAAAGATAATAATTTAAATACTACCCCTCAATTATATATAATTTATATTATATTTTGTGGGGAAATGGGTGACAAAAAAATGAAGACAGTTCTAAAGAATTTTTTTAAAAAATTATCTGGCGGGCAAGCTGTTGAGATTGACGAGACAATAGTTAAAGAAACAAGAAGAGACGACTCTGCAGTAATCAAAAGATGTGATTTTAGGTCAAAGGACATAGGCTGGATTGAAAACCATCTGGATTTAGTAAACGATGTTGTAAACAACAACAGCTTGGGTGCAAAGACCAAGAATTATTTTGAGATTGACAATAGAAGATATTTCAAAGATGAGACAACAAGGGTTTTGTTCAACAGGTTGTACGAGAATTACACTGCCTATTATTATACACTCAAGGAATACCTTGACCTAAGAAGACAGTTACTGAAATACAACGGTTTAGGTTCCGAGAGCTTTTTTGTGGCTGGGCAAGTTAAAGACACAGAAGAGCAGATGTCTTTGATAGAGAAAAAGCTGAACATCTATTTGAATAACATAATAAAGCTCAAGCAGAATATAAGAGCATATGTCGGGCAATAGGTAGGTTGTTTTAATTTATGCATACTTGGTATTTGATACTATTGTGTGTTCTTATACTTCTTTCTGCGTTTTTTTCTGCTGCTGAGACTGCATTGACCTCTTTGCACATGGTCAGGGTAAAATCCATGTTGTTGCAGAAAAAGCATGGCTCCAAGATCTTATACAAGCTAAAGCGAAACGCACACAAATTTATAATAACTATTCTTATTGGAAACAATATAGTTAATATTCTTGCAACAGCAATCGCCACATTTCTGTTTGTTGGTTATTTTGGGGCATCTGGTGTGGCGATTTCAGCAGTGGTGATGACCATTGTGATATTAGTGTTTGGTGAGATATTCCCCAAGCTTTTAGCTGTACAGCATAATGAGACAATTGCAAGGTTTGTTGCGCTACCGATATATTGGTTATCTATTATTCTATATCCACTTGTTTGGTTGTTTACCAAACTATCAAAATGTATAACTCTGGTTTTTGGTACAACTAAAAAGAAAGTGCTCTCTGAAGATGACTTGCGTGTGATACTTTCCATTGGTAAGGAGGAGGGTATCATAAGTAGAAAGACAGCAAAGCTCATGCACAAGGTCTTGGATTTTGAAGACATAAAGGTAACAAAGATCATGACACCCTCTGAAAAGATGGTTTGTGTCAATGGAGAGCAGAAGCTTAACGATGCGATTGATTTCATTGTAAAAAACTCTTTTTCCAAGTATCCTGTTTATGTTGAGGACAAGGACAACATTATTGGAGTCATTGACGTTGATGATGTGTTAAAGGCAATCAAGGAAAAAAGGGCAAACACCCTTGTTAAGGAGCTTATCCGTCCTTTGAAGTTTGTCCAAGAAGACAAGGAAATAGGCGACTTACTATACGAGTTTGAGGACAACCCAGTGCTCATGGCAATTGTTTTAGGCAAGAACGGAGATGTGCTTGGACTTG
>JAKQHQ010000019.1 GCA_029557995.1 archaeon | reverse complement strand
AGAGATTATACTACAAAAGTCAGCTATCTTCTAGACAACAGCTTTCCAGAGAACGACTGGGACAAGGTCTTTGAAAGCAAGGGCGATAATGAGCAGTTGTATCTTGATATGGAAAAGCTTAATCTTTCTACAACTTCTGCAATTAACCTTGTTTCTAGGCGCCTTAGGTTCAGCAGGAAACGAGTTGGTTATGCTGGGCTCAAGGACAAGCGGGCAATAACAACCCAAAGAATATCCATTTACGAGCCAACTAAGGAAGGGCTATCTAAGGCAAGCTTTAAGAACATAAGGTTGTACAATCCAAGCTGGGCAAATGAAAGGATAGACATAGGCTCGCTTACGCAAAACAGATTTACGGTCACAGTCAGACAAATTACAGGGTTTACAAAAGAGGAACTGCAAGAGCTTTTTTATAAGTTCTATAGAGAAATAGAACAAACAGGGCTTATCAATTATTTTGGGGAGCAGAGGTTTGGCGGGCAGAGGGACATCACCCACAAGCTCGGCAAGCTAATCCTTAAGAGGGATTACAAGAATGCAATACTTCTGTATCTTACACAACCTAGCAATTGTGAAAGCCAGGAGCTCTTGCAAGCAAGAAAACAAATAAAAGAAGACATGGACTTTGGAAGACATGCAAGGGCATTTCCATCCAGCTCAGGCTTTGAAAGCCAGATACTAAATTACCTTGCAAGCCACCCAGACGACTATCTTGGTGCTTTCAAGGTACTTCCAAAATCTATACAGTATCTTTTTGTGCACGCCTATCAGTCCTATCTTTTCAACGAGATTATAAACGAAAGAATCAAGAGGGGCTTTGGATCGCGAGCTATAGATGGCGACATGTTAGTGGATGGCAAGGTTGTAATACCTTTGTTTGGCTTTGCCTCGCACTTAAGCAATGGCACTGCTGGAGAGATAGAGCAGGAAATCCTATGCAGGGAAGGCATCAACCTCTGCGACTTTTTCAACAAAGACCACCACGTCTTTTCAACCAAAGGCGACTATAGATTAATGACAGTCCCAGTCTACGACTTGAAGCTATTGGAAGTAGCAGATAATTACAAGAACCAAGACGTTTTGCCAAGCCCACTCTGCATCAAGTTTAGCTTTGTGCTTGATAAGGGCAATTACGCAAGCACCCTAGCTAGGGAATTGATAAAGCCTAGCAACCAGAAATGGTGTTAGCGTTTTCAATAATTAATAATCCGTAATGCCTGTCTGTGTGCTCTCTGGTCTACTCTTTTGGTAGTCAATTTGCAGTTCTTTAAGGGTTTCAAACCCTATTCTCCCAACAACACTAATGAATCTTTCTGGCTCTTTCTTTATGTCAGAAACGCCTTTGATACCGGAGTTGAAAAGCTTTCTACCCCTTACTCTTCCAATGTTTTTTAATTGCACAAGAGAGAGCAGTTCCTTTTTGACACCATACTTAAGCTGTGTTTCAAGCTCAAGGTATTCCCTATAGAGTTTGATGTCGCTTTTGTTTTCTTTAGCAAGCTCAAGTACGCAGTGGTTTATCCAGAGCACCTTGTTGACAAACTCCTGAAGCTGTCCAGGTGTGGTGTTGTGTTTTTCAACAATCTTGTCTTCAGGCAATTCATCAACCCAGTCAAGTAGTAGCTCGCTAAGCCCAATCTTTTCAAGCAAGTTTATATCCTCATAGTCAAAGTATATGTTTTCCTTAATCTCTTCAAGCCTTGAAATCAGTAAGTCCTCCTGCCCTCTTTTTACGCTGATATATGGATAGCACTCGCTTGTGTTGCATAAAGTGAATAGCAGTTCTATGAGCTTTGTTGGCTTGCCTGCCTTTGCCTTTAGGTCGTTTAGTATGTTGTTAGCAGAAAGCGGGTCAATATAAAGCAAGCACACCTTTTTTCCAAGCAGCGTAAGCTCAATGTTTTCCTTGTTTCTTTTCAGGAACCCAAAATCAACAAACTCGTCAATTATCTCCCTTACAATTTCCATAAGTGCCTTGTAGTTTCCAAACACGAAAAAGTAAAATGTCTTAGTTATATATTCCTTAAGCTCTTTTGTTGTACTGATGTTGTTTAGCAAGATGATTGAAAGCAGGACGCTCCTTAAGTTGCCTGGCTTAGACAACTGCGATTCAATCTCTGTTGGCTGAGCAGTCACATAGGAGTTATATACCCTTTGGATATCACTTTCCTTACTCACCATCACCACTGCTTCACCCTTGCTGTCATACCTTGGTCTGCCTGCCCTTCCGCTCATTTGATGAAACTCGTTAACAGGTATCAGCACCATAGAGCCGTTTGAAAACCTGTAGACAGTTGTTATAATCACCCTATAGGCAGGCAGGTTGATTCCTGCTGCAAGTGTTGGAGTTGCAAATATGACTTTTATATTGCCTTTCCTAAACTCTTCTTCAATCACTTGTCTTTGTTTATAGACCAGCCCAGCATGATGGAATGCAGTGCCATCAAGCACGCAAGAGTAAAGCGCAAGGCATTGCTTAGTTGGGCTTTCTAGGGTCTCTCCGATTTCTTTTGCCTTTTGCCTTAAAGTCTCCTTTTCCTTTTCAGAGAGATATTTCTTTACAAGCAGTTTGTATCTTGCTGAAAAGTTCATGGTGTTGCTTCTAGAGTTGCAAAACACAATTGCTTGTTTACCAATCTTAAGTACATCCTCAACCAAGGCGCCTAGGTAATCCTCCTTGCTAGTCACTTCCAATTCTTTTTTTCCGCTTTCAAAGTAAATTGTGTTTTGGTAGGCAATGCCAATGTCAAGCGGTATTGGTCTGTAATTGCTTTTCACAAGTGCTGAGCCAAGCCATTTGGAAAGGGCTTGGGGGTTGCCGATTGTAGCTGACAGCCCAAGGAACACAATATCAGGGTAGTTATGCCTTAGCTGGGTTATAAGAACCTCAAGGGTTGCACCCCTGTCGCTGTCAATCTCGTGTATTTCGTCAATGCAGACAAGCCCAATCTGGCTTAGCCAATCTGGGGCGTGCCTTATAACAGAGTCAAGCTTTTCGTAAGTCATAAACAGCACATCATAGCTAGACAGGTTTTTTGAGCTTGAGTCAAGGTCGCCTGTTGCGATTCCAAACCTTAAATTTAGATACTTGTATTTGCTTTTTATGTTATTGTAATGCTCAAAAGTCAGTGCTTTAAGTGGGGAAATATAGATGCTCTTTTTTCCAAGCCCAGCAAAATGCAGAAGCTCCATCTCAAAGACAGTTGTCTTCCCTGAGGCAGTCGGTGCACATACAACAAGGTTCTTGCCTATATGTTTACTTGCATGCTCTTGGACAGGGTTAAGGCTTGTAAAGTTATTAGCCCTAATCACAGTTTCAATAATACCTATACCCATAAGTAATCTATTATGCGATTAGATTTTTAAGTAGTATATAAACTCACAATAGAATAATTGCTTTTGCAGTTTGAGATAGTTATGTATTATATAAATTCACGACAGAATAACTGCTTTTGCAGTTTGAGATAGCAACCTTTATAATAGGATTGGTATCTAATATATATACTATTTTAGCATTTCGTTTTTTAAAAAGAAAATTAAAACCCTTGTTTGTAACAGAGGTTATAATAATGATAAACAATAATGATGTAATAAAGATAGAGTTAGTGATTCAGGACCACAACACAAAAGAAGTGCTTGACACCACACTTGAAAATATTGCAAAGGGCTCTGGAATCTATGACTCAAAGACAAGATACGAGCCCTTGACAGTAGTGTTTTCCAGTGGGGAGCTATTGAAAGGTGTTGAGGAGAACATAAAGGAGCTTGAAGAGGGGCAAGAAAAGGAGTTCACTCTAACTAAAGACAAGGCATTTGGAGACAGAAACCCAAAATTAATCCAGCTGATTCCACAAGCAGATTTCAAGAAAGAAAAGATTGACCCAAAGCCAGGCATGCACATAAACCTTGGAAACAAACAGGGGAAGGTGTTGAATGTCTCAGGTGGGAGAGTGCAGGTTGACTTCAATCCAGAGTTTGCAGGAAGGGACTTGGATTACAAGGTCACTCTAAAAAAACTCTGCACAACAGACAAGGACAAGGCAGAAGCATTGTTTTCCAAATATTTCTTCTTTATGCCAGAGGGCAAGGCAAGGCTTAACACAAACGACAGCGAGCTTGAGATTGTTGTTCCAGGAGCATTGCCTAAGGAGATTGATTACATCAAGTATCTTTTCATACAGTCAGTGTTTGAGTGCTGTGGTTTTTCAAATGTGAAGTTTTCTGAAAATTATGAAAGACAGGAAAAAAGGTGAGAATGTGGAATCGTACAAGACAGGCACAACAACTATAGCTATAATCGCAAAGGATTCTATAGTCCTTGCAGCTGACATGCAGGCGACAATGGGCAATCTCCAGTCCAATGCAGACATGACAAAAATCTACCAGATTAATGAGCATCTGGCGGTTACGATTGCTGGCTCAGTTGGTGATGCATTGGTTCTGGTGAGGTTTTTAAGGGTGCAGGCAAGCCTTTTTGAGCTTGAGCACAAGACGCCAATGAATACAAAGGCCTGTGCAACGCTGTTGTCAAACATCTTAAACTCCAACAAGATGGTTCCTTTCATCACACAGTTCATACTTGCTGGCTCAGTTGGTGGACTCTCACTCTATAACCTAGACATAACAGGTGGGATTGTTGAGGAAAAAGAATTCTCCTATTCAGGGTCTGGCTCTGAGCTTGCCTTGAGCGTCCTTGACAGTAACTACAAGAAGGGAATGTCAACTGAAGACGCAATAAAGCTTGCAAAGGATGCAATCAATGCAGCAAAGAAAAGGGACATCTATACTGGCGGACAAGGCATAAAGATTGTAGTCATAAAGAAAGACAAGATTGACGAGCTCCCAATAGTTAAATACAACTGATTACATTTTTTTCTTTTTTTATTTTGTTAATCTATTTTTTTCTAGAAAAACAGGAAAAGTTATGGAACAAGAACAGTTTAAACAGATAAAGGACTATATAGAAAAGTTTTTGACAAAAAAAGGCATACACAGCTCAAAGATAGAGGCAGAGGGTCCGGAGATTGGCATCTACACAGACACCCCACTTGTCTTTTTTGATGAAAAGTCAATAGTCGGGGAGCTTGCAGAATGCTTGAAAAAAAGGATAAATATAAGATCAGAAAAAAGCATACTTATGGACCCAGCGCAAGCCCTGCAACTGATAAAGGAGATAATCCCGCAAGACGCTGACATCAAGAGCATATTCTTTGACAGCGTGTTTAGCGAGGTTGTGATTGAAGCAATAAAGCCAGGTGTGGTTATAGGCAAGCAAGGCATTGTGTCAAAAGATATTATCAAAAAGACAGGCTGGATTCCAAGGATAATACGGGCACCAATGGAGCCCTCTGAGATTTTAAAAAGAATACGGCTAACTTTATTAAAGAGCAGTGCAGAGAGAAAGGTGTTTCTGAAAAATGTTGCAAGCACAATCTATAGCCCACCAGTGAGCAACAACGATTGGATAAGGGTAACTGCATTAGGTGGGTTTAGGGAGGTTGGCAGAAGTTGTGTGCTACTTGAGACACCAGACACAAAGATTCTTCTGGACTGTGGACTCAATGTTGCAGATAAGAGCGAGGAAGCACCATATCTTGATGTGCTGAGATTTCCATTAGACGAACTTGATGCAGTAGTCATCAGCCATGCGCATGTTGACCACTGTGGTTTTTTGCCATATCTTTTCAAGGCAGGCTATCATGGGCCTGTCTATTGTACTGAACCTACAAGGGACCTTATGGCCTTGCTTCAGTTTGACTTGATTGATGTTGCTGTAAAGAGCGGAAGGGAGCCACCATATCTTGAGGAGCATATCAAGGAATGCATAAAACACACAATCACAAGGGACTACAGGGAGGTTACAGACATCGCCCCAGGCATTAGGCTTACCTTCCATGACGCAGCGCACATACTTGGTTCTGCTTCTGTGCATCTACATATTGGCGAGGGCAAGCAAAACCTAGTGTATACAGGCGACTTCAAGTTTGGCTTCACAAGGCTTTTCAACAATATGGACATCAACTACCCAAGGGTTGAGTCAATGATTATGGAAAGCACATATGCAGGGAAAGATATCACACCTTCAAGGATGCATTCAGAGGGCTACCTCATTGATGTGATAAACCAGACAGTTGACAAAGGTGGGATAACCTTGATACCTGTGTTTTCTGTTGGAAGGGCGCAGGAGGCAATGCTAATCCTTGAGGAGTATTACAGGCTTGGTAAGTTAAAGGCTCCAAAAATCCTTGTTGATGGCATGACTAGGCAGGCGTCAGCAATACACACAGTCTATCCAGAGTTTATGAAAAAAAACATAAAAACAAGGGTGCTTCAAAACAACTCACCATTTCTATCTGATATATTTGTGACAGTTGACGACGCAAAGGATGGCGAGGAGCTGATAACCCCAGGGACTGTGATTCTTGCATCTTCTGGTATGCTTACTGGCGGGCCATCGCTGAGGTATTTTAATAAATACGCTAGCGACCCAAACAATACCTTGGTCTTTGTAGGTTACCAAGGCAAGAACTCACTTGGCTACAAGATACAAAAGGGGCTAAGGTCAATGCCAATCATTGAGGAAGGCAAGACAAAGAACCTAGACATCAACATGAGAATAGAGACGATTGACTCGTTTAGCGGGCACTCTTACAGGGCAGAGCTACTAAACTTCCTAAACAATCTTAAGCCTGTGCCAAAGACAATACTTATCAACCATGGGGACTCCTGCCAGGAGTTTGGAAGATATGCTTCCAAGAAGTACAATGTAAATGCAGTATCAATACAAGACCTTGAAAGCATAAGGTTAAGATAAATATGAATATATTGATTACAGGTGTGCCTGGTGCTGGAAAGACAGAAGTTTCAAGGGTGCTTAGTGAGAGATTAGGCTACAGGGTTGTTAACGACAAGGATTTTTCAGTCAAAAACAAGCTTGGGAGATATGAGGGAAAGGAGTATGTAGTTAGTATTAGCAAGCTAAACAAATGCATTAAAGAAAAGAGAAGGGCAAAGACAATCTACGAAGGGCATCTCTGGTGCGAGCTCTCCAAAAACAACCTTTCAATGTTTGAGTATGTTTTTGTTTTGAGGGCTCCAAAAAAGCTCTTGTCTAAAAGGCAGAAGCAAAGGGGTTATCCTGTGCAAAAAATTTTTGAAAATATTTTTTGTCAGGACATAAAATATATAGAAAAAAAGCTCCAAGATAAAGACATTGTTTATAAGACAATAAATGCAGGTGGGAATTTAGAAGACACGCTAAACAAGATATTGGTGGTAATATATGGCAAAGGCACTGGCTACAGCACAGCTACAAACCGTAAGGGAAATTAAAAAAAAGGCAAACATAAAAAAGGCAAATAGGAAGGCAACTGTTTTTGTACTTGCCTTGTTTATAAGTCTTATTGTGGTTTACATATCCTATCTTGGCTACAGCTATTACCAAAGCAGTAGGTTTGAATATAGGGAATACGAGTCAGGCATAACCTTTTACTCAAGGGAGTTTGCTGTAAGGGATGCAATAGGGAAGTGCCTTGAGCCAGAATCCATTCTTGTTGTGATTAACATAGCTGATGGCGACACTAACTACACTAGCTATATAACAGATATGATTGTCTTGTATAATACCATACTTGTCTATAAAGGCAAAGCCACAACTACGCAAATAAACACAGTTGATTCCAGAGGTAACATTATAAACTGCGTAACGAACAGGGGTGATGTCTATACTAACGACTTGTTAGCAAGGGATGAATGCATAGCCCTTCAAGAGTCAGAAAGCTCCAAGATAGTTATTGCCTATCCAAGCAACAACCTAAAGGAGCCAGCTGTCTATTGCGACCCAATAAAAAACATAATTGACATCAAGCCAAGAACCGCAAAGGACAGTATGATATCAACTTACATTGTCCTCAAATCCAAATATCCAGACCTTGAGGAAGTTATACAAACCGTAGAGAAAGTTAAAAAAGAGCTTGGCGACAGCATTCTTTCAGATATCAACAACCTAAGTGCACACGATTCCAATCTTGCGCCATAATTGTTTTTTTCTCTTATCTAATCTGGTCAATCTTTATCTTCTTTTTTATATCAATAAGCTGTTCGACCTCTGTTGCACTTAATATTGGTTTTTTGAAGCTTGTAAAGTCCTCGTAAGCAATCCTTGGGCAGGCTGTATTGATATAGCACTCAACAGCCACGCCAAGAAGGTAATTCTCATTTATATAGTCGCTAGCAAATATGTAGGCTGTCTTCCCTACGCCTTCAAGTTTATGTTTTATACTTCTAGCAAGCCTTATCCTGTTCTGTCCTGTCTTTGTGCTCACAAGTATCCCGAAGCTCTTACACTCCATTGCTTTAGCTATGGCAGCATACCTTTGCCTTAAAAACAATTCATTTAAGCTTCTTTTCTCAGTAGCCCTTGCAAGCGGGTTTATTACATAGATGTCTTGGCGTTTATGACTATAGCTTATGTTGTCTGCGTGGAAATAGCCATCCCCTATAAACACTATTGGAGAGCTCTTGTCTGTGATGTTTGACGCGTCACAGCCAAGCACCTGATGCTCCTGTAATCTTTTTGTCTTTCTTGAAGCTAGCACCTCTATACCATCTCTTTCAAGCAATCTCTTAATTCTCTCAATGCTAGAAAGATATTGGGCGGTTGTTACAAGGTTTATCTTCTTTAACCCAAGCCTTTTAATTTCACTTACTATAAACTCAAATTGCTCATTTTCTAGGATGTATTCTAGAGGTATGAACAATGTCTTTATGCTTGTCTTTCTTGCGCCTTTCATTTCCTTGTGCCCGAAATGCAGTAATGTCTTGCATCCAAGCTCTTTAGCCCTGTTAGCCTTGACATCGCAGGCGCCATAGCAAGGGTCAACAAAAAGCACAGGTTCGTAGTCCTTGAGCAATTCAACTACCAAGGTTGAAAACTGTTTAAGCCCTTCAGGAAGTTCTATACCTAACGGGCTGTCCTTTTCAGTAAGCTCTTTTCTAATGCTTTCAATTTCTCTGACAAATGTTTCCTTAAGAGACAATTGCATATTTACCCACTACCCCTTTTTCTTTGCCTTTAACTGCATAAATATATCACATTCCAGAATGGTTAAAAAACAAATCTATTGATTAGATTTATAATAACTTTGTTGTCAATTTATATACACCCCTATTTTTATTTTAAAGAGAGGCATAACTATGTATGTTGGAATTGATAAGACAAGGCTTGATGAATACAAGGAAACAAGAAAGAAGCTACTAACAGTAATCAAGCCAACTGATGCGCAGGTGCAGAAAGAAAAGGAGTTTGTTTCAGGTTTATTAAAAAAGGTAAAGGAGTTATCAGGCCCGCACATTGACGCGGTGCTTGTTGGCTCAAACGCAAGAGGCACAAGCCTGAAAGAGACAAAGGACTTTGATATTTTCGTTCTTTACCCAAAAGATTTGAAAAAAGAGGACTTTACAAGATGTGCCTTGGAGCTTGGTGAAAAGTTTTTCAAGGGTTATTTCTCTGAGAAGGTTTATTCCGAGCATCCCTATGTCAGAGGAGTGATTAACGGCTATAAGATAGACCTTGTTCCAGCTTATAAAGTTGACTCCACTGACAACCTTATATCCTCTGTTGACAGGACGCCCTTTCATTTGGAGTTCCTATTGAGAAACCTAAAGGAAAGCCAAAAAGACGAGGTGCGCCTTCTTAAATATTTCCTGAAATACATAGGTGCCTATGGCGCAGACCCACAATACCAAGGTTTTTCTGGTTACCTCTGCGAGCTTTTGATTCTTTACTATGGAGATTTCCTCAAAACCCTTGAAAAGGTAGGTAACTGGCAAACGCCTGTCAGGATTGTCCTAGACCAGCAAGACATTGATGCATTAGCTCAGTTTGAGGATGCGCTTGTTGTGATTGATCCTGTTGACAAGAAAAGAAATGCTGCTAGTGCTGTCTCACTAACCCAGCTTTCTAGGTTCATAGCTGCCTCAAGGGCTTTTCTCTTTAACCCTACAACAGATTTCTTTTCAAAGGCCCCAAAAGAGCAGGGCTATCACCAGCTTGTTACATGGGTAAATAATACTCCAATAGTTGCTATTGAGTTTGAGGTCAAGGATATGCTAAAAGACATTGTGTGGTCAAAGCTAAGAAAGTTCTCAGCAAGGTTGGTTAACGCCCTAGAGTCGCAGAAGTTTTCTGTCTTGAAGTTAGGGATATATTACGAGGAAAGGGAAGATTTTGCATATATTTTTCTCATGACTGATGCGCTTGCCCAGCCAAAGCTTGAAAAAGTAATAGGACCCTTTGTAAGCGACATGCCCAACTCCCAGAAATTCATAGACAGCTCAAAGGCAATCTATGGGCCCTATATCCAGGACGACAGATGGTACTGCATAAAGGCAAGGAAATTCACAGACATCAAGGAGTTTGTGATTGATTTCTCGCAAAGCAACTTTGACATAAAGTCATCAGTGTTTGCTGAACAAGAAATCATTAAGCTTTACACAAAGAACACAAAAGTCCTTGCATATTTCACGGATTTTTTCTACCCTCGCGAGACATTCTTGTAGTTCCTTTAACAAGCGGGTTTGGGAGGATTTGAACCCCCGTCAGCTGGTCCGAAGCCAACCGCACTATCCTGGCTATGCTACAAACCCATTTATAAAAATATTCTTCCCTATATATCTATTAGCTACAGGCAATTTATAAATCAAATCGTTTTTTAAACAAGGAGTGTTAAACTATGGAGAAATGTACAAGTTGCAATAAAGAGGTTACTGCAAACTACACGCAGTTCAAATGTCCATCCTGCGGGAAAACCAAAATCAACAGGTGCAATAGATGCAAGGCAACATCAAAACCCTATAAATGCAAGGAATGTGGGTTTGTTGGACCATAAGGATGGTGAGAGTTTGGGGCAAATACTAACAGTTTACAGGCTTTTTCCAGAAGACATTGATGACATAGAAGGCATCAAGCAACAATTAAGTTTAAGGACTCCAGGACCAGAGTTTAGGTTGAACACAATCGATCTGGAGCCAATAGGTTTTGGGCTTAGTGTAATTAATGTTTCTTATGTTTTTTCGGACAGGACTGATGGGCTTTTAGACAAGCTTGAAGAGTTTCTAAAATCATGTCCAGGCGTAAGTGAAATTGAGGCAATCTCCACAACCTTGGTGTAAAGGCACATTTAAAAACTGTTTCTTATGTTTTTTTAATAGGGAGAGAGGTTGATATGCCAAAGAAAGGTCAAGTATCCTTAGAAGCCACGATAGTCATACTGTTCCTTATATCTTTTATCTATGTTTACAATAACTTGGCTGACCAAACGGTCTACAGCTTGCAATTAAGCAAGATTAAAGAGCAGGAAGAGAATGTAGCGTTATCCTTAAGCGAATTCCTACAACTACAGAAAAACATATATTTTGATTCTAACAATATAACAACTTACAATTCCACCTATACAATACCAAGCATACTTTTAGCAAGCCAAAGAGTGCCTTGCAAGATAACGGTTTCAGACCAAAATATTTTTGTTATGGTAGAGGGCGACTGGAATGTGGGTTATCTACATAGGGTATGCTCATTATCCAATATATATTCTCCCTTGCCAAGCACATTAAACTGTGGGCAGAAGATAAGTTGTAGCATAAACCTTGTAACTAGGAAAATAGAGTGCGTATAATGAAATTAAACAAGAAAGGGCAGATGATAGTATTAGATGTATTATTTGCTATAACCTTAATGGTTTTAGCATTTTCCCTGATATTCAAGGTTTCAGAGACAGACATCTATAGTTCCAACTCTAGAAAGAACTTAGAAATGCTAAACAGGGTAGGCGAGCTTTCTTATAATTACCTGATGAATAATTCAGAGAATGGTTGTTTTGTTATAGACAATAATAACAGCTTTTTCATACCAGGCACAATAAATACAAATAAAGTCATCACCAAAGAAGGGCTTGCAATACCATCTAATTACAAATGTTTTGTTTCTAATCTACCGGTGCTTGGTTGTATTGCATCCCCGCCAGCTAATAGCGAGGTATTTGCTATTACCTTTGATATTACAACATGTCAAGGTAATTTGACTAAACAGCAATATTTGTCTTGCATCAGAAAAAGCACCTGTCCAATAGGCACTGCATCTGTTACTCTAAAGATTTGGAGGGATAACTAATGAAAGACAAAGGTTTTATATTTTCTCTTCTTGCTATTACATTTTGTGTTTTGGTTCTTGCGTTCTTTAGCATTTATGTTTCTGTCTACAAGGGTGCTAGCTTTAAGGAAGGCAGTAGCGTCTATGAAAGAACCATATACAAATTTTTGAAAGCCGATCAATCCACCTTACCAACCCAAGACACCTATTGGTGCAGTGTGAATATTTTTTATGACCCAGACAGTGGCGATACTGAGCAAGCCACCATCTCGAAAAAAATCTATTGTGAGAATTATGGAGCAAAAAGGATTGTTTGAATTATTTTTCATGCTAATAATGCTTGTGCTGTTGTTCCCTGTTGCAACAGAGCGTAACAATATAGTAACCCCAAACCTAGTCGCGCAGACAGATAATTTTGCATTGCTAACTGATTTTGCTATTGCTGATGCCTTGGCTGACAAGAGCTTTGAGGACTGTGAAATATCAGACGTCGACAGCTATCGTGAAAAAATAGGCGACTACCTTGGAAACCTAGAAATGTACTTCAAGAATGCGGTGCCTGGCGCTTCTTGTAGCTATGGCACACAAACCTATAGTTTGTCTGGGGATGATATATTTTCTGGGAATATAGATATAAACTGTAGTGCAAAAAATTCAACGATGACCGTAAGTAATCTAACTAAGACCCTGTACATTGAAAAGAAGGTTTCTGCAATATTCTCTCTTGGCTACACCGATCCAGATGGCAATGTAATTCCTAGCTCCTGCAGTATAACAGTGGAGGATAACCTCTATTCTCCAAGTCAGACAATCGTTGACTATAACCTTACCTGGCCATGACTTTACATTGTATAGTAATACTTGTTTTCTTTTTTTTGCTCCTTGTCCTTTTGCGAGTCCTGCTTGTTTGCCCTTGGACGTTTTGTCTGTGGGTCTTGCCTGAATGTCAACTCCTCAGTAGATAGGAACATGTTAAATGCTTCCTGCACATCAGCAATCTTTTCAGCAGTGCCTTGCTTGCCACAAACCCCATCAAACAAAAGCACCCTGTCTGAAATGTAGTCAAGCATCAACAGGTCGTGATCAACAACAAACGCGCACTTTTCTGTCCTAATTATCACATTCTTGATTGCAGTTGATATCGCAAGTCTTTGCTCCACATCTAAAAAAGCACTTGGCTCGTCAATCAGATAGATATCTGCGGTCTTTGCTAGACAATAGGCTACTGCTACTTTTTGCAGTTCCCCGCCAGAAAGCTCGGATATTTTTTGCTCATATAGCTGTTCAAGCTCAAGTTGTCTTTTCAATTCCAAGCCTAGAATCTCTTGATCAATATCCTTTTCCATAAACAAGTCCTTGACAGTTCTATCCTCTGGAAGCTCTATATATTGCGATTTATAAGACACCTTAAGATTAAGCGACAGCGTCTTGTCATCTGCTTTTTCAATGCCTGCTAGCGTCTTGATAAATGTTGTCTTGCCTATTGCATTTGGCCCAAGCACTCCAATAACCTCACCCTTTTTCACTTGCCCTTCCTTAACCATCAGCCTAAACTCCCCAAGGCGCTTTGTAAAGCTAGGATAGCTGAAGTATTCCTGGTTCTTTGTTACAACCTTTTCCTGTGTGCCTGTAAATATAATGCTATATGTCCTAATCCTTATGTTTTCTTCTTTCAAGAACCCATCCAGAAACTCATTGATACCTTTCTTTGTTGTCTTCTTGTTTGAGCAAACCCCGTAGCCACCTTTCTGTCCAAAAAACACCTGCACAAAGTCGCTGATATAATCAAGTATCGCAAGGTCATGCTCAATAAGTAGCATTGAGTTTTTCTGGTTTATTTTTCCCCTTAGGATCTTAGCAATCCTGAATCTTTGTCTTATATCCAGAAATGTAGTGTATTCGTCAAAGAAATAAAGGCCTGCATCTTTTAGAAGAGTGGAGGCAATTGCAACCCTTTGAAGCTCTCCGCCAGAAAGTTGCTCTGGAGTTTTGCCTAAAAGCAATGCAAGCTCAAGCTCTTCAATGACCTTTTCCTTCTCCTTGCTGTCGCCAGTAATTCCATCAAGCAGTTCTCCAACAGTTTTCTTGTAGATAGAAGGTATCTTCTCAACCATCTGTATCTTGTAAGCGACTTTCACCTTTTTGTTGCTTAAGCCCTCAAAATGGTTGTAGAGTGCTTTCCCACTAAAATATTCAAGGACTTTTCTCATATCCCCCTTTTGCGAGTAATCCCCGAGGTTTGGTATTAGGTTTCCAGAAAGTATATTAATGGCTGTTGTCTTTCCTGTTCCATTCCTACCAATCACACCAGTGATAAACCCCTTTTCAACAGTCGGCAGAGAGAACAGGCGGAATTGGTTTTTCCCATACTGATGTAATGGAAACTCAAGCTCCATCCCTATATTGATTATTGAGATTGCCTTTTGTGGGCATCTGTTCTGGCAAATCCCACAGCCAGTGCATAATTTCTCGTCAATTACAGGGTAGATGCTTGGTTGCTGAACAACAATCGTCTTCTCGCCCATCCGCACGCCTGGGCAAAGATTCCTACAAAGATAGTTACAGCTCTTTGGCTGGCATTTATCCTTATCTAATATTGCTATTCTTTCGTTTTTTTGCATAATCACTCATTCTACAAACTTAGCAAATTGCTTTTCTGTGAGGTTTGCACCTAGGTATTTAATTTCCTCAAATGTAAACTCAAAGTATCGTACTAGATCAGCAGTTGATTTATTTGTTTTTGCAATAATTGAAAAGAAAGGTAGGTAGTCTCGCAATATAATTCTCTTTGAGCAATGTATTTTTTGTCTTATCTTTTCAACAACGTTTTTCTGCAGAGTTTTTTCCTTTGTTCCGTACATCTTCAAAACCCTTGGAAACTGGAAGGGCACATAGCCACTACTTACTTCCCTCTCCTTTCTGGAATATGCGACCCCAACAGTAAGGTAGTCAAGCACATATTTCAAAAGCACCCAGTTGCTACCCCTAATCCTTGACTTATAGACATCAGCCATGCTCAAGCACTCAAATGCATTTTTTAGGTTTTCTTTATTTTTATATTGCCTTGGCACATTTTCTTCAACCCACGCCATTAGCAACTCCCAGTCAATGCTTAGGTTATCTACCACAGCCCTTGTCTCGTAAAAGTCCTTAGGGTAAAACACCTTCTGCAGTCCCTTGAACACATCATCATTCAATTTTCTCTCGCCAAGCCATTCTGCGTCCTCAACTGTTATTTTCTTATTAAAAGAAAGCGAATATATGTCAATCATCATAGCCCTGATATCATTGGCGGATTTATCAACAATCTTGTTAAGCGAAACTATATCATATTCAATACCCTCTTTTTCGCAGATTTCTCTTGCAAATTTCAGTAGTGACTGCTTATGTGGGCGCTCAAACCTTACCTGCTTGCATTTTTCAAACAGTTGTAACACTTTTTTATTTTCATAAGGGTCATTAGCTATCAGCACAATCGGCTGTATTGAATTTTCAATGACCTTTTCAAGCTCAGAAAAAAAGCCATAGTCCTCCCCGCCCCTCTTGTCAGTTGCTAGGTCAACCTCGTCAATCACAATAAGCCTTGTATTTGAAAACAATGTGCAACTGGTTGAGGCAACTCCTAGTAAGTTCTTGATTGTTTCCTTGTCCCTTAGGTCAGAAGCGTCTGTATAAAGCATTGCCCAGTTGTTATCCTTTGCGAGCAGGTTGGCACACAAGGTCTTGCCTACACCAATAGGTCCATAGATAAACAAAGGCCTTTTGTGTTCTTTACTCCAATCCTTTATTTCCTCAATTGCTTTACTGTTGCCCACAACCTCATCAAGGCATTTTGGGCTATGCCTTTCAAAAAAGTTTTTCATAATATAACATATTGGACTTAAGGTATTAAAACACTAATTATTTATTTGCTTTTATACCCTATAATATTATTTGCCAAGACCATATTTTAAATATATTATCCTTAGGGGGGATTGTCATAATTACCTTTTTAAACAGTTTGTTGTTCCATTTTATTTATTTAAACAAATAAAACCAGTGAAAAACAAATGATATCCACAAAATATCCAGCACAGTTTAGGAAATGCTTAGAGATAATCTCCCCGATTATCCAAGAGGCAAATATTAGGTTTAAAGATGATGGGATTTACATAAAGACAATTGATAAGACACAAATCCTTCTACTTGATTTCTTCATATCCAAAAAAGCATTTGACAGTGGCTATTCAGTTGAGCCAACCTTGGTTGGGCTTAATATCCAAGAGCTAAAGAACATGATATCAAGGGGCTTTGATGAGGATAAGCTCTCTTTAAACCTAACTGAGCAGGGGCTTGATATCCTGTTGACAGGTAAGCTTGAAAGGAAATTTAACCTACCATTTATAGACCTTTCTGAGCAGGCAATAACCCTTCCAGAGCAGAAATACGAAGTGGATTTTAATATTACAGCAGGTATTTTAAAAGAAATCTTAAAAGATGTAAATCTTGTTGCTACAACTCTTATTTTTAAGATTCAAGACAATAAATTAATAATAGAAGCAAATGGAAATAAAGGAAGCATTAAAACCACTCTTTCAGAAATAAAGGTAAAATCTAGTAAAAATTTTTCAGTAAAGTTTTCTTTGGCTTTCTTAAACAATATCACAAAAGCAATGGATAATGATAAGGAATTACTAATAAAACTAAGAGAAGATGCTCCAATATACCTTGAATATAACCTAAGTAAAGAATGTACAATTAAATTTTATCTAAGTTCTATGTTGATATAATTATGGCAGATAGCATTAAAGAATTTAAATTTAATACTAAAAATGAATTTCATCAGTTTATAATAAAGCACACAGATTTTTTAAAAGATTTGGTATCAATACAGAATTCATCAGGAATCAGTTATAATTTTAATAGAAATTCACTTTATGAATTCTTAAAAACAGATTTTAAAAACAATGGTTCTGTTTTTTTTATATATGAAAATAAAGAGCCAATTGGTGCAATCTGGGGATATAGAGACCCCTTTGGAGATAAAGAATTTACTTTAAGCTTCTTTGCAATAAAGAAAGAATATCAAGGTAAAGGTTTAGGAAAAAAGTTAATGAAATTTGTTTATGATAAATTACTAAAAACAAAAAGATATAATAAAATTGGAATGATAAGTGAAAAAGGCACAAGAGCAATAAATGAAAGACTTACTGGAAAAAAAGGGAATTCAAGTAAATATACTCTTAAAAAAAATGGTTGCAGAGATGAAATTACTATAAAGCCAAAGTTAAGGCACATTTTATAATGCTGGTTTTATGATAGCTTTAAAGCAAATGTTTTGTTTATTCTTTGTATCAGTATGTCTTTCTTTTCTGTATCCTTGAAAGCATGGATAATTACATCCCAGATTGTTTTTACAGGTATTATCTCAATGTCTTTGCTGACCTCAGGAGAAAGCACCAAATCGTCTTTATTAGATTCAGGTATTATCACTTTTTTTATTTTTGCGGTTTTGGCAGCATTCACCTTTGCTGTAACCCCACCAATTGGCAACACCTCGCCCCTTATTGACAATGAGCCAGTCATCGCTATATCCTGCCTGACAGGTATGCCTTCAAGAACAGAGATTATAGCACTAGCTATTGAGATAGATGCAGAGTCACCTTCTACATTATATGTCTGAAGAAACTGCACATGTATGTCGTAGTTTGTGATGTCCTTTCCAGTAAGTTTTTTGATTATTGCAGACACATTATCCACAGATTCCTTTGCTATGCTACCAAGCTGGCCAGTGGCTATAAGCTTCCCCTCGTTTTTAGAGGATGCAGGGGTTATCTCGCATTCAATAGGCAAAAGCAGTCCAGCATCAGTTTCATTCATTACAGCAAGCCCATTAACCCTTCCAATAGCACTGCCTGTTGTCTTGAATATATCATAGTCCTTTTTCATACTCATTAGTTTGCTTACCATCTGCTCTTCAAGGGTTTGTGCAGTGGCCTTTGCTCTTATGACAATGTCCCTAGTCACAAGCTTCTTATTTTCTTCAATTGCAAGGTCTCCAGCTGCCCTTATAAGCCCGCCAACCTCCCTTAGCTTTAGCGTGAGGCTGTTTTTCCTTGTAGCTTTCTTCCTTGCCTCAAAAATTATCTCATCAACTGCCTCTTTTGTGAAGTGCGGTATCTTTTTGTCTTTTGCAATTTCCTGAGCAACAAACTGCACGATTTTATTTCTATTCTCTATGGTGTCAGGCATGTCTATGTTCATGTGGCACTCATACCCGGAGCCCCTTATCCTTGACCTTATAGCAGGATGCACCTTGTCTAGGTCATTGTAGTTTCCTGCAGCTACCAGTATAAAATCGCATGGTGCAGGGGTTGTCATCACCATCGCTCCGCTTGACATTTCAGATTGTCCAGTTATGCTAAATTTTTTCTCCTGCAAGATAGTCAACAAATCCTGCTGGGATTTTGGAGACAAAGCTGATATCTCGTCAATAAACAGAACCCCGCCATTTGCCTTATGTATCATTCCTGGAACTACCCTTAAATGTGCAGGAGTTCCAAGCCCACCTGACTGCAAAGGGTCATGCAAGACATCTCCAAGCAAGGCGCCAGCTTTTGCTCCTGTCGCATCAATAAACGGCACCTCTTTTCTATTTGAGTTGTCTATAATGATTTTAGGTAGTAACGCTTTTTCCTTGCCCATCATCTGCATGCTTAATGAGGTTGAAACCATCAAGAACCCTGAGAGCAACAGCATTGCAGAAAACACAACATCAGGCACCCAGCCAAGCTTCCAGAACACCACAGAAATTATAAGCCAGAGAGTAGGCAGGAAAAACCCTAATATCTTTCCAGCACCAACTTGCCTAGCTGCTTCAAGCTTTGCTGCCTCCACGATTTTCTTGCCGTCCCCTGCAGGGACCTCTTTGATGATAGGTGTGTGGCTGTCTTCAAGGTTTGGGTAGCTTAGGATGTCTGTTAATTTATTTGTTGGTAGCATTTCTGCAAGGGCTGTAGCAATCATTGACTTACCTGTGCCTGGTGCCCCAATAAGCATGATGTGCCTTCTCTGTTGTGCCACCTTCTTTATCAATTTAATTGCAGAGTCCTGACCAATCACCTGGTCAATCATTTTTTTTGGGACCTCAATCTCGCTTGTGTCATTGTATATGAGCTCCTTGACATCTGTGCTTGCCTCTATCTTCTTATTGCTATTTTTGCCAAACTTCTGCTTTTTGGTTTTTTTATTGACCATATATCTTGCCTGCTTTTAATTAGAATTTAATATATAATATATGTTCCAATTTTATTAAAAACATATTTGTGTATATAATATGTATGCCAAACAAAATAAAGATTGTTTTTTTAGGCAACTGCGCCTCAGCTCCAACATCTTTAAGGAACCTTTCAAGTCTTTTACTAAGTTATAACGGGCAAGGTTATTTGTTTGACTGCCCAGAAAACACCCAGCAACAGATAATGAAATCAAGCCAAAGCGCAATGAAGATCAACAATATATTCATAACCCACATGCACGGCGACCATTACTTTGGGCTTTTTGGTTTGCTTTCTAGCTTCAAGCTAAACAACAGGGTATCCAATCTAAATATCTATGTCCCAAAAGGCGAAAAAGTTTTCCTTGAGAGATTAATTGCTCTTATAATCTCAGACATCTACAAGCTTGACTACAAGATAAATGTCATAGAAATTGAGAGAGGCAAGGCGTTAGACACACAGGACATAGTGGTTGAGGCCATACCACTTTTACACAGCATTAAAACTAATGGCTATATATTCAAAGTAAAAGACAAGGTTGGGAGATTCAACAAGGCAAAAGCGTTAAAACTAAACATACCAGAAGGGCAGTTGTTTTCAAGGCTCCAGAAAGGGCAATCAATAAAGCTTGGCGGAAAGATAATACATCCAAAGGATGTTATGGACTTTACTTTCAGGAAAGTCGGAAAAAAGATTGCATATCTCACAGACACCATGCCACTTAAAAAGATACCAAAGGCCTTGGAAGACATTGATATACTTGTTCATGAAAGCACATTTTTCAAGGAGGACTCAAGAAAGGCAATTCTTGTAAAGCATTCTTTTGCTGAAGAGGTATTGGAGTTTTCAAGCAAGGCAAGGGCAGGTTGTGTTTACTTGACACATATCTCAGGCAAATATACAGATTTGGACAAAAGAGAGAAACAGCTTTTAAAGAAAAACAAGAGCGTAAGGATAGCGAGGCAATTGCAAGAGATAGAAATTGATGACTATAAATAGCCAAAAGCTATCTGTAAGCCCATTTTTTTCCAGGGTTTAATATAATCATCTTGGTTACGCAATTCTTTTTTTCCAGTCGCTCTTTCAACCAGAGTGGGTCTTGGCTTATTCCTGCAAATGTGTTATAGTGCATTGGGATTATATATTTTGGTTTTATCTTTTTTGTAATAGACATTGCGCTAACAGCATCCAGCGTCATGTCCCCACCGATTGGCAGGATTGCTACATCCGCCTTGATACATTCTTGCTCTTTAGTCATAAGCGTATCCCCAGCAAAATACACACTGTTTTTTTTATTGGATATTACATAGCTTAGTGGGTAAAACGCAGTAGGGTGGTGTGCAGGGTAGGCTGAATAACAAATATCTTGGACTGTTTTTTTCTCG
>JAKQHQ010000014.1 GCA_029557995.1 archaeon | reverse complement strand
ATGTAGCATTTAAAAACAAAGGCGTTCTTGCCCCAATGCTTGATTATACAAACTACTCTTTTAGGGAGCTTTGCTCCAACAACCATTGCGCCCTAGCATATACAGAGATGCAACACATATCTTTTGTGCAAAATACTTGTTCAACCCTGCTACTAGACATTCTAAAAAAGCAGTCTTGCCACGTCTCCCTGCAATTGGTTGGTGATTTCACAAACCAGCAAAGCACACTTTCTGCTCTCTCCAGAGTACTTGAGCTCAAGGGTTTTGATATACTTGACTTCAACCTTGGTTGCCCGTCGCCAAATCTAATCTCAGGAAACTGTGGAGCTATTCTTTTAGACAGTATAGACAAGGTTTCTGAAACCTTAAAAGTCGTAAAAGGCATTAGCTCAAAGCCAGTAACAGCAAAGATAAGGCTTGGCTATAGGTTTGACAATTCTTTTGAAGTCCTAAAAAAGCTTGAGCTGTCTGGCATTGATGCAGTCGCTGTCCACGGCAGGCTCGGGGTTGATGATTATTCAACACCATCCAAC
Source organism: archaeon (assembly GCA_029557995.1). Classification (GTDB taxonomy): domain Archaea; phylum Iainarchaeota; class Iainarchaeia; order Iainarchaeales; family CSSED10-239; genus JAKQTP01. The sequence continues at coordinate 3,170 of JAKQHQ010000014.1, read as the reverse complement.
TACAAGAAGGTACAGCAGTTAGCAAGCTCCACAAGCCTGCCTGTAATCTATAATGGGGACATCAACCTCACTAACATTGCAATCTTTAAAGAGATTGACGAGTTTAGTTTGCTAATGGTAGGAAGGCAAGCCCTTAGCAATCCATCTATCTTTTCTGTGATTTCAGGCAATAAGCAGAGAAGCGCAAAAGAAAACATTATAGATTTTCTTAGAATCTCAAGAAAGAGCCAAAACCCTCTTGCCTCCCAAAAGCTGGTTTTACAACAGCTAGTTTCTGGGTTTGCTGGCGCTAGGCAATTCCGGGCTAAGCTTAGCTTATTAAAGACACAAGAGGAACTGGATGCCCTAGTAAGCAAGCTTATTTAAAGCACAAGCACAAGTATAGCAACAGCAATTGCAATCACTATAAACACAATAAAGTGTTTGGCAACAAACCTTAGGCAATCCCTTACAATCCTAAAAACATACCCAAAAAACATCTTAGGGTCCTTGATCTCTGACCACATCTCAGAGAATGTTTCACTTACTCCCTTTTCCTTTTTTGGGATGCTATCAAAATTATTTATCTTGCCAACAACTGCATCCACTGACAGTTCAAGCCCCTCATAGTTGCATTTCCAGATTGGTATGTACATCTCCTCAAAACCGCTAAGAGTTACGTTTGCCTTATCAACCTGGAACTTACAGGAGAGTATCTTTGTTATTGTGTCTTTTGCCTCATCTTTTGACACAAGGGATTTTTTAATCCTTATCTCAACCTTTTCAAATGAGATATCAAGGCCGTCTATCATTGTTGGCGACTCAAAGTCCAGAAGTTTAAGGTATTCGTCCTGAAGCTTGTTGGTTAGGGAGTTAAGAGCAATCTGCGCGCTGTAATGCTTGTATTGCCCATCCTTGTTTGTGTCTACATCATAGAAACAGACCCAAAAGGGTAGGATGTTAAGGTGGAGGTTATCTTTAGTGATATTCACCTTATACCCTTTCCTGTTTAGCTCCACTTGGAATATAGAAATTGCCTCATCAAGATTTACATTAACAGGAAAGGCATTCTTGTCTAAATTCATTGTTTATTTATCTTTTTTTATCAATCTTTACCTTTGATGGTGTAAGGATAACCTTTGAAGCAGAAACCATTGCAATGTCCCCACCGTTGTCCTTTACATACATCTTTATCTGCCCCAAGAACTGCTTTGCCCTTTGTGCATTTCTCTTAGACAGGTTTTCAATATCTAAAAGCACGATGTTCCTTTCCTTGAGCTCCCTGATTGTCTGCTCAACCTCTGCGTTTGTCTGAAGTATTATAGGCCTAACCCAGAAGTCAACCTCTTCAGGTTCCTCCTCAACCTCCATATTGTTCAAGTAGTCGTCTACATCTAGGTCTTCTCTTTTTGAGAAAACCCCGTCAAAAAAAGCCATGTTTCTCCACCTCTAATTTTCCCCTTTTTTTTTAAATAAATACTAGTAAATAAATATATTGAACCAAAATATATAAAAACAAATTGTTCTATATACAAATGTTTTTTTACATACAGGCAAAAGCAAATCCTTTTAAAGATATATAATTTAGATTATTGCTTTCCAAAAAACCAAATACAACCTTTTTATATTTCTTTTTTCCCCTATTATTCTTTATGAGATACACGCATGTGCTTATACATTACTCTGAGATAGCAATCAAGAAAGGCAACAGAAGCACATTTGAGGGCATATTGCTTAAGAACATAAGAGAGGCAACAGCCAAGCTTCTAGCAAAGACATACAAGAGATTTGGCAGGGTTGTCTGCCTTCTTGATGAGAATTCAGACATAGAAAAGCTCAAGGGCATTTTAGAAAAGACACCAGGCATAAGCGGTTTTTCCTTTTGCCTAGTCTCCAGCCAAAGCATTGATGACATAAAGGCAACAGCCCTTGCCTTAGCTAAAAGCTTTTCTTTTGAGAGCTTTCGGATCTCTGCAAAGCGTTCCTACAAGGGCTATAGATACAACTCGCAGGAGATTGGAAAGATTGTTGGAGAAATTGTGTTTGAGACGCTTAAAAAGAAGGTGTGTCTCAAGCACCCAGATCTAGACATAAATATTGAAGTTACAGAGAAAGAAGTTTTTGTGTATAGCAACAGGGACACATTTGCAGGCATTGGTGGCCTGCCTGTTTCAAGCACTGGAACAGTCCTATGCTCACTGTCTGGTGGCATTGACAGTCCTGTCTCAGGCTATATGCTAAACAAGCGTGGCTGTAAGGTAATCTATGTACATATCCAAAACAACAGCCTTGTGACTAGAGAAGTTGAAGGCAAGATATTTCGGCTCTGTGAGCTCTTGAAAAGCTATCAAGGAAAAACCAAGCTTTACATTGTACAGTTCTCAGAGATTCAGTCACAGTTGTTAATAGCAGTTCCAGCTGACTACAGGATGATAATCTACAGAAGGTTTATGCTTAAAATACTTGAAAGGATAGCGTATCTGGAAAACTCCAAAGGCATAGTCACAGGCGACTCAATAGGGCAGGTTGCGTCTCAGACCCTTGAAAACCTGCAATGCATCTACGAGGCAAGCTCTCTTCCAGTATATTCCCCATTGATTGGGTTAAACAAGGAGGAGATAATCTCTATTTCCAAAAAGATTGGCACTTATCAGATATCCATACTTCAGTATCCAGACTGTTGCTCCTTTATGATTTCAGAGCATCCAAAAACCAAAGGCAAGCTAGATGAGGTCAAGGCAATAGAAGAAAACATCAAATCTGCTGACTCCTTGATTGAGTTAGCTGTCTCAAAGGCAAGGGTGTATTATTTCTAAACAATAATTGTTTTGTCAAATATGTAAGAGATTAACTGATTTTTATGTTACCAAAAAAAGTAGTTGTTGGGCTTTCTGGTGGCGTTGACTCCTCTATGGCGTTATTTCTCCTGCAAAAGCAGGGTTATACACCAGTTGCTCTAACCTTTAAGTTGCCTAACTGGGAAGGCAGAACTGACAATAAGGCAATAGATAATGCAAGGGCTGTATGCAAAAAGCTAGGCATAGAGCACCATGTTATAGACAAGAGAAAGGATTTCAAGAAAACAGTTGTCTCTTACTTTAACTCAGAGCTGAGGGCCTTCAAAACACCAAACCCCTGCATTGTCTGCAACCGTAGTTTCAAGTTCAAGGCGCTTTTTGAGTTTGCTGACA
>JAKQHQ010000012.1 GCA_029557995.1 archaeon | reverse complement strand
TTACAACAGCAATCACCAGATGCTCTTAGCTGAGAAGGCGCAGGAGATCATAAAGGAAAATAACATAAAGCTGTTGATAGTAGATTCCCTTACAAGCCAGTTTCGTTCAGAGTTCATAGGCAGGGGGCAGTTGTCGGACAGACAACAGAAGCTAAATGGGCACATGAGGACCCTGCAAAAGATTGCTGAGCTTTACAATGTTGTTGTCTTTGTGACAAACCAGGTGATGTCTAGGCCAGATGTGTTGTTTGGTGACCCTACAGATGCAATAGGTGGGAATGTAGTCAAGCACGCCTCAAAGACAAGGATTTATCTAAGAAAAGGTTCTGGCTCAAAAAGAATAGCTAAGCTAGTGGATTCGCCAAGCCTTCCAGACGGTGAAGCAGTATACCAAATTACAGAAAATGGCATCACAGATTAAATTACAAAGTTTCTGGCAAACCGCGCATTTTAAGTCATGCATCTTTCTTTCTTTTTATGTCAAGCCCAAAGGCATGCACGAACTTCCCATAATTGCCGTCCGGTTGGTAAAACCTTGACTTGTCCTTATACTGCAAGACCCTTTCCTTCCTTGCCTCAACCCCATCCTTACTTATCACGCCAGGCCCGCAGATGCAACCACCCTTGCAGAACACCGCATCAATAAATCTGAAATTCTTGAACTCACAAAAGTCCTTCATCGCAATATCAAATGTAGTTGGACCATCGCACACAATTATCTGCTCTTTTTGCAACACACCTTTGTTTAGCATGCTCTCAGCAACCCCACCAGCTATGGGGTAAATCTTTGTTATGTCGCTATAGAACTTATCAAATTCCAAGTTTTCCTTGGTGTCAGGGATTTGCTTTAGGAGCCCAGCGTTTTCCATGTAAGAAAACATATCACAAAGCTCCTTAAAGGTTACAGCAAAGTCCACGCAATCCATGTTTTCCTTTGCTTCCTGCTTTTTTGCTAGGCATGGCCCAACAAACACAGTCTTAAAGTCACTCCCAAACTCCCGTTTTACAAACCTAGCCATAACAACCATAGGGGAGGCCACATCTATAAGCTTGTCTTTTTGTTCTGGGTATTTGCTTTCTACAAGCTTTACAATTGTTGGGCAGTTAGAGCAAATATACTGCCTCTCAGGGGTATCCCTTAATATTTCAATATACTTATAATTAATAAGCTTAGCAGCATAAGTAAGCTCAACAACCTTTGTAAAGCCCATTTCCCTAAGCTCTAAAATGATTTCTGGAAAAGCAAAATCAACAGGAAAGCTCGGCGCAAGCAGGCACACTGTTTTTTCTTTTTGCAAGAGGTCAATAACACCAATCAATTCATCATTAATTTTCTGTTCCATAACATCACTTATTTATTATGAAATTATTATATTTGCTATTTTTGTTTTTTAAAAGAATTATCCTTGATGGTTTACAAATATCTGAGATTTTAAAATCCTTTGAAAATTTCTCAAATTCTTTTGCATATGAAAGGCATTCCTCAAAGCTAGGCATGTTGTCTATTGTCATTGTCTTCCTTGAATACCCAAGATACATATAGGCCTTAACCTCAACAAAATCTGCCTTTGAGCTTTCAAAAAGCTTAACAAATTCATCTATATATTTCTCTGAATCGTTTAGCCCCTTGATTAGTGTGAATCTAATCACTTTTCTGCAATTTAGTTTTGGAAGCAATGCAATCGTTTTCATTAGTTTCTCCCAAGAACCCTTTATCTTTGGTCTATTGATAGTTTTATGCAGTTTCTCATTTGGTGCTACAAGAGACAAATAAAGTTGTGTAGGAAGCGCATAATGTTCTTTTAGTTTTTTTAGCATCTCAGGTTCAAGCCCGTTAGTAACAAGAAATATTGTTTTAATTTCTTTTCTTGATTTTAACTCAAGTATAAGCTTATCAAGCTCTTTATACATTGTTGGTTCCCCTGAAAGCGATATTGCAACATGGCTTGGTATCTCAGCATCTTTAAGAAGTTTTTTATCAACTTTCTTTAAGCCACCAAAGCCAGTAAGAAGTTTTTTGCGCTCTCTAAAAAGCCCATCAATTATTTCTTTAGGTGCGTCATAGTCCTTTTCATCAAGCACACCAGTCATATATTCAGCTGGACGCCAGCAGAATATGCAGTTGTTATGACACCATAAGACAGATGGGGTAATCTGTGCACATCTATGGCATTCAATATTATAGAACTGTTGTTTATAGCACACGCCCTCGCCACGCAACGCCTTCTTGTTCCAGCTACATATCTCAACAGCAGAGTGTCTTCCATAAACACCATAATGCTTGTGCCTTAGGTCATCTTTAGTTTTTTTATCTAACTGCATAAATAATACATATTTTTAATAGTTTTCTTGTCTATATATATTAGGATAACTACTATTTTTATAGTTAAGCATACAATAAAAAAAAGGTGATTATTTTTGAAGAAGAAAGTGATGCCAGAAAAGATTGTTAAAAAGGCAATGAGCACAAAGAAAAAGCCAGTTGCTGAAAAGGCAAGTGCCCCAAAAGACACAAGCAAAGGCACAGAGAAGCCAGTTGCTGGAAAGGCAAGTGCCCCAAAAGACACAAGCAAAGGCGCAGAAAAGCCAGTTGCTGAAAAGGCAATGGGCATAAAGAAAAAGCCAAGCAAGGATAATTTCTTATTTATAGCACTGCTTGTTTTAATAGTAGTAATAGTTGGCATAGTTGTTGTAGTGACCATAATAAACAAATCAGAAGCAACAAACACAAATGCAACAGATCAAAACATAGCAGACACAAATGTAAATCTAGTTATTGAAGAGAGCTTCACTGAAGAGCAATTGCAGGAGAAAGCAATAGCCCTACAATTAAAGATACTGCAAGACATAGTTAACACGCAAAAAAATGTGTTTGAGCTCTGGTATCAAGACCTTAATCTAAACAAAGCAGAAATGGACAATTGCTATGAAGAAAACAACTATCTAAACCAGGACCTAAACTTTGATAATGCAGGAATATTTAATAAGATAATCGCAGATACCCAGCTTGCACAAGCAATCGGAATCACAGGCACACCCACAATCTTTGTAAACAGCTACAAGATAGGTGGCTATGTAGATTACCCAAAGCTTCAAGCAATAATTGACTTGGCATTAAACGAGGAGCAGATTGATTTCAACCTTGATGTAAACAGCTACCAGGCAGACACAACAGGTAAGCCAAAGCTTATAATAATCTATAACCCAGAAAGTGATTTTACATCTACAATGCCAGACATATACATTGATGAGCTCAAGAAAGGCGACTACGCAGATTTCTTTACAGGGCTTTTCTCTGAGGTTGAGATTGAAAAGCTGAACTACAGGGAAGACAAGGCAAAAGAAATAATGGAGACAACAAAGGCAGCAATATTACCGTTGTTCTTTTTTGAAGGCGATATAAATTCAACAAATTTCTCAAAAGATGAGTTGTTCTCACAAGTATTCATACCAGCAGCTGGCGGTTATATCCTGATGTTGCCTGAACAGCAAAACTTTAATTACAAGTATTTCCTAACAAAAGACGACTATGTAATAGGTTATCCAGACACGCACATTACAATAATAATATTTACTGATTATGATTGTCCATACAGTACACAGCTGGATAATGAGGCGATGGAAAACCTGAAATCCGAATACATAGACAAGGGGTTAGTTAATCTTGTAATCAAGGATTTCATAACACACCAGGCAACCTCATTGTTTCCAGCAGTGTTTTCCAGATGTGCACAAAAGCAGGGAATGTACTACGATGCACACAGGACTCTTTTTAAAAACAATCAATTATACGGAAACACAGCAATGGAGTCAGTGTATACAA